>DAHXNQ010000109.1 GCA_027365315.1 Rhabdochlamydiaceae bacterium | reverse complement strand
TGCTCATTCACATCCAACTTCTCCCCTCGGTCTGATAACAGTTCTTATTTGTGCAACAACTCTCCCTCGGGGTGCGATTGAGGGTAGAATTTCAGTATATCGTCAAGAAGTATCAAGCTATTTCTTCATGCAATTTCCCTGCATGCTCAGTTGGTTAAGTAGCGTGAAGCAAACTAACTAACCTGTCCAGTTTTTGGGGTCCACCTTAGTTTTCAAAATCTGGTTCCTAGCTCTTCTTGGAAATTTTCTCCCTGAGAACGTAGGGGTCGAGATCAATCTCCTCTCCCCAACAGAGGGTATCAGTTCTTGGATCGATATGGACTTGGTTGAAAAACTCAACTGAATTCCAAGCTTCGAATATGCCTTTACCCACCAAATCACTGAGATCGACTTCGCCCTCCAGTCCATCATCAAAGCGAATCCACACCCGGTAGCCCGGCCGAGGTTGGCAGGAAACGATCTTGGCTCTCTTGAATTCCATACCCTGAGGTCTACTCAAGGGGCGGAATTTTGTGTAGCTTTTGGTTGTTTGCAGCATAGTTCCACTCTTCCAGCAATTGGACCTGATATACTCCAGCCCATTCGATAACCAAGCTAAGCGCCCTTGGTGGCAGGTGGCCTTGTAGAACACCAAGCGGTGAGATTCGGATCAACACCTCATATTCTCCATACCTAGCGTGAAAGTGAGGCGGCGCATGATCATTGTAATACATCAGGATCAGGATGCCAAAGAACTCAGAAATGGTAGGCATGGTAAAGACCAAACTGCTGCTTTTGGCCGGACAGACCGGACATAGAGAGTGCGATTCTGAGCCTATGTCGCATTCTATCCAATCAAAAGTTCTGAACATCGCAACCACCCTCAAAAGGCAACAAGCCGGGAGCTGATCCCGGCCTGTTGAGGATCTGTCGATATTCTAGAGATATTTTAGGCGGCTGAGTAGCTGAGCAGCGGTGAAGAGCTCGCGCTTATTGGCGCAGCCTAGTTTGGTCTTTGCGCTCTCTAGATAGGACTCGACGGTTCTGTGGGAGAGGTCGAGTTCGAACGCACTCTCCTTAGCTGTTTGTCCCTCTAGCAGTAGCGCCAAGCACTCTCTCTCGCGAGGTGAGAGAAGGTGGGCGTTTTGCACATAGAGCGGTGCATTGGGGGTGTCTTGGAGTCTAGATAGCTGCTGCATATCTGCGGCCTTACGAAGGCTTTGGCAAAGTCCCACAAGGTCAAACCCCTGCCATATTTCGCAGATTTTGTTCTCACTGCAGCGGTAGATGCTGATGCCTCCCAGTGTCACCTCTTTGTAGGTGGCGGGAATCACCTCCTCTACGACCAGGGTGAGGTCCGCTTTGTGAAAAAGGGTGGCATCCCAGAAGACAACCACCTTGTCATCGTGCGCAAAGATGTTTGAAATAGAGAATGACCTTTTTTCGAATGCTTGAAACAGCGCCCGATCCAGATCCTGACAACGCTCTAATCCATACTCTTCACGTCCCATCTCAGGTCCATGAACCTGTATATCGGGCGCAAGAAACTCTCCGTAGCTCACTATGCTATCGGTATTCCATGCGTAATCAAATAGGCGTTGAACTAGGTCGCGGTTCGATTCTTGTTGATTCATAGATGCTGCGTATAAGTTAGTTGAAGCAAAGGTGATCGCTGGTAATCCAAGGGTAAGTCCTAAAAGGGCCATCGCTCCGCATAGAGTGTGTTTGGTTGACATAGACTCCTCCAATGTTAGGGTCAGAGGGGCAAAGCCTAATGATTGAAGCGATTTGAGAGGCACCGTAGCGACTACGGTATCAGTAGACATCGAGGCGGAGCTGCTTCTCTTTGCGCATCTGAGCGAGGCGCTGTCTCGCAGCTTCGGGGGTGAGGGAGCCTTCCGATTCGAGAAGGGCGAGGAGGGTGGCGGTGACATCTTTGGCCATGTGAGTGGCATCGCCGCAGATGTAGAGGGGGGCGCCCTGTTGCAGCCAGCGGTAGAGCTCGTTGCGCTCTTCCCACATTCTGTGCTGCACGTAGATCTTCTTGGCTGTGTCGCGGGAGAAGGCGGTATGCAGCCGTAGCTGACCCTGAGAGACCAGCTGCTCCAGGAAGGGGCGGTAGTAGAACTGATGCGCTTCATACTTTTCACCGAAGAAGAGCCAGTTGGGGCCGGTGGCGCCCGTGGCAATGCGGTGCTGCAGGAAGGCGCGGAAGGGGGCCACTCCTGTACCGGGGCCCACCATGATGATGGGTGTATCACCAGTTTCCGGCAGCGCGAAGTGGCGGCTGGGTTGGATGAAGCAGCGTAGGCGGCTGCCAAGAGGGGCTCTGTCGCAGAGAAAGCCGCTGGCCACTCCCATGCGCAGCTCTCCCTCTTTCTGGTAGCGGCTGAGGGTGACGGTGAGGTGCAGCTCGTCCGGATGAACGAGGGGGGACGAGGCGATCGAGTAGTAGCGCGGTAGAAGGGGCGAGAGTAGGCGGCAGAAGAGAGCGGCGTCGATAGAAGGGGCTCTTGCTAGGATCTCGAGGGGCTCGAGCTCGGCTAGTGCCGAGCGCTCTTCACCTAGCAGTGGTGTGGCCCAATCGAGCAGCTTCGAGGAGGCCTGGGTGAGGTTGGCCTCTTTCAGCAGAAACTCTCCAAGAGGCAGAGAAAGCCCTGTTTTGGGATGGAGCAGCAGCTGCTCTTTTGAAGCGCCTAGCTGGCGTAGTAGCGCCTCCACCATGGCGGGGTCATTCTCTGCATAGATGGCCACCGAATCACCCGGTGCAAACGGGGCCACCACACCTTCACAGCTGCGCAGCACCATGTGGTAGGTGGGATCCTCCGGGCGCTCAGGCGTGGTGAGGAGCTTGCGCTCCTCTAGGATGGCGGCAAACTGATCTTTCATGCGGGCTGCATGAGTGCGCTGCAGGAGCCGGAAGCCCATGCGCGCTTCAGCTCATCCATCTTCTTATTGGGGATGCCCCCTGCAAACTCAATGGCTGTCAGCAGGCGCGCTCTGGCGCGATCTTTGCGCAGCAGCTGGAACGAGTCAAACATGGGCAGACCGCTTGCTTTGCCGGTGATGGCGGCATAGAGCAGCGGCATGATCACCTTTTTGTGGTGCACGCCAAATCGCTCGGCCACTTCGCGCGAGGCGGTGGAGATGCCGCTTGAGCCCCAATCCTCCAGTTCGTCCAGTCTCCAGATGATGGCTTGAAGCAGCAGCGCTGCCTGGGCCACTGTGCAGGAGCCTGGAGAGAGTAGCTCGTTTGTAAGGTGGATGTGGTTGACAAAGAAGAAGGAGGCAAACTCCATGAACTCGCCAAAGGTTTTGATGCGGGTGTGGCAGAGCGGCATGAGTTGCTGCATGAACTGGTCATGGAAGCTCCAGGCCTTCATTCTCTCCCACAGTTTCTCTTGCGGTATGGTGTGGATGAGGTAGTGCTGATTCAGCCAGTCTAGCTTCTGCATATCGAAGTAGGCACCCGAGACACCGATGCGCTTCTCATCGAAGCTCTGGATGATCTCCTCGACCGAGTAGATCTCTTTGGCGTCGCTCATGCTGTAGCCCATCAGCGTCAGAAAGTTGACAAACGCTTCGGGGAGGTAGCCGCTATCGCGATAGAAGAAGATGGAGGTGGGGTTTCTTCGCTTGGAGAGCTTGCGTCCATCTTTGCCCAGCAGCAGAGGCATGTGGAGAAATTGGGGCGGTGTCCAGCCAAACACCTCGTAAAGCAGGATGTGCTTGGGCGTCGAGGTCATCCACTCATCTCCGCGGATCACGTGGGAGATTTTCATCAGGTGGTCATCCACCACATTGGCGAGGTGGTAGGTGGGAAAGCCATCTGACTTCAGCAGCACCTGGTCATCCACATCGGCCCAGGGGCAGCTGATGCGCCCTTTAATTCCATCTTCGTAGACGCACTCTCCCGAAAGAGGCACCTTCAGGCGGATGACGTAGGATTGTCCCGCCTCTTCGCGGCTCTTCACCTCTTCGGGGCTGAGGTTGCGGTAGCGCCGATCGTAGCCGATCTTCTTTCCCAGTTTGGCGCTGGTCTCGCGCATCTCGGCCAGCTCTTCCGCTGTGGCAAAGCACTTGTAGGCCTTTCCCTCATCTAGCAGCTGATAGGCGTACTTGCGGTAGATCTCGGTTCTTTCCGACTGCCTGTAGGGGCCGTAAGGGCCGCCTACGTCAGGACCTTCGTCCCAGCCAATGCCGGCCCAGGCGAGCGCATCGAAGATGCTCTGCTCATATTCCGGTCTCGAGCGGGTCTGGTCGGTATCTTCAATCCGCAGAATGAAGGTGCCGCCATATCTGCGTGCAAAAATCAAATTAAATAGCGCCATGTAGGCGGTGCCAACATGGGGATCTCCTGTGGGGGAGGGGGCAATGCGAACGCGAACCTGACTCATAGTGCCTCGAACGATAGAGAGCTGCGATTATGGCAGATCTCCTCAGTTTTAAGCTGCCCTCTGTCTGATTTCTTGCTTCTCCAGTAGGAAAATTAGATCTTTCATGATCTGGATAGTCTCTTCCATCTGAAGATCGTTCTGTCCAAAGAGATCCCACTCCTCTTTGCTGGTCTCCTCTTGCCCGGCATCTTTCTGTAGCAGGGAGATGAAGGCTTGATAGTTGCTGTTCTGGCGAATCCTCTCGGCCGAGTTGGTCTTCAGCTGCTCGATGAAGGGTTCGTAGAGTGTAGAAACTGTTTGACACTCCGTTAGGTAGTTGCTGCCCAGATGGGCTCTTTGTGCCCAATTCAGATCGGAAAGGCTGTCGCGGAAGCTGGGCGAGATCGAATCGGGTTGTAGGGGATATTTTGAAAATTTCTCTCCAATTTCCAAAGAGGAGAAGGCGCCCACCACCACAATGTGAGGCTGCACACCGGTCAGCTGAGGGCAGATGCCGCCCACAGAGTACCACTTGCCCCGTGTCACCTTAAATTCGCCCTGTGGATTGACGCGGCTATAGTGTGACGATTCTAGCGTGAAGGTCTGGAAGGTGCCTTTGCCAAAGGTGTGGGGATCGCCCACGATTAGCGCTCTGCCGTAATCTTTCAGCGTCTGTGCCACAATCTCCGAGGCGGAGGCGCTCGCCTGGCTTGTCAGCACGATCAGAGGGCCATCCCAGCTTCGTTTGCCATCTAGATTGCGCATATGCTGGATCTGTCCGCTGTTGTCCTTCACCGATACAACGACTCCTTTTTTAAGAAACAGGCCACCTACCGAGACTCCCTGACTCATCAGGCCGCCTGGATTGTCGCGGAGGTCGAGAATCACCCCCTTGATCATACGCTCCTTTTCGATCTCGCGGAGCGCATTCGCCAGATCCTGGCTGGATGAGGTGGTCTCATCTTGGTAGAAGGAGTGGAGGCGCAAGATAGCGATGGTGCCATCGCCATAGGGTTCTTGAGTGGCGTCGTAGCGGCTCTCTTTCAGCACAATCTCGCCTCTAGCCAGCTCCACATCGATCTTCTCTTCGATAGCCTCTTCTCCCTGTGTACGCAAGATGGTCAGTAGCACCTTTGTTCCCTCTGGGCCGCGGATGAGCTCGACAGCATCACTAATCTCCATGCCCACAACAGGCTCTCCATTCACAGCGATGATGCGATCGCCCATGCGCAGCTGTCCTCCAAGACTGGCAGGACTGCCTTCGACAATGTGGACGATGGTGAAGCCGTTTAGATCGTCTCGCAGCTGTGCACCAATGCCGTAGAGTTTTTGCTGCACCTGCATCAGAAACTGCGAAGCTTCGGAGGGGGTAAAGTAGTTGGTCTGCGAATCCAGAGCGGCGCAGAGCGCCTTCAGGGCATAAGAGAGAGCCACCTGCTCCTGCTCTTTAGGATCGGCAGGAAAGAGCTCTGTCTCCCGTTTGAGTTTTCGTTTAGCCAGCTTCTGAAAGAATTGGTTCTGTTCCTCTTCACCTAGCTGAGAGACTGCTGTGCGCTGGAGTGAGCGGATCTGAATCAGCCTCTCCAGAAGCTCCTCTTCGGACTGGCACCACTCTGCTTTGCGCAGCGCAGCAGCGTTGATCCCTTGGCGAAGCTCCGCCTTCTCCACCAGTGGCTCTAGCCGTTTAGCTCGCTCAAGGACGCGCGGCATCAGATTGTAGGCCTCGAAGAAGGCGTTAAACCGCTCCTTGTGGATCTCGCGGCGGATTAGATCGAGCGATTGAGGAGTCGAAGAGAGCCAGGGTTCGATCTCTTCGCGGAGAAAGAGGGTCTTCTGAGGATCTATTTCTTCAAAGAAATTGCTTAACATTCGCCCGATGATCTCCCCGGTAATAGTCCTCTGCTCGGCGTGGGCATGCAGGATCTCCTCGATTTTGAGCCGAGTGGAGCGAGGGGTCAGCTGAGGGGGTTTGGCCTCCAGAGGCGTCAGAGAAGGACCCATGAGGAGCAGAATTATATAAAAAATTATCGAAACTAGACGCATCTGCACACCCCGCTCACAAAGACCTCCAAAATGATCTTAGAGGCCACTTCTCAGAATAGGGAAGCTCGCTGAAAAAACCCATACTCAAGATGAGCAATGCTCCCCATGGACTATCAAAATCATAATTCATTGATAATCCGAAGGATATGATAACTCTTCGAATGAAATATCTAGATTTTATTAGTTATTTGCCAAGTATTCATTGAATTTAAAAATAACAAAAACGATGTATTGTAATTTCGTAAAAGAAAAAGATAGTTATAATGCATATAACTTTCTGGAGATAAAAAAGCTACATCCGAGAGAATTTATCGTTTGCGAAAATTCCCCGAGCCTATAAAATCTTTCGTGTCGAATAGAACCAAGTGCCTATTGGAGGAACAAAATGGATAGAGAGGCTTACGATCAGAAGTCAGGAGCTACAGAAGCTGCTCCGGCTCAAAAGAAGATCGTGTCGATCACTGAAGCCGCACGCATCAACAACGTGACACGTCAGGCGATCTACGTTGCGATCAAACAAAAGAAGCTACGTGCTACGAAAGATTCAACACGATGGACAATCCATCTGGATGATCTGGAAGAGTATCGCAAGCAGAAATATTCTCGCGCAAAATCGATGTATCAGGGCGAACTGCTGTTTGATAATCACAAAGGGTTTTACTCGGTGAATCAGGTAGCGAAAATGCTAGGTGTGCCTGCACAGAAGATCTACTACGCAACTCGCGTTGGTCTGCTGAAAGCATCGCGCCGTGGAGCCGCTTGGGTGATTCACATGCAAGATGTGAAAGATTACCAAGAGAACTACCTGAACAAACGTGCTCAGGAAGCTCAACAGGTCATGTAACCTGATACAGGCACCTTTCCCCGGCCGGGCGTAGTGTGCATAAGCCCTCAGTCATTAAAGTGACTGAGGGCTTTTTTTTAGGTGCCGGGCTTGATGCGGACGTCGCGGATATGGAGCTGGATGCTCGATTTATTTAGGAAGAAGTTGACGTGGGGGGTGAAGGCCACTTCGAGGATGAGCCCCTTCTTGCTGATGTAGGGCCTGCGCTCAGCCATATGGAAGGCTATACCCTCTAGCATGCGATCGCCCTGTTCTAGGTAGAGTTTCAGGTGGACCCCTCCCACGATCTTAGGGGGCCAGATCTGCTTGGCCTCGCAGTAGAGGATAGGGGCCGGGTTCTCGTTACCAAAGGGCTCCAGGAGGTTCAGCGACTCCATGAAGTCAAAGGTGAGGTCTCGGAAAGCAACGGGGGCATCCAACTTGATTTTGGGGTGGATATCCCGCTCTTCAAGTGCTTTAGCAGCGATATTGCAAAATCTTTCTTTGAATATGGCAATATTCTGCTCTTTGATGGTGAAGCCGGCGGCAAAATCGTGCCCTCCAAAATTCTCAAGCAGATCGGCACACTCTTTGAGGTGGGGCAGCAGTGGAAACTCAGGAATGGTGCGGGCGGAGCCCTTGCCGAGCCCCTGATCGATAGCGATGAGGAGGGTGGGGCGGTTGTACTGCTTGGTGATTCGTGCGGTAAGGATGGGGATGATGCCGGGGTGCCAGCTGTCGGAATAGAGTACGATCGCTTTTTGGGAAAGAAGCTCGGGAGAGTAGATGATCTGCGCCTCGAGATCCTCTGCATCTTTTCTTTCGATTCGCTGTCTTTCGATATTGTTGAGGTCGAGCTCTTTGGCCAGCGCCTCTGCCTGCGTAGCATCGCGAATCAGCAGTAGTTCCACCCCTTTTGTCGGGTCGGCGATACGGCCCAAGCTATTGAGACGAGGAGCCACCTTCGAGGCGATATCGATGGGAGTCGCTTCGCTGATCTGCAGTTCGCAGATGTGACAAAGCTTTGCTAGACCTATGCGCCGGGTCTGGCGCAGTTCGCGCAGGCCATAGCGGACAAGAATGCGGTTCTCTCCCAGCAGCGAACCCATATCGGCGATGGTGCCTAGAGCCACCAGATCGAGGTAGCGTTTCAGATCGACCTTTTTAGAGAATTTGCCCTCGGCACTGAGATGGCCTGTGATCGCATGGGCTAGCTTGAAAGCAACCCCCACACCGGTGAGATCGCGGTTGGGATAGGTGCTGGCTAGTAGTTTGGGATTGAGGGTTGCGACGCAGTGGGGAAGTCGATCGGTCGGCTCATGGTGGTCGGTGATGATGATGTCGATGCGGCTTAACGCTGCTGCATCGATCTCTGTGGTGGCGGTGATGCCGCAATCGACCGTAATGAGTAGAGTGCAGCCCTGACTGGAGGCGTAACCGAGCGCATCCTGCATGAGCGAGCTTTGCAGCGAGTTGCGGTTAGGTAGATAGTAGAGGACGCGCGCGCCGAGGTAGCGCAAAAACTCGGTTAGGAGTGCAGTACCGGTCATCCCGTCGACATCGTTGTCACCGTAGATGAGAATGGTCTCCTTCTCATCCAGTGCGCGGCAGACCCGCTTCACTGCATTCTCCATGTCGGGAAAGAGCCGAGGATCGTGCAGCTGAGGCAGCTTGGCGTAGAGGAATTTATGGATCTCCTCCAGCGTAGGAAAATCTCGCGAGGCGAGCACCTGCGCTGTGACAGGATGGATATTAAACTCCTTCATGATAGCTTTCTGCCATTCTAGATCGAACTGAGGATAGACCCAGGTAGGCTCCGCCCCTGGTGGCAGAGGAGAGCGGGGTGGGGCTGCTTTGCGCGTTCGTCCAGTGGAGCGAGCTTCCAAGTGTTAATCCGCCTTTTGCGGGGCTAGGGGCGATATTGCGCCTCCCTGCTCCCTTCTATGAAAATATTCAAGAAGCGGAGTAGCAATGTAAAGAGAAGAAAGCGTTCCCACCACAATTCCGATCGCCATCACAGCGCAGAAGCCAAAGAGTGTAGCTCCGCCCAGAACGACCAGAGGCAGCAGCACCACCAGAGTGGTACCCGAGGTAATGAGCGTACGGCTGAGGGTAATATTGAGTGAGCGATCAATGAGCTTTTGGAAGGACTCTCCTCTGCTATGTCTCGTCTCTTCGCGGATTCTATCAAAAACGATGATGGTGTCATTGAGCGAGTAGCCTACAATCATCAAGATTGCAGCGATGGTGTGCAGGTCGATCTGCAGCGGTAGACCAAGCCACGAGAGTAGAGCAACGGCCGCCAGAGTGAGCAGAGTATCGCACGCCATGCAGAGCGTAGCGCTGATGGCATACTTAAATTCGAAGCGCAAAGCGATATAGAGCAGCACAATAGCCAGCGCCACCACAGTGGCAATCAATGCTTCACGCTTCATTTTGCTCGACATCTGTCCGCTCACTTCACTCCAATTGAGACCGAGGCTATCTGTCTTGTCGATCTGAAGTCCCGCCTCTTGTAGAGAGGCAATGATCCAGGCTGCTTTGGGATTTTCTTCAAACGAGCCTTGGTTCGGCCTCGCTTGCAGCTCAGCTGTGCTGCCGATGAAGATCCGCACTCTCGAAGGGGAGTCGAGCTCGCGTACCTGGAATTGGGTGCGGTTCAGTCCTGCCTCTTTCAGCGCCTCTTCGACAGCATGGCGGTAGCCTTCTTTCACGCTGTTCTGCTGCTCATTGCTATGCTGAAGGGGCAGAGTAAGGGCAAATCCACCTGTAAATTCCATACCATAGAGTGACTGCTTTTTCGTGTAGCTAACACCAAGTCCGCAGAGCAGAAGCGCTGCACAAGCGATGAAGGCTTGCCGTTTATACTTCAGGAAGCTCCAGTTTTTGGGCTTAAACCAGTGTGCCATCGCCAGAGTTGCGGTGGGATGTTTAGCAGCAAAGCGAGTGAAGTAGACCCGCGTCATGAAAAGCGCTGTAAACATCGAGGAGAGGATACCAATGATCAGCGTCAGGGCAAATCCACGGATGGGTCCCGAGCTGAGCTGTAGCAGTACAAGACCAGCTAGAATGGTGGTGATGTTGGAGTCCAAGATGGCTGAGAAGGCCTTCTTGTAGCCATTGGCTACAGCAGCTCCCAGCTTGGAGCCTCTAGCCAACTCTTCACGTATTCTCTCGAAGACCAGTACGTTGGCATCGACCGCCATTCCCAGTGTGAGAATCAGAGCGGCAATACCTGCCAAGGTGATGGTGGCGTGCAGGTTTTGTAGCGAGGCCCAGAGCACCAGAAGGTTGCACAGAACCGCTGCTGCGGCTACGGCACCTGCAAAACGGTAGTATCCCACCATCATCGCCACAATTAACAGAAGCGAAAGGGCCGAGGCGGTGAAGGCGGCTGTGCGTTCGCGCGCTCCCAACTCGGGGCTGACATTCTCTTCCGAGAGGATGCGCGGTGCGTATGAGAGAGAGCCAGCCTTGAGGTCGGCCTCTAGCTTTTGCACCTCTCTCTGTGTGAAGTGGCCGCTGATCATGGCGCTATCCTTCAATGGAGAGTCCAGTGTGGGAGCGCTGATCACCTTTCCATTGAGAATCACCGCCATCCTCCACCCTCTTCCTTGGCTGTAGCTGGCGTAGTGAGTGCCCTCGATACGCTCGCGTGAAAAGTGGGAGGTCCAGAGGTAGAGATCATCGCGGGAGGCGATGCGCGCGCCGCTGGGCAGTTTTCTCGCCCGCTTCACATCGAAGCTAAGAAAGTGTCCTTTCGAGGGATCGTAAGAGCCGTGAATGTTCTCTAAATCGCTGCCCTCGGCGGCGAGGTTGTGAAAGACAAGCAGGAGTGGTGTGGTCTGACCATACCAGTCGCTCGCATGGTTACCAGCCATCAGGGCGATGCGTGATGTGGAGTCATCGAAGGATCGACCTGGACCATCCCCTAGGGGGTGGGCTAGCCGGAGGCCATATTCGTAGAGGGCTCGCGCCGCCTCGGAGCGGGGCGCTGGTGTAGCGTGGTTCTCTAGGTCATCTCCATAGATCTGTCTCCAGGCGATACAATGGATGCCGTCGCTATCTTTGACGCCCGACATCACCGCTTCGCTATAGACCTCTTCTAAGAATGTCTGAAGCGCTGACCCTATGACAGGGTTGGAGGTGGAGAACTTTTCGTTCACTACGTGGAGTCTCATCGATGAGGCCTGCACCAGTTCGGAAGCAGAGATCTCCTGAGAACCAGGGAAGTCCAGAACAATCGCCTGCCCTTCACGCCTGATTCCCACCTCGGCAACACCTAGGCGATCGACCCTGGCATAGAGCTCGTCGATTCCATGCTGCAGTTCGATGGGCGAAGAGACAAGAGCTCCAGTGGCATCGCGCAGCTCGATCTTGACCGTTTTACCTCCCGAGAGATCAAGACCCCATTTCAGCACTTTGCGGTTGTCTCCGCGGAAATATTTTCTAGTGCTCAGCTTGAGATTGCTCCAGAAAGGATTGTGAGTTGGTTTGGGCACTTCAAAACGTGAGGCGCCGCGCACTCCAGCCTGTCCGGCTCGGTAGTCATCTCTCCAGCGCAGCAGATCTTCGTGAATCTGATCTTCAATGCGGTTTTCTGCCAGAATGCGCTGCTCGCCGCTTGTGAATTCAAGGATGGCACACTTGCCGCTGCCTAGTACCGAGAAGCTCTCACGAGTCGCTGCTAGCAATGTGCGATAGAACTCCTCCTTCTCAAACAGCATCGAAGAGGCCAGCTCTTTGGGGAATCCGGCCATTTTCAGGCGGGGATGCGCAGTGAGCCCTTGGCTCTGCAGTAGTTGCCTCAAGCTCGATAGATCAGCGGAGAAGCGCTTCGCTTCGCTAGAAGAGGGATCGACTTCGAGCTGTGCAGCGGCGCGTTCGATGCCGCGCAGCACCACATAGATCGAGCGGGAACGCAGGTTTTTCCAGCCCTCTTTTCCTTCAAGAGGTGCATAGACAACGAGGCAGGCATCCTGCTTCTCGGGGGGCAGAGCGGCATACTGCTCGGCATTGACAATGGGAAAGTGCTCTTTGGAGAGATAGAGAGAAGAGGTGCGCCACTCTGTAGAGAGAGTTTGAATGAGCCTCTCTACCTCTGCTTTGGCAAGAGGTGCGAGCCGCAGAGCAAGGAAGCTCTCGCTTCCCTCCAGCGAGCTGAGAGGAACAGAAAAGAGAAGAGGGGAGGAAGAGGGGACGATCTCTTCGCCTGCTCGCTCGGCTGCGCGGGATAGACTGATCAGCATTCTGCTGTGGATCGCCTCGCGCAGGCGGTTTTTTCTTCCCGGTGTAGCAGGAGTCTCTAGGTCGGCATAGGGAATCAGCTCAAACCGGTTCTGCTTCCAGTTGAGGCGTATCGATTCGATGAAGGGATGCCTTCCCTGTAGATCGAAAGAGGAGTCGCCACTATCTTTTAGCAGGGTCGCTATTTCAGCGGGCGTCCAGGCTGCAGTTCCTACAAGGAAACTGGAGCGGTGACGTTTGATCATCTGTTCTGTATCAGCGAGAAGCTCCTCCTGACTGAGAAGCAGTCGCAGTTCGGGAGAGGGAGGCTCTTCTGCGATCGGCTGCAAGGCGAGACGCTGCAATTTGGTAATGTCTTTCTGTCTCTGTAGCGAGGCCAAAAATCGTTCGAACAGCTCTTTTCTCGTACTTTCAGCACTCTGCGTGCAGCTAGAGAGCATGCGCTCTAGAAGTGGGGTGCCGCCGAGCTCTTTTTCCAGCGTTACAAGAGTGCGTGCTTGAGCCAGCAGCGCTTCGGCCGCCTCGGAGGAGGTGACATCTTGGCTAGCTGTCTCCCAACCGAAGGCGAGCTCGCTGGTGCCGCCGAGTGAAAGAGCCACTTCGAGCAGGCGGTCAAGCACAAGAGATCGGTAGAGATCGGTAGGGTTTCCCTCGGCATCCCATTTGGGCGAAAACTCAAATAGTTCCTGTACTTTCGAGGGAGCCAGCGAGAGCGACCCGCTGCGCTGAATGGCGACGCGCGCGGGGTTTTGTCCATCAATAGTGGGGACAAGGCGAAGTTGAGCTGGCGGAAATCCAATCAGCGCTCCCGCCCTAGGCAGGTAGCGACGAAAGAGGGCAGCATCCTGCTCTGAAGCAAAAAGAATTTGATAGAGCCCACCCATTTCCGAAGAGGAGTTCAGTTCTTTGGGTTTCAGACCCAGTAGATCGCAGAAAGAGGCAAGCCAGAGCCGGCTCTCCTCTTCTAGAGAGTGAACACGCTTTGCAATCTCTTTTGCTATATGTTCCGCCTGAGGTTGCTGAACCGGATGTTTCAGGGGCCTAGCATAGTAAAAGAGTGTGGGCAGAATGTTGTAGACCGTTAGGGCTAGGGCAGCTCCAATCAGGAGGCCCTGCCAATTCCATCGCTTTTGCTTTTCTGTCATCGGGTAATCGTGTGCTTTTGTTGCCAATCTGCTAACGTTGGGGAACCTCTTCTTACCCAGCGCACAGATGGGGAAACTATATCGGCGCGAGGGAGGAGTAGCAAGGAGTAATAGATGCATGGGAGCTGAAGCGGTTCTAGGCCTTCAGTGGGGAGATGAAGGAAAGGGAAAACTTGTCGACCTGCTTGCAGAAGGCGCCTCCTATGTGATCCGTGGGCAGGGAGGGAATAATGCTGGACATACCCTGGTAGCGCATGATGCAGAGTGCAAGCTTCACCTCGTGCCAAGCGGTATTTTACACCCCTCCTGCCGCTGCTACATTGGCGCTGGCGTGGTGATCGATCCTATCTCTTTTTTAGAAGAGATCGAGCAGCTGCGCTGGGTCCGTCAGGCCCATATCGACCAGATCCGCATTTCACCTGCTGCCCACCTTGTTCTGCCCCACCATCGACTGCTAGACCGTCTGGCCGAAGAGCGCTTGGGGCTGGATCGCATCGGCACCACTGGTCGTGGGATCGGTCCTTGCTATGCCGATAAAGCGCGGCGCATCGGAGTGCGAGTAGGGGATCTGCTCGACCCTTTTATTTGTAAGGAAAAAATTAGAAGCTCCCTTCTGGCTAACATCCCCCTCATCGGCCCCAATGAGAGAGGGGAGCTGGCTCATCTCGATCATGGACTGGATCAATTTCTAGATAAAGCTGTCCGGATCACGCGCTGGATCGAGAGCCTTGAGGTTCCCCTTTTAGAGGCTCTTGCTCGGAACGAGCGCTGTCTGCTCGAGGGAGCGCAGGGAGTTCTTTTGGATAATAGTTTTGGGACTTACCCCTACGTCACCTCTTCTGGTACTCTACCAGCTGCGCTCTGCGCTGGTGCAGGAATTCCCCCAGGCTACCTCAAAAAAGTGATAGGGGTGGCAAAGGCCTATACTACGCGTGTGGGGGCAGGGCCCTTCCCCACCGAGCTCTCTCCCGATGAGAGAAAGCTCTTTCCCTCTGCAGATGTAGCGAGGGAGAGGGGCACTACGACAGGGCGAGAGAGGCGACTGGGATGGTTTGATGCGCCTCTGATGAAGTATGCAGCACGGATGGCCGGTTGCGAGATGGTGGCTTTGACCAAGCTGGATATCCTGGATGAAGTGAGGGTGCTGCGCATCGCCATCTCTCACGGAAGTGGAGAAGGTGAGTGTATCGCCCCACATCAGCTGGCAGCACATCCGCAGCTGCATCCCCGCTATGAAGAGATAGAAGGGTGGCTCTGCTCTACAGCCGCCTGTAGAAGCTGGGATCAGCTTCCGGTTAGTGCGCGCCGCTACATCGAGCGATTAGAGGAGCTATGCGAAGTGAGAATAGGCATTGTTTCAGTTGGACCCAAACGAGAGCAGACTCTCTTCCGAGAGCAGCAATAGTGTGAAGACCTCCCCCCGTCATGTTGCCATCATCATGGATGGCAATCGAAGGTGGGCCTCTGCCCACGGTTTTCACTCCTTCTCGGGTCACAATGCGGGCGCCGATCGGGTGCTTGAGGTGGTGCGCGCTGCGGCAGATTCTGGTGTCAAGTTTCTGACCATCTTCTCCTTTTCAACGGAAAATTGGCGTCGCAGCTCGGCCGAGGTCTCCCATCTGATGGCGCTGATGCGGCATGAATTGATCCGCCACCAAGAGCAGCTGGTGCGCGAAGGGATTCGTCTTACGATGATCGGCAGAAGAGAGGAGCTACCCTTAGCCCTTCGCCAGACGCTCGAAGAGGTGGAAGAGGTAACACGCCTGGGCACCACTTTACAGCTCACCCTAGCGGTCAATTATGGCGGGCGTGACGAAATCTGCCGCGCTGTGCGCAAGATTGTAGGCGATGTGGCCAAGGGGCAGATTCAGGAGCAGGAGATCGATGAGGGACTCTTAACCCGCTATCTCGATACAGCTGGTCTACCCGATCCCGATCTGCTCATTCGCACCGGGGGAGAGAGTCGACTAAGTAACTTTCTACTTTGGCAGATCTCTTACGCCGAGGTATACATCACCTCTGTTCCCTGGCCGGAATTTTCATCAAAGTGTTTTTTTGAAGCGCTGGATGATTTCAAAATCAGACAAAGAAGAATGGGTACCTGACAAAAAAGATGGCTCCGACCACCGAATTTCAAAAACGGCTGATCGCCTCCTCACTCTCTGCAGTTGTGGTGGCGTTTTTTCTACTTTTTTCCCGCGTCCTCTGGGTGTCGATGCTGGCAGCGCTCACCGCTGCAGGGCTATCTGGGGTGGCCTGTTGGGAGTATATCCAGCTCGCTAGGCGCAAAGGGCTGCCCTGCACCCTCTGGCTCTGCGTCGGGGCCAGCGTTGTCCAGACTCTCGCTTTCTTTGTCGCTCTGCCTCTCCATCTACCCCTGCTGCCCCTTGTCACCGGATTCACCGCTGTGGCCGCCATCATCAGCTGGCATTTCCGCACCCCTGAAAGTTCGCTCGCTAGCATTGCCTGCGAGGTCTTTCCGCTTCTCTACATCGCGACGCCACTTGGTTTCATGCTGCAGATCCTCAACTTTCCCGGTAGCTCGGGAGTAGCGGGGGTCTGGTGGCTCTTCTATCTGGTGGCCGTAACCAAGATATCGGATGTGGGCGCCTACTGCGCCGGCAAGCTATTTGGGCGCAAGCGCCTGGCCCCTATACTCTCTCCCAAGAAGACGATTGAGGGAGCTATAGGCGGTCTTCTCGCCTCTCTTGGCATGAGCCTTCTACTTGTCTACGCTGCTGGCCTCTTCGGTGAAGAGAGCCTCATGCTAAAGATGCCTCAGGTGCTCACTTTGGGTCTGCTCCTGGGCCTGCTCAGCCAGTTTGGCGATCTGGCGGAGTCGGTCTTCAAGCGGGATGCCGGTGTCAAAGATAGCAACCGCCTGCCGGGCTGCGGAGGAATTCTCGATCTTCTCGATTCACTTCTCTTTACAGCTCCGTTCGTCTATCTCTATCTACAGATCTGGGGGAGATCGAAGGGAGTACTATGATTATCGCGGTCGATGGTGCGGCGGGAACCGGCAAAAGTACAGTAGCTCGCCTGGTGGCAGAGCGACTGGACTTTCTGCTTCTCGACACCGGCGCCCTTTACCGCGCGATTGCCTGGCGCTGCCGCGAAGAGGGACTCGCCCCCTCTAAGCCCCCTCCCGAAGAGCTTCTCACCACTCTCCATCTCGAAATCATCCCCTCAGAATCGGGACCGCGTTACCTCGTAAGAGGCCGCGATGTCTCCACCGAGATCCGCACTGCCGAGATTTCACAGATGGCCTCCTTAGTCAGTGTGCACCGCTCTGTGCGGCAGCATGTGATGGAGATCGAGCGCGATCTGGCGCAAGGGAAGAATGTGGTGATCGAAGGGCGCGACACAGGTAGCGTTGTCTTTCCCGATGCCGAGCATAAGTTCTTCCTTACAGCTAGTCCGCGCGTCCGCGCAGAGAGAAGATGGGCCGAGCTGAAGGCCAAGTTTCCCGAAAAGGCCTCGATGGCTCTAGAAGAGGTGGAGCGCGAGATTGCCGTGCGCGACCTGCGCGACGAGACAAGAGAGCTCGCCCCTCTCATCTGTCCAGAAGGAGCCATCCAGATCGACACCTCTTCCCTCACCATCGATGAGGTGGTGGCGCGCATTATCGCCCATGTACGTACTGTGCGCCTCCCCAATCGCTTCTATCGCAACGTCTGCAAAATGATGGGCTGGTTCTTCAGAACCTTCTACCACCATCAAGTGTTTGGCCTAGAGAACATACCGGACGGACCTACCATCTTTGCTGCCAACCACACCTCTTTTTTCGATCCACCCATTGCAGCCAGCTCCTGTCCCGAAGAGATCCATTTTCTGGCGCGCGGCACACTCTTTCGCTACAGATGGTTTGCTAGACTTCTGCGCGATATGAATGCGCACCCCGTGCGCGGTGGGGTGGGCGACTTCGCCGTCTTCAAGTTGATTTTTGATCTGCTGCAGCAGGGCAAAAAAGTACTACTGTTCCCCGAAGGGACCCGTTCCGCCACAGGCGAGCTAGGCCCGCTCAAGTCGGGCATCGCCCTCCTGGCAGCTCGTTCCGAGGCGCCGGTCGTTCCCATCTACATCGATGCCATGAAGGCCTGGCGCCGCGGGCGCTTCCTTCCCCGCTTCTGCGGCAGAACCAGCTGCACCTTCGGCAAGCCCCTCTTCTGGAGCCAGTTTGCCCACCTCGAAAAGAAAGAGGCTGGAGAGGCCTTCCTCTCCGCCCTCCGTGACGCCATCCTCGCCCTCAAAAAAAAGAGAACCGAACCACCAACAGGCTAACTCTCGAACTTGATCGCTTCGCGATCAAAAGCCAAACGGTGCTCTTACTCAACCTTAGCCCACCTAAGAACCCGGCTCAAGTAGCCCCTTCTCTCTCGC
>DAHXNQ010000062.1 GCA_027365315.1 Rhabdochlamydiaceae bacterium | reverse complement strand
TGGCAAAGAATTGGGCGTGGCTAGCGGTGATGCGACTTGGGCAACCGCAATCGACAGCATGATCCCTAACCACGGCAAGTATGTGGGAGCTCTAGCAGCCTTCTCGATCCTGATAGCATTGCTCTATCCCGATCAGCCTCTTTCGAAAAGAGAAATTGAGAACCTGCTATTGGAGAGCCATCCCTACGGCCAGCAGCCAAAATCCTTATCCAATGAGGAAAGGAATCAGCACCGAGAGGGGACGCTCACTCACCAGAAGTGGAGAACTGTGGCGAGCTCCCTCAGCGCTGCCACACTCTCTATCCTACTCCAGTCGAAAAAGGTAGCAGGAAAGATACCTTTCTCCACCGTCTGGGCACCATTGGCAGCAGTGGCCCTCACCAGTGTTCTATTCAAGCAGGCAGGGTTAAGCGGCTCGCAAGCACCCATAGCAACACTAGAGGATTTAGAAAAGAACGCCGAACAACGAGAGGGGCTCTTAGAGAAGCACGTTGTCGGACTCATAGAGAGAGGACACAAGCTCTCTCACGAGATGAAAACTACCCTGCAAGAAACCAAACAACAACTGGAAAGGCATAAGGCTAAAAGAGAAGTTTTTGCGAAACAGCAAGTTGATGCAGAGAGGGAAGCTGAGAGGCAGCAAAAAATGGCACAGACGCCCTGGTGGAAGCGCGCCGTGACCCGGGGGTACGAAATGGGGTCTTCGATCATCCAGAGCGTAATTCGATAATCAGTATCGCAGACGCGGCACCTAAGTCTACGATGAGATTGGAGTGAATCAGGACCAAAATTGGTTTCTACTTGATGCCCCTCTTCTGGGATTCTTCCTGTAATACCCTGTCTATTTCCTCATGAAGCGCATCGCTTTTTCGGTTCAATTCCTGCAGCCTCCGAATGCACTCTTCCATCTCAGCGTGACCCTCGGAGTAATGTAATGAATCCATGAGCTCTATAAACGCTTCAAGACGGTCTCCGGGGGCGGGCCGAGCCTTGGGCTGGGCCTTGACTTGAGCCTTAGGTTGATGAGTGACCGCTGGCTCTTCAGCAAATCCCTCTCCCCAAACCGGTCCAGAGTAGTTTCGAAATGACAATCCAAACATACCAAACTCCAATCTCTTCTTGCTTTTCTCCCATCAAGTTTAAGCCAGACTCAGAGCCGAAGCAATGCAACTAATTATTTTTCTCTACTCGTTGACTGTAAAGAATTTACGACAGAATCTACGCCAGATTTTTTGTGGCAAAAATTTTGTGATGGAGAAAATGTTCACTCCTGGAGTGTAGGACGCTCAAGAGGGGAGAGGCGCCTCTTACAAGATTTGCTACGATGATGAGGGAAAGTATTGATATGCGGTGGTGGCAAGATCTGTGTAGGAAAACAATCGCTTGTCGAGGATTGGGCGAAATTTCCGGCCTAAACATAAGGATCTTACGCAGAAGCACGCCTTTTCAACTCTGAAGGGCTTTGTTCTCTAATTGCGCGCAAGAGCTCTCATTTTTTGCCTAGGGAGTAAGAAATATTCCATTGTTCTCTCCGGGGTCTTTTTTTGAGGAGGAAATACGCCTCTCCTCGCCCCACCATGAACTCCGAATAAAACGGGG
>DAHXNQ010000053.1 GCA_027365315.1 Rhabdochlamydiaceae bacterium | reverse complement strand
TGGAAACGGCCATGTATCGAAGTAAGCAGATATTTGGAGATCGATTGACATCGCGGAAATTCCGAGCCCAGGCGACCGAGGTGGCAATCCGATATCAAGCGCTGAACAGGATGACGCTTCTTGGCATGCCTGATAGCTATAAGGTGGAGGTGACTACCGTCTGAGTTTCGGGCATCCGGCGAGCTGATGACCTCTTCCGAGGTCCTCGCCTATCCCTGGCACTACGCCGGCAAACGCCTCGATCCCGAGGCCTTATCTACTTCGGCCACCGTTACTACGATCCCACCCTAGGCCGCTGGCTCACCACCGATCCTGCCGGCTTCCGCGACAGCCTTAACCTTATACAGCTAGGCAGTTGCGTTGTAGACGACGCGGAGGCCGACGTCGGGGTAGGTTTCGCCGGTGAGTAGCTTGCGCTGCGCGCTGCCATCTAGCTCGGCTTCGGGGCTAGCGTAGCCGCCGCCTTTGGCGATGGGGGTTTCTTTGATCCACTGCCAGACGTTACCTGCAGCATCCTGTAGACCAAAGGCACTCTCTCCCTTCTGGGTAGTGCCGTCGCCTGCTGGCAGCGGATGGGTGCCGTTGTACCAGCCTACTGGTGTGGTGGTGCCGACGCGGTTATCGTAGTTGGCCATCTGGTGGGTGATCTCGCTACTGCCGCAGCCAAATCGGTAGCGCCGGGTCTCTGGAGAGCGTGCCATACAGGCTGCCCGCATCCACTGCTCTTCGGTGGGTAGTGAAAAGTGGAGCCCCAAGAACTTGGTGTAGAGCTGAGCGCCTAGATGAGAGAGATGCACGGCGGGATGCAGCTCTTTGCCGCGCAGGGGCAGAAACTTCGCCTCTCCATTTTCTATCTCGATCTGGATCGGACTGGTGATGATGCTGTCGTTGGTTTTGGCGATCAGCTCGCCTGTTTGGTCTACCACGTTGCCACGCACCAGGCGGAAGAACTTCCTCCGCAGTTGCATCGTGAGGAAGTGAGCAAAATCTTCTGCCGTAACAGGAGTGATGCTACAGAGAAACTCCTCCAGCATCAGAGGCGGCTCGCCCTCTTTCAGCACAAGAGGTCCTTTCGGGATCATAGCCATCAGCAGAGGTCCTCCCTGCATCAGCCCCTCCCCCTCTTCCAGCGAGCGCTCACTACCCTCCCCTTTCGAAGAGTGCACCTCGGCAGGAGGGGAGACCGACTGTCGCTCGAAGGGAACAAGCTGCGATGTGGGCACCTGTACTTTCACAGGCCAGATTAACTTGCTGGTACCCTCTTTCTGCAGCACTCGCAGCAGCTCGGGGAAATCGCTAGGCTTGGTATTGCTGACAAGAGTGCCAGAGCTGCTGCTGGCCAGAGAGACCTTACTGCCATCAGAGGTGGTTAGAGTGATCGAGCGATTCTGGTTCGACGTTGTGGCAGCAGCCATCTTGACCGCTTCGGCAGCTGCTGCCTGAGAGGGCGCAGCCCCTTTGTTGGCCTGCTGAGCCGCACTCTCCTGGCTCTGCGTCAGCAGCAAAGAGCCATTTTTCACTCCCATTTCAGTCAGCAGCCGCTGGATCTCTGCCTGCAGCTGTCTGATCTCACCTAAAAGCTCCCGCAGCACCTGTGAGGGATGATCCCCTCTGCCCTGCATCAGCTCCAAGAGAGTCTTCTCCAAAGTGGCCAGCCTACTTGTTAGAGTGTCGATGAGGCTTTTAGAAGTGCCTCCGTGATTGTTATTTCCCCGATTGGCCACCAGCATGCGCAGCTGACTTAGGTCCTGCTGCACCACCACCATCTTATGAGCCATCAGGCTCTGCATCGTAGGATCCTTCAGCAGCGCCTTGGCACCCACATCCGAAGTGAGCACCTGCAGCGCCCACTTCACCTGCATCAGCAAGAAGGCAATCCACTCCTTTGGCAGAGAGCGACTCTCCTTTGCTCCCTCTGCAGCCGTCGTCTTTTCTCCTCTCGCTGCAGCACTCTCCTTCACAGCCTCTGCCGCAGGCCTGCCCCTCTCCGCTCCCCTCTGCTGAGAAGATTTCGCACTCTCCTTAGCTGTACTAGGGGCCGGAGGAGGCATCCTACGCTGCGTCC
>DAHXNQ010000045.1 GCA_027365315.1 Rhabdochlamydiaceae bacterium | reverse complement strand
CGAAGTTGACTTTGCTCAAGAAAGCTGGTCGTAAAACTTCCCAGGAAGTGGGATTGGCGTTAACAGATCGGCTCGGGGCAGTGAAGGAGAAGGTGCTCACGATCACGGCGGATAACGGGAAGGAATTCGCAAACCACATCGAAATAGGCCGACAGCTGGACGCAAAGGTATTTTTTGCTCGTCCATACCATTCGTGGGAGCGTGGGCTAAATGAGCACACAAATGGGCTTGTTCGTCAATATCTACCTAAGTATGAGAGGCTTGATTTGGTGCCAGATGAAACTATTGCTCTTGTGGAGGAACGGCTTAACAATCGGCCTCGGAAGGTACTACAATTTCGGACACCCATAGAGGTCTTCAACGGGTGCCAAATGGAGGCTACCGTTGTTGCACTTCAGAGTTGAAAAGGCGCAACTACCTCTAACGCTTATTGAAATCCAAACCGTTCAGAAGTAAGATGCTCCGTCTGTTTGTTCCATGATTGGAGGGGAGGTTTATGACATTTCGCTCAGGTGAGTCCTATTCTACGGGTGGGTCATATTCTACAGGGGGGTCTGGAGGTTATAGCGGCGGAAGTTCTAGTAGCTCATCAAGCAGCAGCTCTGGCGTTACATCCGCTCATGGACCCGCTGGTGGCTCGAGTAGCTATGGTATAGATAGTAGAGGCCGACAAGGGCAGCAAACCATTACCCGCCATGACGGGCACAGTTCCATCTCTTCTCTAGCCCCTAAAGGTGGTAGCGACCGTAGTGATAGTGGAAAGAGTGGCAGCAGTGGAACTGGGCATAGTGTTGCAACGCCTAAGGTCGCTGTCGCGACTCCGGCGCCTAAAGCATTGCCTCCAGCACCGAAACTACTCGCGGTGAGAAAGGGACGGACATTTATTGCTAAGACTGGAACGATTCTTACTCAATCTGGAGCTGTTCTCACTCCACGGGAGAACTACATAGCGATGCTTGGACTTACAATCTCAAATATCAATACTCTAAGTATACAGGCGGATCAAGCCACCGCTGTGAAGAACGCTCGAATCACCGTGGTTAATCTGGACCATGCCATCGCTTACAACAGAGAGCACAGGATTGCTAATCCTAGGTACATAAAAATAGCGGGGCACAAGGCAGGCAACGTTTATACAAGAAATATGGATGCTAAGCATGCAGAGCTTGTTCAGAAAAGAGGGGCCGCGCAAACAGTTGTCACCGGACTAGAAAAGAGCATCAAAGACAAAGCAGAAGCAGCGCGCAAAGCAGCTCTTGCAAAACCTCCAGTAGCCTCTCCTCCACCACCCAAACCACCCGCCCCTATTACAGTGAAGCCAGTAGTCGCATCTCCACCGCCACCAAAAGTTGTAGCGACCCCGCCTTCAGCACCAAAGCAAACAGAGCCTTCCAAACCAGTAGCCTCCCCAGCAGCTCCTCCCTTGGGAACCGGGTCGGCACCGCATGGCATTCTCATGACATTCCCAGGAGAGGTAGCCTTGCTCACCTCCATTGGAGGGGACCCTCGCATTGCGGCTACTTCTGCCAATAAAGCAGATTCGTTAGGAGTTAGGCGTGTAGTGGCGGAGACAGCCCGTGTGCTCGGTGGGTTATCTCTGACGGATATGGCACTCGCAAAGGATGTGGAGACTATTATCAACCGTGAGGCAGCAGCACGTCCTGCCCTACGCGACTCCAAGATGGAACTCCATGATGCTGTGGTGAAGGTTCTACGGGATAATATCATGGGTAAAACGCCTCCGCCCAAGCCATCAGCTACAGTACAGCCAAAGCAAACAGAGCCTTCCCAACCAGTAGCCTCTCCAACAGCTTCTAAGGGAGGGCCCTCCTATACATTTCCTGCCAAGGAAGCGATTAAGGCGAGTCTTGATCAGGTGGTAATGAATGTGCATCGCGAGAGTGGACTAACCGGGCAGGTGGCTGCTAAATTTGCTGGTCGTACAGTCACTGAGGAGGTATTCCATCGAGAGATGCTCGATATATTGCTGAAAGCTGGAGTTGGAACTACAACAGACATCTCTTCAGGCGCTGGCATAAAAAGTCGAGCCGTGCGAGAGGACTTTAAAGCTGGCCTGTTAAAATCTGCTGTGAAGAAGTAGCAATATAGTGGACCCCAAAAACTGGACCAGGATTGGGGGCAAGGTCAGTGGCGAAAGATGCGAGGTGTGAAGAAACTGTGAGGTTAACAAAATCTACCTCGAAAAGCGTTTCATTGAATTCTCCCTTTCAGGGACTTCTAGAGAGGATGCTGGTGCTTTATGCCGAGCGCGACTGGGCGCAGTTCCATTCTCCTAAAAACCTCGCAATGAATCTGGCTGTTGAGGTGGGAGAGCTTCTCGAGCACTTTCGATGGCTGACAGAGCCCCAAAGTTATGTAGAAGATCCGCGTAAGCTGAGTGCGATTCGCGAGGAGATCGGTGATGCCTTCACGGTGCTGCTGCATCTCGCCCATACTCTAGGCATCGACCCTCTTGCGGCAGCGCATGACAAACTGACGCAAACAGCAAGCAAGTACCCTGCCGACCGGTGTAAGGGGCTGGCCGATAAATATACCGCCTACCAGCAGAAACAGGATGATCGCTAGAGAGTTTCCTTTGGAGGATCAAAAAGAGAGGGCGCAAGAGACTCGCCGCCCATCTGCCTAGCGATGCGCTTTGCTCCTGCAAGGGCGGGTAGGATGCCAATTCCATTGCAGCCCAAATTATACCAGAGGTGGGGATGATCGAGATCTTGGCCTACCCACCTTAATCCTGTTTGGGTGTAGCCCATGGTCCCGTGCCAAAAGTAGGGGAATGATGGAAACGAGCCGCCGTAGTGCTTGGTGCAAAACTGCTGCATCAGCACCAGGCTGGCCTCTGTATGCATGCCGCCCTGCTCTATGTGTGAAAGGGTATATTCAGGGCCTCCGAGACAGGCTATGGACTCTTTAGCGCCTCTTGTTAGGGGAGCTGCAGAAAGGTACCAATAGGGCGCATCGGGATGGCTGATCTCCTCGCCTAGAAAAACCAGAAGGGAGTTGTCTGGCAGAGAAGTGGTGTAGGCGGCTAAATAGCCCTCCCTCGGGAAAACAGCCTTGCGCAGTTTGGTGACAGGTTTTTGTCTTTGCGAATCGAAGATGGAAAAGCCTGTGTAGGCGTTGGTACAGAGAACAAGATCGTTTGTGATGACCCTGCCTAGAGCGTGCTGCAACACCTGCCGATCTTTCCCTAAATCGATATGGGAAATCTCGGTGTTTTCATAAATGAAGCAGCGGGAGGAAAATTGCTTGGCAAGGTACTGTAAAACGCGATCGCAAAAGAGAGCGCTATTCATACGCACCCTCGGCTCGGGGGGAATTCCAATCGCGATACAGTCTCTATCTTTTGTCTCTAGTGCAGCGAGAATCTCCTCTTGCGAAACAAAGCTCACCCAATCGCGATAGGTTTCCGGCACATTCTCGATTAGCTCCTCTTCATTCAGCAGCCAATAGCTCCAGCGCTCTCTTCCAGCCTGAAGATAGAGCTGCTCTCGTTCCAACCAGTCGATGAACGAGGAGAAGGAGTAGAATCCAAGACGAGCTGCAGAAAGCGGGACAAGGTTCTCTAGAAAACCGATCTGCTCATGGATAGCAAAAAGCGCGTCGTTTGCCTCCTCCATATCTCTATAGATCTGCCCGACTAGGTCCGAACCAAACTCATCGATCAGCTCTGAGATCGATCGTTCGATATGGATGGTAGGCAGTCCCCCATTGTGACCCGTCGCTCCGCTTGCGATGAGGTTCCTTTCGAAGAGAGCGACGCTGAGCTCCGTGCAGGTGAGTAGGTAATAGAGCGTTGCCACGCCCGAAATGCCCGCTCCAATGACGGCTATATCGCACGAGAGATCGGATTGTAATTGAGGCCAAGAGATCCTTTGTGTGTCTAACCAGAGAGAGCAAAATTCCATAGGTAGAGGCGAGTATAGGTGGGGACTGAATATTCTTCAACGGACCGCCTGCAGGGCCGATGTTAGGAGCGCAATGGATGGGTGTGTATCCCGCATTCTCCTCGTGCATCGGGGGTTCCTTTCCATCTTCCTTCTCGTTCGCTCTCGGTTTCATCCTCTTCAGGGGACGAACAGAGCGAGCAGCTCAAGCTTCTATAGCCCTTTGCATAGATCGGATTGATGGGGACTCGATTGAGGGCGAGATATCTCCAGATATCGATTTCGGTGAAATCAAGGATGGGATTGATTTTGATCAGGCCGTTCTTTTCTTCCACCGGCTTAAAATCGGATCGTGTAATGCCTTCTGTTTTTCTAACTCCTGAAAACCAGGCGTCATAACCCTTAAGAGCCTCTTTGGCCATCTCTACTTTGGGGGCACCGCAACACTTTTGCCCCTCCAGCTGGTTGTAGAAATATTCGGTATAGTTCAGGTGATATTGAATCACCATTTCTCTGATAAACGCATATGTTTCGGGGAATTCAGTATTAGAGAGTAGTGCAAACACAGGAATATCGGGTCGGATAGAGAGTGTGAGATGAAGCAACACCATGGAATCCTTTCCAAAAGAGGAACCCAGCACAATCTTTGGGTGTTTCTTGATCGATTCCTTGATCAATCGACGAGCGTTTTCTGTCTTCTGCAGGTAATTCATTCTGTTACTCCTTAAAGGGTGGCAAGGTTACTTGAGTGAGTAAAGGCTGGTGGTCGGAGAGCGCCTCGTTTGGATGGGCGAGATCGGTAAGAGAGAGCACCTCTGTATGCATGGGCAGCGGGGGGCCATTGCGTAGCTGAGTAAAATAGTCGAGCCACTCCCGCTTGAGGGGAAGAGTCTGAAAGAGTAGAGCATCTTGGTTGGCACGCCACCAGTAGTCGCGCAGCTCGCAGCAGCTCCAGCTCGATCCTTGGTAGTGGCTCTGCTGATAGCTAGAGAGCTTCTGCTCCTCGGGACTGTTTCGTTCGATATTGAGATCGCCGCAGAGGAAGAGAGGCCACTGACCTTTCTGGGCTGTGCCTGCTATGGCCTGGAGTTGGGCCGAGCGATAGGCCATGTCGGCAGGGTCATCACCGGGTTGGAGGTGTGTGGTGATGAGCTGGGCTACTGTCCGATCCCCACTTACAATCTCTGCCGAACAGAAGCCATAGCCCCGATTGGGGGGCGCCTCATTCTGATTGTAGGGAACAAAGGTTACATTCTTCAGCGGGTATCTGCTCATCACAAAGAGGCCGCTGGGAAGCCCAAATTGAGATGGATCGAAGCCACATGGCTTAGGTCCTATCTGCAAATAGCAGTGGGCATAGCGAGTGCGAAGCTTTTGCCAGAGAGCGAGGCAGGCTTCTGGTGTAAACATCTCCTGTAAGCAGACTATATCGGCATCGAATGTCTGAATCTGACTCGCAAGCCGGTTTAGACGGTCCCGCCAAGGCAGCACTCCACCAAAGAGCATCGATTGGCTGTGGTCCAAGCAACAGACGTTCCAACTGAGGATATTGAGGGCTCGATTTTCTGGGAGTCGCTTTTCGACTCCTTCGCCGCGCTGATAGAGGTAGGCAAGCATCGGTTGCATCGTAAGCTTCTGCTCGAGTGCGCGCGCTTTGGTCTTCAGCGGGTTGGTTTCAGGGACAGAGGCCAAAATGGCACGAAGAATATAGGCCTGGTTAGGGAGGAGTCCATCTGGCTGCGCTATGGCTCGCTCGGCGTAAGCCAGAAGCATAGCGAGAGCAGCCTCATCTTGGCAGCTCTCTGTTAGCTTTCGTCCTAGGCTCTCTGCACCTTTGGTCGCATGCTTGATGACTATAGGATCCTGAGTGGTCAGCCCTACCGAATAGAGGATGACCATCTTAGCCTGCACTCGATCGAGCAGATCGTGCCATCCGATGACTACACTATCAAAATTCTGATCGCTGATGGGTAGGTGGTGAAACTGATCAAGTCCCGATGCCAACTGCTTCAATGTCTGGCTGACGACATCATCCACCTCCTGCATGCTGAGTGGAAATGGCTGCAGGGCGGTATGAATTTCAGCGCTGCTGACAGAGCTCTTCAGAACATAAGCAGCAGGAGGGGCGTCTGGGTAGGCAAGCGAGGGTAAAGACACCATAGGAAATTCTCCGTAACAGAGATCAGCGTAGCGAATCCCTCGCCTTTAGGCAAGAGGGTTCGAACCGTGGAGCTACAGGATCAGCCGACCTAATGGCTAGCCATGAGAAGCGAAGCAGCAATGGTCCACATGATGAAGCCGATGATCAAGTCAACCACCTTCCAGGAATTTTTACTTTTGAGAAGAGGCGCCAGTAGCTGTGCACCGTAGGCCAGTCCAAAAAACCATAGGAATGAGGAGAGCATCGCTCCCAAGGCAAAGAAGAGTCTCTGATCCACTTCGAACTGCGATCCAATGCTACCTAGCAGGACAATCGTATCGAGGTAGACATGGGGATTGAGAAAGGTGAAGACCGTTAGGGCGACAAGTGTTTTCTGCAACGAGTGGTGGGCCGGTTCGGCAGCATCGCGAGCCTGTAGACTTTCCGAGCGAAAGATCGATCGAAAGGATCGCAGGCCGTACCAAAAAAGAAAGGCTGCCCCTCCCCATTTAGAGATATTCAACAAAAGAGGACTGCTTGTCAAAAGTTCCCCTAATCCACCTACACCCATTGCGATGAGTAGAGAATCAGAAAGCGTACAGAAGAGCGCCGTGGCAAACAGGTGCTGTTTTTGCAGTCCCTGCTTCAGAACAAAGGCGTTCTGCGCGCCAATCGCCACAATGAGACCCGCCCCGGTAAAAAAGCCCTCTGCAAGTGGTAGGAGATTTTCTTCCATATAGCTGCCTTCGTAATAGGACGTAGAGTATAGCGCAGCGCCTGCTCATCTGCAATTCAAGGCGCGCTGCCCCTGTGGCATCTACTGGTTGAGAATGAGTCGACATCTTAAACTTCATCAGTCTTTAGGTCACAAGATATGCAATCTGAAAAAATTGAATTTGCGCCTGCTTTAGATCGGCTCGATTTAGTCAGTCCATCCGTAGCGACCATGTTACGACATTGGAAGGGGCCGGTTCCTATCCAAGAGATAGAAGTTGCTGAAATCGATCCGGCTTTTGCCGGGGGTAATGACTTTTGTACGCATTACGGAGTTCCTACGGCTGAGGGTGTAAATTGCGTAATTATTGAAGCGACTCGAGGCAACTCTTCTACAACCGCCGCATGTCTGGCCCCTGTGAACTATCGAATCGACTTTAACGGAGTTGTGCGCAAAGCGTTGAATGCACGTCGTGTCTCCTTGGCTCCTTTAGACCAAGTGCTCCATCTCACCGGGATGGAATATGGAAGTATTACAGCGCTAGGACTTCCTGCAGAATGGATTATTTTGCTAGATCCACGCGTTCTTGTACCCTCCCACATAGTCATTGGATCTGGCCTATTGAAAGCAAAGTTGCGTTTGCCAGGAAAAGCATTAGCAGAGCTTTCTTTGGCAAAGGTGATAGACAACCTGGCAGTTCCTCAATAATTCCCAGGTAGAGCCTCCAATTAAAGTTGATGGCACGCTACGCGCTACCGACGTAAGCACTAGGATTAGTCCCACAACTTGTGGGACAATTTCGAGGTGGTCCTGCATCAAAAAAGGACATTAGAGGTAGTTGCAAAACTCCAGCCCCTAGCAAAATCGCCCTTTTGCCGCCCCTTGTCACCGTTCTTCCTCGCCTACCCTCTCGGGTATGGTCTCGTCAGAACGGCAAGGGTCCAGCAAGCTGGCTCTGACAACGGACAGCAAAATCATCGATTTTTCTAGGAGCTGGAGTTTTGCAACCACCTCATTAGAATGGGTCGTAGCACTCCGGTGTCAGTAGGGCTGGACACGGATTAAGTAATCAGTCTATTGCTGTAACAAGAACCAAAGAGATGTTATGCAGCTCAAAGAAGCAAAAAAAATACTGAAAGGCCACAAAAAAGATCTCTCTGAACGCGGTGTACGCGCACTTGCTATCTTTGGTTCCACAGCAAGAAACGAAGGATCACCCCAAAGTGACGTTGATATCTTGATCGACTTCGATTCTAAGAGGGGATTATTTGTCTTTGTGGATCTAAAAATATTCTTGGAAGACATTCTTCAATGTGAAGTGGATTTGGTGACTAAAAATGCCCTACATCCAGCCCTCAAGCAGAAGATCTTGAAAGAGGCAGAACATGTCTTCTAGAGATTGGGATTTTCGTATCCAAGACATTATTAAGGCGATCGATAAAATCGAGCTGTATCTTGGTGATATGACTCTGAGCCAATTCAGAAAAAATGAATTGGTTATTGACGCTGTGGTGAGAAATTTCGAGATTATCGGCGAAGCTAGTAAGCACATTCCCCTGACCCTCCGCCGTTCGTACCCAGAGATTCCGTGGAATCAAATGAAGGGTATGCGCAATATCCTCATCCACGAGTATTTTGGTGTTGATATCACAACTGTTTGGCATACGGCAAAACAGCATTTGCCTGCCCTCAAAAAGCAGCTCAAGGCCATTTCTGTAGATTGAGAATAGGTGGCTCTCTAGAGTGTCTTAGCTCTGACTATTATCGAGTTTGTGCCACAATCTGTGGCACAATTGGATGAGTTGTTTGTATTCATAATTCCCTGGAAATGACGAGCCGTGAGGGGTAGTCGATGGAAGATGAGTTTATGGCAGCGATCTTGAAAGCCCACAAACAGAGCTTTCAGATTGCTTTTGAGACAGCAGTACGTACTGGTACGGCGCTGGTCTACAATCGTAATGGTAAAATCGTTGAGATTAAGCCGCCCTATCGTTATGAACTGGTACCCATTGCGCCTAAGGCCAAGAAAAAGAGCGTGCGTCGCAAGAAATGAAACAGCTGATTGAACAGGCCACTGAATTCCTGAAGGGGAAGATTAGAAGGACGCCGGTGGAGTTTTCTCCCGCGCTATCGGAGCTTTTGGGTCAGCCGGCTTTGTTCTCTAATTGCGCGCAAGAGCTCTCATTTTTTGCCTAGGGAGTAAGAAATATTCCATTGTTCTCTCCGGGGTCTTTTTTTGAGGAGGAAATACGCCTCTCCTCGCCCCACCATGAACTCCGAATAAAACGGGG
>DAHXNQ010000031.1 GCA_027365315.1 Rhabdochlamydiaceae bacterium | reverse complement strand
CGCTAGACCTCTTCCTTTTGCTTGGAATCCTGTAGGGAGCTACCAGGACATCCTCTACCACAAGGCAGAGGGCATCGCTAAGATCGCCATCAATAGGCCGGAGGTGCGCAACGCCTTCCGCCCTCTCACCATCCAAGAGATCTCTCATGCGATGGAGGATGCTAAAAATGACCCCGAAATCGGCGTCATCATCCTGACAGGCAATGGCACCAAAGCGTTCTGCGCAGGGGGCGACCAGAAGGTGCGCGGTCACGACGGCTACCGCGGCGACGATGGAGTCACCAGGCTGAATGTGCTGGAGCTGCAGAGACAGATCCGCACTCTTCCCAAGCCTGTCGTGGCCATGGTGGCTGGTTACGCCATTGGCGGAGGTCATGTGCTGCATGTGGTGTGTGACCTTACCATCGCTGCCGAAAATGCCATCTTCGGACAGACTGGCCCCAAAGTGGGATCGTTCGATGGCGGTTTTGGCGCTGGCTATCTGGCCCGCATCGTGGGACAGAAGAGGGCGCGCGAAATATGGTTCCTCTGCAGACAGTACAATGCACAGCAGGCTCTCGAGATGGGCTTGGTCAACTGCGTGGTGCCGCTCGAGCATCTAGAGAGCACCACCATCGCCTGGTGCCACGAAATGCTGCAGCACTCTCCCCTAGCTCTACGCTGCCTCAAATCAGCCCTCAACGCTGACTGCGATGGCCAGACAGGAGTGCAGGAGCTAGCCGGCAATGCCACACTTCTCTTCTACATGACAGAAGAGGCCCAAGAGGGTCGCAACGCCTTTCTTGAAAAACGTAAACCAGACTTCACCAAATTCCCCAAACGCCCATGAAACAGGCTATTCTCTGGATCGAGGCTGCTAGGCCCAAAGCCTTCACCATTCCCCTCGCCCCTATTGCGATAGCTGGCGCGCTCGCCTACAGCCAGGGCAGTTTTGATCTACTGCTCTGGCTCAATACACTAGCTACAGCCATCGCCATTCAGGTGACCAGCCACTTTGCTAATGACTACTTCGAAAAGCCCTGTAGCATTGAAGGCTCCACTCGCGTCGGTCCTAAAAGAATCACCAACTCCGGCCTTGTCTCCTCTAAAGCCGTGGGAAGGGCCACCTGCATCGCTTTTCTGATTGCTCTCGCTTTAGGGATGGGGCTTGTGCTGAAGGGTGGATCTAGTGTTGCGATCATCCTGGCTCTTTCGCTGCTAGCTGCCATCGGCTATTCGGCGGGCCGCTTCTCTTTGGCGTGGACAGGACTAGACGACATCTGCGTTCTGATATTCTATGGAGTGATCGCTACGGCGGGCAGCTACTCTCTACAGACAGGCTCTCTCACTCCCCTTGTTCTACTGATCGGGTTGGCTCCTGGGTTGCTCGCCAACGTCATCCAGATGCTGAACAACCTGCGCGACTGCGAAGAGGATGCGAAGGTGGGTCGACAGAGCTTCCCCGTGCGGTTTGGCAAAGAGGCCACCAAGAAGGCTATTTTTGTCTGCTATAGCAGCGTCGCCCTCATTACATTGGCGCTCTCCTGGCAGCGCCCCACCTTGCTCATTGCACTTCTGGCACTACTGCCCTCCATTCCACTGCTAAAAAGTCTTAAGGATGCCGAGAAATCAGAGCAGATTGCGCCCCTCTTTTTCCAGGCTGCCAAACTGCCCCTCCTCTATGGACTTCTCTTCTCTGTGGCGTGGCTTCTCGGGTGAAGTCCGCTACACCAAACATCTGATCCAGCGGTTGGGCCAGTCTCTACCCATCTGGCGTCTCTCTCTTCATAGCGAAGGCAGAATGGGCTATGGCGAAGCAAGCCCACTGCCCGGCTGGAGCTGTGAAACAGAGGAGGAGATCGAGAGCCATCTGCGTCAGATTCCTCATCCCGACAGGCTTCCCCCTTCGCTTCATTTTGCCATCGAATCGGCTCTGCTAGAGCTTGGCGGTCTACTTTCTCCCTTTCAACCAGTTGCAGTGGCCGCCTTTCTGCAGGGCGAAAAGATCGATCATCTGGCCGAGCAGGCAGTGGCTGAGGGCTTCTCTACAGCTAAGGTGAAGCTGGGTCATCTCTCTCCTCAAGACGCTGAAGCGTTTTTGCTGCGCTGGAAAGATCGCTTACGCCTACGCATCGATCTCAACCGCCGCTGGAAAGATAATGAGGTACTCTCTCTCTTTTCTCGCTTTCAACCGGACGATTTCGCCTATGTAGAAGAGCCCTGCCAGGATCCAGAGCAGCTGCGCCACTTCCCGCTCCCCTTTGTCCTGGATGAAACAGCGCGCGAACCAGATAGCCAGCGCTATCTCACCATTCCCCACTGCGTCGGCATCGTCATCAAGCCCACCCTTTCTGGCGGCCCCTCCCGCTGGCACCACCTTCTTCAGAAAAAGCCGATCATCCTAGGCGGCTCCTACGAAGGGGCTCTCGGCAGCTACCAGATTGCCCGTCTCGCTCGTCTGCTAAAACTGTCGCTCCCTCTCGGCCTAGGCACCCTCTCTTATGTGGAAGAACAGAACCCTCCCCTTTCTCTCTCTTTAGCTCAAGGATTTCTCTATAGTGCGATGTCCCGTTGCTGAGCATGCCGAAACAACGCCTCGCAGCATAGCTGCGGTGCAGAGAGGTTTTCATCTCAGCTATCTCCAACTGCACCGCTGGATCTGCTCTGTAGCAAAGGGGTTAGCGAAAATAGGCACCTCGCCTCTCGCCTTCAGTAGCTCTGGAGAGATCGGCGAGATTGTCCTTCTCTTTGCCGCATTGCGATCTGGCCACCCCATTACACCTCTTAACGGTCGATTTCCAGAGCAAGCTACCAAGCACTGTCTCGAAAGAGTGGGAATCTCTCAGCTCTGCCAGATACCCCGCATTCCAGAAGAGGGAAGCTACAGCGAAGAGCAGCTCACAGGTGAGCTACGCCTCTTCACCTCGGGCAGCTCCGGTCAGCCGAAGATTGCAGTGCTTTCGCCAAAAGCGCTGCTCGCCAGCGCAGAGGGGGCTGCGGAAACTCTTCAGCTGGATCAAACCTGTTACCAGAGTTGTTGGAGACTCTCCTTGCCGCTCTTTCATGTGGGCGGTATCGCCACCCTATTCCGCTGCTTTCGAGCAGGCGCTATGGTGGAGATTCCCTCTGAAGCAACGAGCCGCGCCACCCACATCTCATTTGTACCTACCCAACTCTACAGAGCATTGAAGCAAGAGCAGACACCCTGGCCAGAGCTGCGCTGCCTGTTGCTGGGTGGCGCTCCCTGCAGCGAAGCTCTTTTTCTTGAGGCGGCGCGCCGCGGATGGCCAGTGCACTATAGTTATGGCATGACTGAGATGAGCTCGCTCATTGCCATGGGGCCTTCCGGCCAGCCTCACCTAGGCAGAGTGCTGCCGCAGCGTGAGCTGATCATCGCTAGCGATGGTGAGATTCTAGTGCGTGGCGCCACGCTCTTTTCCGGATATCTAGAGGGCGATTCGCTTCAGCTTCCCTTGCAAGATGGGTGGTTTGCTACACGCGATCTAGGCGAACTTGATCAAAAGGGCCATCTGGTCTGGAAAGGAAGAAAAGATGCGATGTTTACCTCGCTTGGAGAGAATGTCCAACCGGAGGAGATCGAAAGAGAGCTACTGGCTCTGCTGCCGATGGGAAGTGAGGTGGTGGTGGTAGCGCTGCCCGATATCGAGGTGGGGGCAAGAGCGATCGCCTGCATCCATACAGAAGAGACCTTTATCTGGGAAAGAGTGCGCGCTGCTCTTGCTTTGCGGCTACCCAAGTTCAAGATCCCCGCCAGCTACCTCGCTATCCCCAGTGAAATGAGAGGTCATAAACTCTCCCGCTCTGCTCTAACTGCCTACGCCTGCAAAGCATTCTCTCCAGCGTGAGGGGATCTCTCGCTTGCCTCCGCTCTTTTTGTCGACGCAGACATGCACCAGCCTCACTCGTCCCACTTCAGTCCCCTGTTTGCGAAAGGAAAAAGCGATGGTAACCGAGGTATGACCCAGATCAATTGCCTCAATCACCACCTCCACCTGATCGCCCGGATGGAGCGGAGCTAAGTAATCGCTCTCCACTCTGATTATAGGAAGTAAAAAATTTTCATCCGATAATAGTGAGGCGACAGAAAATCCTCTAAAAATAAAAAAATTTTCTAAAACCTCCTCGGCCATGCGGAGTTGCTCCGGAAAATAGAGCAGACCAGTTGCATCGGTTGATGCTAAAGTAATTTGTCGTAATTCACTAAACATTGTTGACCAATATTTCGATTCAAAATCATGCTCAAAAGCATCTCTGAAACAGAATTTAGGGGATTGCCTAAAAAACAGAAAGTTTTATACAATGGCGCTTTCATGCACTCGCTAAATGCCCCGATTGCGGGGTTTTTGAGGAAACTTCATGGAACAGGTCTTCCAGAAAAGTAGTCTAAGGAAGTCGCTCTCGACAAGACAACCGAAAGCTACTCCTTCCGAGGTATCGCTTCCTTCTAAGGATGCAGAACTCGCCGCTGCCTATTTGCACCGCGGTGAGATGCTGCTATTGAAAGGCGGTCTTGAGGAGGCGATTCGCTCTCTGGAGATGGCACAGCAGCTCGATCCAGAGAACTACGATCTACTCTTCAGACAGGGATTGGCTCTTTTCGAAGCGGGTACCGAAGAGGGACGGGAACAGCTGCTTCTGCTAGCCAACCGCAAGTTCCAGAAAGCTACCAAGTTGGCGCCCCTCTTCTTCGAGGCGTGGCAGCTATGGGGAAGCTCTCTTCTCAAGCTAGGGCAGGCGCATCAGGAGAAGCACTACTTCCAAAGAGCGATCGAGAAGCTCGAAAAGGCCATCTCCTGCTCAGAGCACCAAGTCCAAGATACACTGGCCGAACTCTACTGGGATCACGCCGCTGCGCTAGCCGAAATCGCCGAACGCGATGGCGAGCTGGACCAGTTCCACAACACCATGCTCTCCTTTGAACGGGCTGTGCAGACAGGATCTCCCTTACCACCTGAGTTCTGGCACGACTACGGCTGCGCCGCTCTCGACAGCTCCGACAGAGTGCAGGATGTCAGACTGCTGGTGAAATCGATCCACTGTTTCAAGCAGGCGGTCTCGGTGGGTAAACCGGCCCGCGCCATCGACTGGGCTGGCCTCGCTAGAGCGCTACAGACTCTTTCTGATAGCACCCATGAAGAGGACCACTTTGCCCAAGCAAACGAATGCTATGCCGCAGCGGCTCAACTCGATCCACGCGATCCAGAAATCTGGCTAGACTGGGCGCGCTTCTTAGGCAGCGCTGGCCGCACCTACAAAGATGTGAAGAAACTGCGCGCCTGCCTCGAAAAGTGTGCTAAAGCGCACGCCTGCGATCGCGACGATCCTCTCATCCTGGCAGTCTGGGCCGAAGGGCTCGCCTATCTGGGAAGTCTCTCCGATCGCCTCGATCTCATCTCTGAGGCGCAGAATAAAATCGCCGAAGCGCTCGAACTGGACGAGGAACATCCCGAAATCTGGTACTCCTACGGCATGGTACTGCGCGTTATGGGCGAATATTTCGCCGACAGCGATTTCTATCTACAGGCCGTTGAGCGATTCCAGCAGGGACTTTCGATCGATCGCTCCTACTCCGATCTGTGGCACGCCATGGCCACCTGCTACCTCCTCTATGGACAGATGGAGTCGGATGCTGACGCCTTTGAAAAGGCGATCAAGTTCTACAAGAAGGCGCTCGATATCGAGGTGAAGAGCGCCTACCTCTTCGACTACGGCCTCGCCCATAGCAAGTATGGCGAGATCCTGCGCGACCAAAAGTATCTTGAAACTGCAGTTCTGCACTTCGAGAAGGCGATCCACCTACAGAAGAATGCTATCTACATCCATCCCGAATGGCTCTTCCAGTACGCCACCGCTCTCGACCTTCTGGGAGACTTCTACGACGAAGACTCCTACTACCAGAGGGCAGCCGAGATCTTCACCCATGTGCAGACCATCGATCCCGAGTTCCCCTCGATCCACCACAAGTTGGGTCTTGTCCACTCACACCTGGGCGAACTTTATGGGGATACACAACAATTTTTAAGAGCTCTCCACCACTTCCGCCTGGCTGCCAAGCAAGAAGAGGAGAACGACCTGGTTCTACTCGATTGGGGTCTTGCCCTGATCAACCTAGCCCACCACACCAGTGAGAGCGAAGAGCGCGAGCGCCTCTTTGAGCAGGCTCTACGCAAACTTTCGCTATCGGCCAAAGCGGGTAACCTACAGGCCTACTATCAGCTGGCCTGTCTCTACTCTCTTCTCGGAGTACTAGACCAGAGCATGCTCTTCTTAGAGCGCGCTGCCAGCTACGATGCGGTACCTCCCCTCGAAGAGATACTTCAAGATGAGTGGCTTGAGTCACTTCGCGCTACCGAAGCATTTCTTCAGTTTGCTCAGAAGATCGAGTCTAGAGCCCGCTCTCGCGAAGAGATCTAAAGAGGCTGCAAAAAAAACGATCATGGGGTGATTTTCACGATCTTTAGTCCTCTAGCTTCGTGCTCGATCTCGCTAACTTTATTCAAGTTAGCTTCGATCTCCGCACTTCGCTAGAGTCCAAAATCTCGCAAAAATCCCCTGCGTGCTCGTTTTTTTCACAACCTCTAAGGCAAGAAACCATAAGGTTTGATAGGATAGACCAGGTTACAACCGATCTGGACCTATGAATCGACGCTCTATTCTGTTCGTCATCTTGATGACGGCCTCTTTCTTCATTATCAACGAATGGTTTTACAACCGTAGCAAGCCGGCCACCATGGCAGCCACCAGCGCTGTTACGGCGGTAGAAGAGGCTGCGCCTCCCAGACTTCCCGAAATTCCAAGCAGCGGAACCATTCAAAGCGAGAAGCTCTATCTCCTCGAGACTCCCTACCAGCAACTGGTCTTCTCCACCGCTGGCGGTAGCCTCGCCGAGATCAACCTCCCCCTCTCTACCACAAGTAAAGAGAGCCTCGTCAAGCCGATCCGCTTCGATCAGATCATCCAGAAGGACTATCCAGCTAACGCCAGGTTTCCTCTCTCCAACTACTTCACACTAGAGAATGGATCTGTCGTAGAGAAATCCCCAACAGACGAGGGCGGTTACTACCCGCTCATCAGGCGCTCACTAGCGGGCCAGGGAACTCAAGCTCTCTCCGCTTTGCCTGCGCGTCTACGCGCCCTAGCTACGTTTGATCGCGATGACCCCACCCACACCCTCCAGTTTAAGGTGACTCGCTTTGAGCCCACCAGAATCGAAATGGAGTGCAGCGAATCTGGCAGAAAGATCACCAAGATCTTCTCGCTTCCCTCCAACCCCGATGAGGCGCCCTACTGTTTTGACCTGACAGTGCGCGTCGAGGGCGATTCGCGCGGTCTTGAGACTGCATCGGGCGTACCCGAAGTAGAGCTGATCTCCGGCTCCTCATCGCCCATCGTGAAATACCGCGCCATGAAGGGAAACAAACCAGCTGTACAGGTGGTGAAGCTCCCCGACCAGAGCGCCTCCTATAGCTCGGTAGCTGCCGAATGGATCTCCAACTCCAATGGCTTTCTGGGAATTCTGATGCAACCGCTTGATAGCTCTGGCAGTGGATTCACCATCCAGCAGGTACCCGGCGCCCTCGACCCCTCTAGACTCACACTGATCGATGCTCAGCATGGCCTCTATCCCGCCAAAAAATATCCCGGTTATGAGATCTCGATTCCGGTGAAGCGCGGTAGCGAGAGCAGCGTACGCATCTTTGCAGGCCCCTATTCCGCCACACTCTTCAAGCAGCTCGACACCCATTTCCAGGATCCCACAACAGGCATCTCTCCAGGATTTAGCGACGCCATCAGCCTGCAGGGCTGGTTCACCTTCATCTCCGAGCCGTTTGCCAAATTCCTCCTGCTGATCATGCGCGGCTTCTATGCAATCACAGGTTCGTGGGGCTTCTCCATCATCCTGCTGACCGTGGTCTTAAGAGCCATGCTCTACCCACTGAATGCCTGGTCCATCTCTGCTTCACTGAAGATGCAGCAGCTGGGGCCAGAAGTGAAGGCGATCCAGGCCCGCTACCAGAAAGATCCTAAACGCGCGCAGCTGGAGACTGTGGCACTCTATCGAGAGAGAAAGGTCAATCCCCTCACCGGATGCCTACCGATCCTGATTCAGCTCCCCTTCCTGATTGCCATGTTCGATCTGCTGAAATCCACCTTCTCGCTGCGAGGAGCCTCTTTCATCCCTGGATGGATCCCCAACCTGACAGCACCCGATATCCTCTTTAGCTGGAGCTATCCGCTGCCCTTCTTTGGCAACAGCTTCCACCTGCTGCCTTTCATCCTGGGCGGCGCTATGTGGCTGCAGCAGAACCTCAGTGCAGCGATGCCCAAAGATCCCAAGCAGATGACCGATCAGCAGAGACAGCAAAGGGCGATGGGCAACATCATGGTGGTAGTCTTCACAGTGATGTTCTACCAGTTTCCCTCCGGCCTCAATCTCTATTGGCTTTCGTCGATGCTGCTAGGTATGCTGCAGCAGTGGTGGATGCAGCGAGCTATGCGGGGTAAAGCGCCCCATCTAACCCTACGAAAGGGTTAGAGCTCGACTGCCGATCGTGACACGGAAGTTCGAATGCAGGCTTGGGAAGAGTTCGTGCAGGGGCTCTCACAAGAGCTCGGTAGCGATACAGTAACGAAGTGGTTACGTCCTTTGCGGGTGGTCCACTTCGATGCTTGCAACCTCTATCTTGAGGCAAAAGACTCATTTCATGCCCTCTGGTTTGAAGAGCATATCCGCCCCCGCCTCAAGGGGCAGCTTCTCAGCAGCAGCCACAAACAGATCCGGGTCCATCTATCGATTTTGGAGGAAGAACCAACTCCTGGCTCAGCTGAAGAGACGCGCAGCCACAATCGAGCCGCCTCCTCAGCTGTGGCACCCCGCTTTGCTCCCGATCTACTCGAAGAGTGGGCCTCACTCGAGACCTTTGTTGCCGGCAGCGCTACCGAGCCTGTATTGCGACTGATGCTAGCGCTCTGCGGACGCCCCCTTCCAGATAGCGGAGGCGAGCTCGAACTCGGCCTATTCAACCCTATCTTTCTCTACGGCCCCTCCGGCGTAGGCAAAACTCACCTTCTTATGGCGACAGCCAAAGATCTGATCAAGCGCGGCCTTTCGGTAATGTATGTGCGCACCGAAACCTTCACCGAGCATGTGGTGCGCGCCATCCGCAGCGGCCTGATGCAGCCCTTCCGCACCACCTACCGCAGCGTCGATGTACTCATTCTAGACGATGTACAGCAGCTAGCCAGGCGCTCTTCTACCCAAGAAGAGCTATTCCACACCTTCAACACCCTGCACACCGCCGGCAAGCAGATCATCCTCGCCTCCTCCCTTCCTCCCCACCTCCTCACCGAGATCGAACCTCGCCTCGTCAGCCGCTTTGAGTGGGGAATCTCTCTTCCATTACAGAAGCTCTCCGAGACCGAGCTGTTCCAGGTGCTGAAGAGCCGCTGCCAGGCGCTACAGTTCCCCCTCCCCGAAGAGGCGCTACACTTCTTAATCCAGGAATTTGGCAACCACACCAAATCGCTCCATCGAGCCTTTGAGGCGCTGCTTCTGCGCTCGCACCTACAGAAGCTCCCATCCGCCGAGGATTTTGGCAAGGAGCAGCTGAAGCGCCTACTAGCCGACCTGCTCGAGCAGGAGCAGCAGATCCAGCTCTCGCCCGAAAAGATTGTGAAAGCGGTCGCCGAAGTCTACGGCATCACCACAGAGGATGTACTAGGCAGATCCCAAGCCCAAGAGTTCGCCCTCCCCAGACAAGTGGCCATGCATCTCTGCCGCTTCGAGCTGAAGCTCCCCTACCCAAAAATCGGCGCCATCTTCTCCCGCGACCACTCCACCGCCATGGCCAGCGTCAAAAACATCGAAAAGCGCATCGCTACCGGCGAGCCCGAATGCCTCCAGTCCCTCCACGAAATCAAACGCAAGCTCGAAACCACCCTCCATCCCTAAACAGCCCCCGTTAATCCGAGCTACCCCAAACCCAGAAAATTCTGTAAACTTATTAAAATAAATGTGTTATGTTTCACTATTTTCGCGAAAATGTAACAATGTTACAATAAAACAACCATAGGGAGCTTCGTGGCAGTGAAACGACTACATGAGCCCGATAACCCCCTAGCTAAGATAAGACAACATATTGACTCAGGAAGGTACAGAGTAAGCAAGCATGCGATCAAACGACAGAGCGAAAGAGAGGTTAACCTGCGAAACATTCTGTATGTTTTAACCCACGGGTTCCATGAAGAGCAAAAGTCCCTCTTTGATATTGCTTTTCAGACCTGGAAATATGCGATCAGGGGCAGGACAATTGATGGCATTGAGCTCAGGGTGATCGTGGGTTTTGCCGAGGAGATGTTGATTATAACCGTAATACGGGTGACAAAATGAAAAAAGCAGATAGAAAGATCGAGACCTTTGTCTACAAAGGCCTAGGATTCCCCATCAAACTCGTTAATGCCCCCATGAAAAAAATGCTCGGCGAATGGGTCATTGATGTGGATATGAATAAGCTTCAATTAGCCGCTCTCCATGGCCTCATCTACAAGCCGACTCGCTTGACCGGGGATGAACTGAATTTCATACGCCTATTTCTCAATATGTCGATGGCAGCTTTTGGAAAGGCCTTTGGAGTCTCACATGTCGCTGTCCTCAAATGGGAAAATGAAGAAAGAAAGGTCGGCCCACCATTGGAACTCTGCATCCGCCTATATGTCCTCAATCATCTTCATGTCAGGGATAAGGAGTTTCGTAATCTATACAACCACATCAGCCTAGAAACACTCTCAAAACCAGTGGAAGGAAAAATCCATCCCCTCTCTATCGATATAGCCGAAGATCTAAAGCTCGCGCTCTAAATATCCTGAATGTATAGGGCTTGTGGGTGCACACACTCTTTCACCGAACCATCTGCCTGCAGGGTAGGCCACGTAAAATCCATGGCGACGCCCATGCTTCTAAACGGAGAGGGCAGGTCGTCCCAGGGTTCGGGTTGTACGAAAGGATCGGGCTTTAGCGGATGATGATCGTCGTAGAGTGCTGTAAAGTAGCAGATCTGCGTTTTCCCCATCTCTTTAGCTAGGTCGACCGCTTGCTGGTAGATCCGCAATATCAGACCTTTATCTTGTCTCTCTTCCTTCGAAATCAGAAAAGAGGCGACGTAGAGAATTTGATCGGGGTTAAAGCCCTGTTCTCGGATTTGATCCATGTAGGGAAGGGGACTGTAGTTGACATCGAGCAGAGGAGAGGTCAGCGGAAGCGCCGTAAACATGCCCACCTTGTGCCCATTCCTTTCAGCAAAAAGGACAAAAGCATGGGGATCATCCCTGAATATGTGGTGCGGAAGTTCTTCTCCCTGATCCACGTACAAAAATGGGAAGCTGATGTAGTTCGAGACTGCCCAGCTACGGATAGTGGATAGAAGATCCCCTACCACTTCTCCTCTGTAGGTATGGATGGTGGTATGGGCTCTCTCCCGAGTCATACTATCTGGAGCAGACTCCAAAGATGAGATCCCATTCAAACCAAACGAACCCACGGTCAAAAGCGCAAGAATGCCTTTCATCATCGTCAATCCTCTGCTTACGGTTGCCAATCGAACTTCATTGCCTCGGGAAGGCGCCTACCTTGAATCGGGTACTCCTTCATGAGTTTTTGAATCGCTGCTAGATCATGAGTAGAAAGATGAACGTTCAGGGAGGCGATATTTTCCTGAAGATAGTCAGATCTTTTTGTACCGGGGATAGGAATGATATCATCGCCTTGGGCTAGCAGCCAGGCGAGCGATAGCTGGGCAACTCTACAGTTTTTCTGCTTGGCCAGCTCTTCAAGCGCTTCGACTAGATGCAGGTTGTTTTGCAGAGCACCATCTTGAAACTGAGGCGAAATAGAGCGAAAGTCAAATGCGCTGCTCTCAGCAAATGCTTTCGTATCCCTGATTCTCCCAGAAAGCAGGCCGCGTGCCATGGGGCAAAAAGCCATAAAAGCAAGGCCTAGCGCACGACAGGTCGGTAGAACCATTTCTGCGGCGCGATGGTTGATAATGGAATACTCCGATTGCAAGGCAATCAGCTGATCGCCCAGAACAGCATGAGCGCGCTCTATCGTCTCCGGGCCAGCCTCCGACAGGCCTACATACCTGATTTTCCCCTCTTCAATCAGCTCTTGCATGACATGCATCGAATCTTCGATGGCAACTTCTGGATTCTGGCGATGCAAAAAATAGAGATCGATTGTCTCCACACCAAGACGCTGCAAACTGCCATGACAGGCCGATTTGATATAAGAAGGCGCATTATTAATGCTGAACCCATCATTCGGAAGTCGCTCGAAGCCGCACTTGGTCGCAATTACAACCTTGTTTCTGAATTGTTTGATCGCGCTTCCTAAGAGCTTTTCATTTTCACCTTTGCCATACATGTCGGCCGTATCAAACAGTGTAATGCCGCTTTCATACGCCTCTTGGATCAGTTTCGTAGCCGATTTTTCATCCGTTGGCCCATAAAATTCCGATAATCCCATGCATCCTAATCCCAATGCAGAGACCAGGGGCCCACTTTTACCCAATTTACGATGCTTCAATTGTACCATCCACGAACTTGACTACATAAACGGCTGCAGTTCAACATATTTTGTTTTTCTCGTCTAGCTCGATGAATCTGCAGGTTTGCAAAAAATGAGGGCAGAAGAAAGCCCCGCTACTGATGAGAGCGCAGGGCGCTCGAAGTGCGGGGCTAAAGTTTTAAGGTTAGATTTTGATATAGCGTTCGGGACCGCCGGGGCCTGGTTGCGATGGGGTGGGAACTGGGCCCTTGTCACCCTTCTTGGCGCTGCCATCATCTCGGCCTTCTAGGATATCTTTAACGCGGGCGCGCCACTTTTCGACCGCTTCGACAAAGATGGGGGCGAAGCGGCGGAGAGAGGAGGGATCGGTACCGATGCCCATCTCCAGCACGGCGTGCATGAGGATCAGCTCTTCCTCTACTGCTACGCCAACGCCGCCGCCGGCCATCTGGCCACCCAGCATGGCGCCCACGAGAAGCGCCTCGTAGAGACGGAGGCGGATTTTGTCATCCTTGGGAAGCCCGTCTAGGAGGGGTGCGTAGAGGTATAGACGGTCAGAATTGGGTTCGTAAGTGAAGTGAAGCGAGAAGGTGTTGTCGATCCCGAGGATACAGGTGTTGTTCTCGTCAAACGCCAGTCCTTCGAGATTCAGTTCTTTAGCAAATTCCTTAAGATTTTCTTTGGCATTCTCGAGAGACATTCAGAATTCCTCCATGAGTTCAACTTCAGGACAATAGTACCTCTAGACGGAATTATTGACGACACAATGTCGTTTCTCGCATGGTGAGCCTAACAAAAAGAGGCAAAAATGCAGTTACGTCCAGGAAGACCCGATATTTTAGGCGCCTACCTCCTAGATGGAGGAGCCCGCTTTGCCATTGCCACCAAGGCTTCCAAGCTGACTCTTGTTCTCTTTCCACCAGGTAGCAAGAGCCCTACCCTCATTCTGTTAAACCCCAATATCAACCGCACCGGCGAGGTGTGGCATGTTGAACTACCCAACATTGAACCGGGCACTCTCTACGGCTACCTGCTGGATCATGCACCAGACCAGCCCATCGATCCAAAAAACATCCTTGCCGATCCCTACGCCAGAAGACTCGCCTGCGGTCATGAGTGGCGCAAAGGCTATACCCACGAGCTCTCCCATCTCTCTTTGCTGAGTCCCCTGCCGCCCCCTATCTCTCCACTGCGCAATAGGCCCAAAAATCTCATTATCTACGAAATGCATCTGCATGGCTTCACCTGCGCGAGTGGTGGAGGAGGCTTTCTCGATCTCATCCCGAAGATCACCTATCTACAAGAGCTGGGCGTCACCGCTATCGAGCTGCTCCCTATCTTTGAATTTGACGAGACGGCCAATCCCAAGATCAATCCAGTTACTAAACAATCTCTTTGCAACTACTGGGGATACAATACCTTACATTACTTCTGCCCGATGGCGCGCTATGCTAAGGAAGATCCTGTAGCCGAGTTTCAGCAGATGGTGCAGGCGCTGCATGAGGCAGGTATCGCCATCATTCTGGATGTGGTCTACAACCATACGGCGCATCTGGCTCCCTCAGGCCAAAGACATCCCTTCTATTTTCTGGCGCCCGGTGGCTACTACCTCATGGACAAAGAGGGAAATGATCTCGATTTTACCGGCTGTGGCAATACTCTCAATGCCAACCATCCTCTATTTGGCGAGCTTGTGATCGCCTCGCTGCGCTACTGGGTAGCCGAGATGGGGGTGGATGGATTCCGCTTCGATCTCGCCTCCTCCTTCTATCGTGGGGAACAAGGACAATTCCTTGCAGATCCCGCGATCATGGGCGCCATCACTGAAGATCCTCTGCTACAAGAGACTTATCTCATTGCCGAACCATGGGACGCTGCAGGCTTCTACCAGGTGGGCGCCTTTGGCATCGAGCGCGCAGAGCCTGGAAGATGGTACGAATGGAACGGCCAGTTCCGCGATGCAGTGCGCCGCTTCTGGAGGGGAATACAAGGGGTGGCAGGCCCTTTTGCAGCAGCGATCTGCGGCAGCGAACATCTCTATGCGGCAAGCGGGCGCAAACCCTACCACAGCATCAACTTTGTTACAGCGCATGACGGCTTCTCTCTGGAGGATTTAGTCAGCTACGAATCCAAGCATAATGAGGCCAATGGTGAAGAGGGGCGCGATGGCACCGACCAGAACGAAAGCTGGAACTGCGGCGCCGAAGGACCTACGAAGGACCCAAATATCATCGCTCTCAGGGCTAGGCAGAGCCGCAACCTGCTCTGCTCTCTCTTTCTCTCCTTGGGTACACCCATGCTTCTGATGGGGGATGAGTATGGCCACACTCGCCAGGGAAACAATAATCCTTGGTGCCAAGATAACGAGCTAAATTGGTTTTTATGGGAACGCCTGAAGGCAAATCCCCCTCTCTTTCGCTTCTGCAAACTTCTGATCCAACTTCGTTGTAGATGCGACTGCCTAAGAGGAGAGTGCTTCTTGAAGCCAGAAGTTGTGCTATTTCATGGCGCCACACCGGGACAGCCCGACTGGTCGGAACATTCGCAGCTGGTGGCGCTGGAGCTGAATGGCCAGCTACTGGCCTACTTCTATGCTGGAGACAAAGAGCTAGCGATCAAGCTTCCCTCAGCACCAAACGGAAAAGCTTGGCAGCGCGTCATCGATACTGCGCGCCCTTCACCGGAGGAGATCCTCGAACATCCTCAAAGGCTCGACTCTCCCGATTACAAGATCGCGCCACATAGCACATTGGTACTGATTCCCTGTTAAGTACTACTTTGCTATGTTGCGCTCTAGCCACCAAGGAAATGTTATGAAGTTACACGCCCCCTTATGGATTCTTCTCGTTGCTGTAGGAGCTGCCCTCAGCAGTTGCAATGACCAACCAGCCTCGGCTGGTGAGGTTCTCAGCATGACCGCTGAAAAAAAGGCGCCACCACTAGCTCTCTTTCCTCTCGCCGATCCAGGCCGCAGCGATACCTCCTGGAATCTCTCTGAAGAGCTCACCGCTCAGATCCACCACAGACTGGCGCAGAGAAGACAGGTGAGGCTGGTCGATCCCGATCTAGTGAAGCGTTCGATGAAGCGCGCCAAGAATTCACCCTCTCCCTTCTCTGCCGACATCTCCTGGATGCATCAGATGTTTGGCGAGCACCGCTTTGTCGCCTTCATGGAGCTGGTAGAGCATGAGGAGATCCCCCTCGCTCCCAGGCGCGATATCCCTCTGGAAAAGACCCCCAGCGAGCTCAATATCTCCGTTCGCGTGCGCGTGGTCGATGTGCGCTCCGAGATTCCCCGCGTGGTGCTGCAAGAGGTGGTCTCAGTTTCCCACGCCATTCCTCGACAGCTGAATAAAGCTAATTTCGAGCGCATCTCTCCGGGAGGAGAGGGCTTCTATGCCACACCTCTTGGAATCGCCCACGAAGAGATCTGCAAAGAAATTGCCAGCCGCATCGAGAAGTACACTCTGCTGGGAGCTGGTGAGTAGATGGAGGGCGCTGCCCTGTGGATTTTTCTGCTTGTCTGGGCGGGGGCAGCTCTCACCTGTGCACACCGCGCTGGATTCTTTCATCTGCCCCATCCAGAGAGAGCCCGCTGGGTCACTCTAAACTGGCCAGCTGTCCTCATCTATTTTGCCATCTATCTCGGCACCTCTTTCTGGGTTGGTCCGCTGCTGGGCGGCATTGTCGATAGCTGGAGCAATAGCCACACACCTGTCAGCGAAGGCACTCTGCAGTGTCTATTCCATCTCTGCTACGCTGTGGCGCTTGTGGGATCTCTGATTCTCTTCTCGATGACACAGGATCGAGCCTGCCTACGTCGCATCTGGAAAGAATCCCCCTCCCACGATTCGATCCGCAGCGACATGGTCTATGGAGCTTCGATCTGGTTTGTCGCCTTTCCACTCGCTTCGCTCGCCTCCGAGATGGGCGATTGGATCGTTTTCCATCTCCTCTCGGCTCCCGAGTATGAGCAGGCGGCAGTGGCCTATCTCCACAACTCCATAGGCAATCCCTTCATGGTGTTGGTGGCTCTCATCACCATCTTAGTAGCCGCCCCGGCGCTAGAGGAGTTTCTCTTTCGCGGCATCCTTCAGTCGTGGATCAAGAAGCAGCTTGGCGCCAAATCGGCCATCCTCAGCAGTTCTCTCATCTTCGCCCTCTTCCACATCACTACTGGGCAGGGGTATGGAAACATTTCGCTTGTGCTTTCGCTCTTCACATTCGCCTACTTTTTGGGAAACGTTTACGAAAAACGCGGCTCTCTCTTCGCTTCGATCGCCCTCCATGCCAGTTTTAACAGCATCAGCTGTCTTCGCATTTTGGCCGAGGGGGGGGCTTCATGAGACAGGTTGAGTGGTGTGCGCTTTCCGATATAGGACCGGTCAGACAGAATAACGAAGATGTTTGGGGTGAGGTGGCCGAGTCGGGCTTCTTCGCCTTGGCCGATGGCATGGGAGGTCATCGCGCCGGCGAAATTGCTGCGCGCGAGGCGATCACCCGTCTCTGCAAGGAGGTACGCCGTCTCCACGCTGTAAAAACCCCTTTCGATCTGAACGACCTCTGTGAGATCATCCAGACAACCAACCGCTGGGTCTACGAACTGGCAGCTCGCGACCCCGCCCTCAAGGGAATGGGCACCACCCTCTGCTGCGCCCGCCTTCAACAGGATAAAATCCTCTATGCTCATGTGGGCGATAGCCGCATCTACCAGATGCGAAGTGGCCGCTTGCTGCGCCTGACCGAGGACCACTCCCTCGCCGAGCAGCTGCGCCGCGACTCCTCTTTGCAGCGCCCCTTTCCTCACAAAAACATCATCACAAGGGCAGTTGGCACCTCTAGAAATGTCGAACCCGAAGTGGCCTCGCTCACCATCCAGCCGGGCGACTGGTATCTTCTCTGCAGCGACGGCATCACCGATCCCATCCCCGACCGAGAGATCGAGCAGATCCTCCTGCGCTCCCGCTCCCCTGCTGAAGCGACAGAGACCCTCCTCTTCGAAGCAATGCGCCGCGGCGGCTCCGACAACAGCACGGCGCTGGCCATCCGCATCCCTTAATAGTTCGCCTTTTCAACTCTGAAGTGCAACAACGGTAGCCTCCATTTGGCACCCGTTGAAGACCTCTATGGGTGTCCGAAATTGTAGCACCTTCCGAGGCCGATTGTTAAGCCGTTCCTCCACAAGAGCAATAGTTTCATCTGG
>DAHXNQ010000029.1 GCA_027365315.1 Rhabdochlamydiaceae bacterium | reverse complement strand
CCAGATGAAACTATTGCTCTTGTGGAGGAACGGCTTAACAATCGGCCTCGGAAGGTGCTACAATTTCGGACACCCATAGAGGTCTTCAACGGGTGCCAAATGGAGGCTACCGTTGTTGCACTTCGGAGTTGAAAAGGCGTTAGTAAAGATAGACGGAATCATGTTGGTTTCTCCCCTTGTTTAATCATATAATTTAATATTACTATTAAATAAATAGATTGTAAACAAAATATTTATGTTTTATATTGTTGAGGGAGAGTTGGTTATGAGGTCTAGCTGGGCTAGAGTAGGGGTGCTATGTGGTTCTGGATGAAGGCTTTGGTCTGCTGAGAAGCGAGGCCGGTGAGGTGGGGTGAGGTGAGCTCCTTAGCCAGCTCCTGGGAGGTAATCGATAGCTCTTTGAGGGGGAAGAGGTTATGAGGGGGTGGTAGGGGCTGACCCTGCTGTCTCAGCTCGAAGGCCTGCTCAAGAGCCTGGCGCAGAAGCTGATGCGCCTCTTCCCGGCTTACTCCCTTCTTTACGGCGGCCATGAGGAGCCGCTCGCCCATTAATAAGGGGAGCTCGCGTTCGAGGTTCTGAGCGATGACGTGGGGGTAGACTTTCAGGCCCGAGATGACGTGGCAGCAGAGAGAGAGGATGGCGTCGCAGGTGAGGAAGGCCTCGGGGATGAGGATCCTGCGGATGGAAGAGTCGTCTAGAGTGCGCTCGAGCCACTGTAGACTGGCTGTGTAGGCTGCGCTCTCCTGCGAGGTGATGAGAAGACGAGAGAGGCCACAGATGCGCTCGCAGAGCATCGGGTTGCGCTTGTGCGGCATGGCGGAGGAGCCCACTTGGCTTTTTTTACGCGGCTCTTCGAGTTCGCCCATGTGGGAGAGCAGGCGTAGGTCGGTGGCCATCTTGTGGGCGCTCACCCCTATCTGGGCCAGCCAGGCGAGTAGCGAGAGATCCTGCTTGCGGCAGTAGGTCTGGCCAGAGACCGGCTGGAGTTTTTTCCAGCCAAGCTGTTTGGCTACGCTCTCTTCGATCTCTTCTACCTTCAGAGCGTCGCCGCCTGTGAGGGCGAGCAGAGAGGCCTGCGTGCCTGTGGCGCCTTTGACTCCTAGAAAGGTGAGATGGCGGAGTAGGTGGTCTCCCTGCTCGAGATCCTTCATAAACTGGTAAAGCCAGAGCGTGGCCCGTTTGCCGACCGTGGTGGGCTGAGCAGGTTGGAGATGTGTGTAGGCGAGGCAGGGAAGATCGGCGTAGCG
>DAHXNQ010000027.1 GCA_027365315.1 Rhabdochlamydiaceae bacterium | reverse complement strand
CCAGATGAAACTATTGCTCTTGTGGAGGAACGGCTTAACAATCGGCCTCGGAAGGTGCTACAATTTCGGACACCCATAGAGGTCTTCAACGGGTGCCAAATGGAGGCTACCGTTGTTGCACTTCGGAGTTGAAAAGGCGTTGCACTTCACTGTTGAATGGGCCGAGACTTAAGTTGTATGCCTGGCAGGCGTTAGCTGGTTAGTTTCTTCAGGGTGATCTCTAGGCGATCGCCGTTGCGATAGATTTCGCGTATCTTGGCTTGCTCCTTCTTGTACTCTTCGAGTTGCTCGTCTTCATCGGAAAAGGTGGCGAAGGTGGGAAGCTCGAAATTCTTATGGGTAATTCTCACCCGCCCTACTGGCCAGGGGTTGCTGAAGTGGTTGGGAAAGTTTTGGAAGAAGTGTTCGCAAGCTGGCGGGCAATCGCAGTACCTCCAGTGAAATCCGTAGACGTTCTGCCGGCCAAAGCCGAATAGAAGCCCCCAGAGCAGAGAGCTATCGATCGAATCTTCTACCTCCTTCCAGAATAGTGAGTCGCGATTTGGCAGCTCCAACACCACCTCTAAAGGATGAAAGTCGAAGCCGACAGCACGGGCGAACAGGTCGTAGTTGTTCTGAATGACAGTTGCAGTTTTTAGGATATCCACAAAGTAGATGAAGGAGTACCTGCCGTCTTCCGAATCGTGCGAACGGAATAGCAGGTAACGTTTCATAGGGAATTTTGCACAGACCTGCTCCCAACGCGGCCAGTTTTCTACCATACTGGTATCGACAATGTAGCAGTTCTTAGAGGCCTTCAGGTCCTGATCTTTTTCAAACTGGGCAAGTTCTTCGGTGGTGTAGTGGGTAATGATGATCATAGTTAGCGGCTTAGATCCCCACAGGGTGTAAGCTGCCCCCTCCCAGAACAGGATATTATCGAAGAGCTCTGTCATCCAGATGCGTTCCTCAGCCGTGATTGCAAAAGTAGAGGTTTCGGCGCTTTTACAATCTCTTCCACGACACGATTGTGCAAGGAAAAGAATTGTCAACAAGAGGCCAATAAAGGTAAAACATTGAATTTCAACCTTCCTAAGGGGGACCCGCATATGTCCATCGTGTTCAGAGCAGTCATTTCTGCCACCGCAATTCTAACCGCTTCGATCTGTTTCGCCCAGGAGGAAAACGCGGATGGTTGGGCGGTGGACTTTGCAGCAATAGAGGCGGTACTAGAAAATGCAGAAAATTGCATTGGAATGATCGATGATGACCGCATTTATCTGCGCGAAGATCGACTCTTCCTCGAAGGTGGTCTTCCCTACATAGAGCTGAATGATGAGGGAGACTCTATACAGCTTCCCCTCCTCGGATCCGATGCCAGAGGCAGTTTTCTTCGGGATGCGCTATCTATGAGGACTGCATTCGATCTTAGCTCTCCCTGCCCCCTTTGCGGCCGCAAACAGATCATCCATGCCTTCGGATGTGATAATCCAAACTGTCCGTCTCATGAGAACTTAGCAGAATATAACCGCCAAAAAGAGGAGAAAAATTGTCAAGCGAAGGAGCGTAAGCAGGCTGAAAAACGTGCAAAGGAAGAGGCAAAACGAAGAAAGTAATCCAACGAACGCTCACTGCCCTCCCCTTTCGAAGACTACACCTCGGCAGGAGGGGAGACCGACTGTTGCTCGAAGGGAACAAGCTGCGATGTATCAAGTTATGGTGGACCCATTTGTCTAGACAGTTTTCAGGCCGAAACTTGTTTACCTCACAAGTTTTCATTTCCCTCCCCTCAAAAGCAGGGGGGTAGCAAGGGGCTTTGCCCCTTGCTAGGGGGCGCAGCCCCCTATGCTCTGTTG
>DAHXNQ010000023.1 GCA_027365315.1 Rhabdochlamydiaceae bacterium | reverse complement strand
TTGCTCGAACGAATGAAACTTTCTTCTTAGTCTGATAACAGTTCTTATTCGTGCAACAACTCCCCCTCGGGGGGCGATTGAGGGTAGAATTTCAGTATATCGTCAAGAAGTATCAAGCTATTTCTTCATGCAATTTCCCTGATCGCACCGAGGCAGATTCCATAGGTTTTCAGAATCCCACGTATGTGATTTTTAATATCGGTTCGTTGATTCACCATACAGCGCCTTGTTGCGTTGCGTAGATTTGCGCAATAACGCCCCTCTGGTTGGCTTTCTCAGATAGCACTGGCCTTGCGTAAAAGAGGCTGTTCATCGAACATCGCGCTGATGAGTTGTGGAGGAGAGATGCCAAAGCGCGTCGTGATTGTTGGGGGAGGATTTGGAGGTCTCACTGTTGCTAGAGGCCTGAAAAGGGCCGATGCAGAGATCTTGCTGATCGACCACACCAACCACCATCTATTCCAGCCACTGCTCTACCAGGTGGCTAGTGCTGCCCTCTCTCCCGCTGATATCGCTGTGCCGATCCGCGAGATTCTGCGCGATCAGGAAAATGCCACCGTACTGATGGGCAAAGTAGAGGAGGTGAAGGCTGCGGATAAAACAATACGACTGGGCAGTGGCGAAGAGATCGCCTATGACTACCTGGTGCTGGCAGTGGGAGCGCGCCACAGCTACTTTGGCAACGACTCTTGGGAACAACATGCGCCTGGGCTGAAGACGCTGCGCGATGCACTGCATATCAGGCAGCATCTGCTCATCTCGTTCGAGAAAGCAGAGAGATTGGAGACCCCGGAAAAAGCAGCGCCCTACCTCAACTTTGTGGTGATTGGCGGCGGACCGACAGGCGTCGAGATGGCGGGAGCCATCGCCGAGATCGCCTACAAAACCATGCTGCGCAACTTCCGCAAAATCTCGCCCCAAAAAGCTCAAATTTGGCTAGTGGAGGCATTGCCTGAGATTCTCCCCTCCTACGCCCCTTCACTGGCAATCAAAGCGCGCTTGGCTCTCGAAGAGCTCGGCGTCAAGGTACTCACCGGCAAGAAGGTCACCTCCATCACCGAAAATGGGGTCCAGGTGGAAGATCTCTTCTTGCCCTCGCGCAACATCATCTGGGCCGCAGGGAATCAGGCGTCGCCGTTGCTCAAAACGATTGGCGTACCACTCGATCGCCAGGGCAGAACCATTGTGGAGCCCGACCTCTCGGTCCCTGGCCATTCCGAACTGTTTGTCATCGGTGATGCAGCGCACTGTAAGGATGCCAAGGGCAACCCTCTTCCCGGCATCGCGCCACCTGCCATCCAGCAGGGCAAGTTCCTCGCTAAGCTACTCAAGGCTGAGCTCGCCGGAACCTCTAAGCGAAGCTCCTTCTCCTACTTCGACAAGGGGAGCATGGCCACCATCGGTCGCTTCCGCGCCATTGCCCAGATGGGCAAACTGAAGTGCAGCGGCATGCTGGCCTGGCTCGCTTGGTGTTTCATCCACATTCTCTATCTTATCGGCTTCAGAAACCGCTTCTTCGTTCTGATGCAGTGGCTCTACACCCTCACCACCAGCCAGCGGGGCGCCCGCCTGATCTACCGCTGCATCGAGGATGAGCTCCGGCGTTGAAGAATTCCCAAAAAGACGACGAAAAAGAGGCCATATCTCCTCTTCCTCTCGAAGGGCATTCAACCATCCCGAACCTAATTTTGGCCGCGGTGGCGGTTCAGCTCCGCTCGTCATCTTAGGCCTTTGCAGCCGTCTACACGACACCAATTGGTCTTTCGGCTGCGGCGGAGGAGAATCAGGTGCATCAAAGATATAGCATTCAGATCTCTGGCTATTCACAGCATCAGATGGATCGAGCTGGCAAGAACCGACTCCTGCAACAGGATACATAGAAAAAAACCTCCAATCAAACCGCGAAGATCTTAGGAAAAAAATGGTCTTTTGCGCAAACTAAAATAGTACACAACCCTCTCAGAGTCAGGTGACTATCCACTATGGAGTTATGGAGACGCTCGCCCGCTCTGTTAATGGGGCTGCTATTGCTGCTGGTGGCAGCCTGGGTCCAAAGACCCTCCCTCGGTCTACTCTTTCCGACGCTGCTTCTGGGCTTCTCGGTTTTTTCAGGACCAAGACCGCGTCTACATAAAGCGATACTTCTCGCGCTGCTTCTCATTCTCTATGCCCTCTACAACCACCATCTGATGCGGCAGTGGCCTCCTCAAGCTCCCGCCGCTAGCCTGTTCGAACAGCCGTTGCGAGTGACTGGCAAGGCGCTCTTTCATCCGACTCTGCTGCGTCCCCACGCAACCTTCTACCAAGAGGGGTGGGTTGTGCAGGGGGTCTGCCTCGATTTTATACCCACCAGTGGCCTCGAACATTGGCAACGATTTCCCTGCTCGCTCTTTCTTCCCGCGGGACAGTCTCTTCCCCCACTCTCCTCCGATTTTTGGATGGAGGGCACCCTCTCCCTACAAAATGGTAGTGCCCGCATGAAGAGCCGCGGACCATGGCCACCTTGTGAAACCAGCTACGCACTAGCAGGTTTGCGCCATCAGCTAACCCAAAAGTGGGAGAGCACTCTACACCAATACATCACGGATCCCGATGTTCACGCCTTTCTCATGGCACTCACAACAGGACAGATTGGCGATCCGCTTTTGAAGGGGATCTTCCGCAGAGCGGGGCTGATCCACATTCTGGTGATCTCTGGATTTCACTTTTCTCTGCTCGCCTACTTAGTCGAACGTGCACTCAGAGCGCTGCTGCCAAGATCTTGTGCAACAGCTCTTTCGCTACTGCTACTCACCCTCTATTTCCTCTTCCTCGGCTCCACTCCCGCGGTGGTGCGCGCCTACCTCACCTCGCTCTTCATGGGACTCTGTTTCCTCTGGCGACGGGAGAATTCGGGGCCCAACATTCTGGGCCTCACACTCTCGCTGCAGCTGCTCATCGATCCCGCATCGCTTGGCAACATCGGTTTCCAGCTGAGCTATCTTGCCACTGCCGCTATCCTCATCGCTACCCCTCTTTGCGAAAGATGGCTAGAAAAAGCGATACCAATGCTGCGCACCGAAGAGGCTCTGTCATTACCCATCCCTCTTGGTATCTCCTATCTCGCCACTCAGCTCTGCAAAAAAATGCTCGCCTCTAACCTGGCAGTCCACCTACTGCTACTGCCAGCTCTGGGGCTCCATTTTGGTTCGGCCTCGCTCACAGGTCTTGTCACCAACCTCTATTTCCCTCTTGGCACTGTGCTCATGCTGATCCTTTTTCTCGCTGCTCTCCCCCTGGCTCTGCTGCTGCCCAGCTTAGGAAGCTGGTTACTCTATCCCACGCAGTGGCTGGCAGAGCTGCTCCTCGAAAGTCTTCACCCCTTCTGCCTCTTCTCCTGCGAGCTGCCACTCAGCTGGATCACCCCCGCTTTGGCAAGCACTATCACAGCACTCCTTCTGTTTTTCTTCAGTGCAGATTTTTCAAAAAAGAATTATGGAGAAACTAATCAGGTGAGAGCGTAGAATCAAATCGCTGTGGTGGACCCTCTTCCTTTTAATTAGGGAAGAATAGAAAGCCCACTAGCCGAGAAGGTTCTCGCCCGTCCTTAGTAGTTTCCGTTGGTATCATGTGGAAAGCCCTCTTCACAGAGATCTTTGTACCTCAAACCATTACCTGGGTGCAGGAGCGTCCTTCTTTTAAGGGGATCTTTAATGATATCCTGGCCGGCTTATCGATGGGAGCCTTCTGCTTTCCCCTCGCCGTGGCATTTGCTATCGCCACGGGAGTCGAACCAATCCGCGGCCTTTACACGGCCATCATCGCAGGCTTTCTCACTGCCCTTTTCTCTGGCAGCCGCGTCCAGATTGGCGGACCGGCGGGCAGCTTAGCGGTCGTTAGCCTTCTCATTGTCCAGAAGCATGGCGTCGATGGGCTGATGATAGCCACTCTGCTGGCGGGCATCCTGCTCGTCTTCTTCGGTATCACGCGCCTAGGCAGCCTCATCAAGTACATCCCCGATACGGTCACCATCGCCTACTCCACTGGCATAGCTCTTGTCATCTTCTCTTCACAAATTCACGATCTGTTTGGCTTAACGCTCAGCAGAAACGCCTCTCATTTTGGCGAAAAGTGGATCATCTTCTTCGAAGCGCTTCCCACCTTCCATCTGGCCAGTTTCTTTGTCGGAATGCTGAGCCTAGGGGTTCTCATCTTCTGTAGAATTTGGATTCCTAGATTCCCCGGATCGATTTTGGCTCTATTACTGGGCGCACTGATTGTCTGGGGATTGCATCTTGATGTGGAGACGCTCGGTTCTCGCTTTGGAGCATTGAGTAATTCTCTACCAACCGCCTCTTGGCCCCCATTCTCTCTAGAGAAGGCCAAACTGGTCTTCCACGACTCGGTCATGCTAGCGGTACTGATCGCCATCGAATCGACTATCGCTGCCGTTGTGACTAGCGGCATGGTAGGACAGCGTGCACGCCACGATTGCGAACTGATTGCTCAGGGACTCTCTAATCTCGCCTCTATCTTCTTTGGCGGTATTCCCTCTAGCGGATCTCTCTCGCGTGGTTCCACCAATGTACGCTATGGCGCGCGTTCGCCACTTGCCGGCATAGTGCATGCTCTATTCATCGCGGTATTACTTTCTGCTGTAGCACCTCTTATGCAATACATACCCGCTGCATCGGTAGCAGCCGTACTGATGATGCTGGGGTGGAATATGCTCGACCTCAAACCCTTCCTGAAGTTCTTCCGCGCCCCCCGCACCGATGTCATCGTCTTTGCGCTGGTCTTCTTCCTGATACTCTTTGTGGACATCACAGTGGGTGTCGAGGTGGGTATTGTTCTCTCCACCTCTCTCTTCATCAAGAGAATGAGCGAACATGAACATGCGGTCCGTTTCTCCGATGTCTTTGCCGACCCCTCGGGCAACCTTCTCGATCCCGACTGCATCGACGCTAGCCGCGTCCCTCCCGGCGTCGAGGTGCTCGAGATCAATGGCCCCTTCTTCTACGGCATTGTGGAGCGCTTCAAGGAGATGATGGACAAACTAGGCCCCTCGCCCACCCTCTTCATCCTGCGCATGCGCAAGGTGCCCTTCATCGACGCCACTGCTATGCGCGCCATCGACGACCTGCAAGAGAAGTGCGTGCTACAAAATAGACGCCTCCTTCTCTCGGGCGTCACCCCCGCCATGCGCGCCGAACTGAAGCGAGTTGGCATCGAGCAGAAGATTGGCAGCGAGAACATCTTTCCCCACATCGATGCCGCCCTCTGCCACCTCCGCATCCTCCAGCAGCCAGCCACCGTAGAGCCCCTCGCCCTCAGCGAAACTCTCTTCGACCTCTCGTAACAGACTTACAGTCAGTCGTCTCTGAAAACACCTTGCAGAATTGCAATAGCATCTTTAAAATGCAAGACGCATGCGCTACCTACGACGTCACATTGAGAGCCAG
>DAHXNQ010000111.1 GCA_027365315.1 Rhabdochlamydiaceae bacterium | reverse complement strand
GCTCAAGAAAGCTGGTCGTAAAACATCTCAGGAAGTGGGGTTAGCGTTAACAGGTCGGCTTGGAGAGGTAAAGGAGAAGGTGCTCACGATCACGGCGGATAACGGGAAGGAATTCGCGAACCACATCGAAATAGGCCGACGTCTTGATGCAAAGGTATTTTTTGCCCGTCCATACCATTCGTGGGAGCGTGGGCTAAATGAGCACACAAATGGGCTTGTTCGTCAATATCTACCTAAGTATGAGAGACTTGATTTGGTGCCAGATGAAACTATTGCTCTTGTGGAGGAACGGCTTAACAATCGACCTCGGAAGGTGCTACAATTTCGGACACCCATAGAGGTCTTCAACGGGTGCCAAATGGAGGCTACCGTTGTTGCACTTCAGAGTTGAAAAGGCGGATTAATAATGATTTCATCAATTCGGTATCTTTATTGAAATTGTGCTGATCAATACGTAAAATAGATTGACCAAGAGAACAAAATTAAACAGCCGATTTTTCGCCATTCCAGACGCCTACCAAGACAAAAGAAAAACCTTCTGGTAATGACGACTCAGAACCTACAGTTTCTCCAAGCTCTTCAGTCAGCTCGCCAGAAAATTCGCCCACCGGCTCTCCAGAACGCGAACACCTCGCACCCGATGATGATCCCGACTATCATCCTGCAACATACAGCTTGTCAATCTGGAATTTAGGTGCTGGAGGCAACGCAAACGAACGCACTCTCTCAAAACGCAAAGTGACCGATGTGGAGCCTGATGCCTCGTTCGATGGCAAGGTTCCTGCTAGGAAGCAACCAATGAGAGCAGCTAAACTGCATCAGTAGTTTATCAATCGAATGCAAGAGCGCGAGATCCCTCTCCCTGGTCTCGCGCTCTTTTTTTTGTGCCTAGAGAATCTCAGCGGCTAGGGCAGCTAGCTCGGAACGCTCGGTGCGCTCGAGGAAGACATGGCCAAAGACCTCCTGATCTTTAAACTTGCTGACGAGGAAGGTGAGGGCGTTGGAGTCTTTATCGAGGTAGGGGTTGTCAATCTGAGTGGGATCGCCCGTTAGAATTACCTTGGTCCCCTGCCCAGCGCGCGAAATCACCGTCTTCAGCTCATGAGGGGTGAGGTTTTGCGCCTCGTCGATGATCATGTAGATCTTGGGTAGACTGCGGCCACGGATGAAGGTGACCGCCTCCATCTCGATCTTTTTGCTCTCCATGATCCACTTCTGCGTCTCTTCACCAACAGAGGCGTTGGAGCTGGAGTGGCAGAGAAACTCGAGGTTATCGTAGATCGGTTGCATCCAGTGGTAGAGCTTCTCCTCTTTAGTACCGGGAAGATAGCCAATGTCCTTGCCTAGAGGAACGATGGGGCGGCTAACGAGAATCCGCGAATAGACCCCTTCGTCAAATACCTTCCTGAGTCCTGCGGCAAGAGCAAGAAGTGTCTTTCCAGTACCGGCTCTGCCGATCATCGTGATGAGCTTGATGTCATCGCGAAGAAGCAGATCCATAGCGCAGCGCTGTTCAAAATTCATTGGCAGCACCCCCCAGATGTCTTTTTGCAGAGGAAGCAGAGGCACCATCTGACCAGATTTAGCATCGTAGCGGCAGACAGCAGAGGAGTTTTCGGGAGAGGTCATCATGCAGTATTCATTGGGCATCCAGTCTGCATCGCCTCCTGGAATGGTAGGCGGAGCATTTAAGACAATGCGGCCATCTCGGTAGAATTCGTCGATTTCGCGCTTGGTAACCGCAAGCTTGCGGTAGCCTCGGTACATCTTGTCATAGGAGTGCTTGAGACTTTCGTAATCTTGCGCCTCAATGCCAAGCGACTCTGCCTTCACACGCACCAGCGTGTCCTTAGAGACCAGCACCACCTTGCGCCCTGCATCCTGTAGATGCGCTGCCGCCCAAACGATCTTATTAGAGCCTCGATCGAGCGGGAGAGGAAACTTCTTGTTGTCTGTATTTCTGGACTCTACGGTCACCTGAATATTGATTTCACCTGGAATGGAGATGCCACGACGCACCTCTCCTTGGCGCTGCTGAATCAGATTATCTAGGAAGCGGATCACCTGCCGGGCGTTATTACCCAGCTCATCGGTCAGCTTCTTGAAGCCATCCAGCTCTTCCAAGACCACCATTGGAACCACCACATCATTACCGCGAAACTTCTGGATCGCATCGGGATCGTGCAGTAACACGTTGGTATCCAAGACGTAGGTCTTACGATTCATCGGGATCTCTCCATCCGAGCGAGGTCGCTCTTAAGCCGGAGTGTAGTGAAGAGATCTAATTTCAACAATAAATCCACAACTGACTGAATATAAAGAAGTTATCAGATTTTCTAGCACTCTAATTCTTAGAGCGCTAGAAAAATTGACCAAAAAACCAACATCCTGTATAATAGTGATTAGTTTAAGAAGGGTTGTTATGAATATTAAGATGACCTCCAAACTCTTGAGTATCCCCCCTTATCTCTCCACCAACTGGGGCGAAGTGAGTGCACTGCAAATAGCTCAGGATGAGCATGGCTTCCCCGTTCTACTGGTGACTCTGAAGCATGGCGAGGAGGTGGCGATTCCCAACCTTCCCTCTCCTATGTTGGCAGCTGCTTTCGAACTGCACGCTCGCTCGCTAGAAAAACAGGCTGAGGTGCCGCTACCAGTGAATAACCCCTTTGAGATGTTCTTCAACATGCTGAATACACCGCTCGATCTTCCTCCTCCCCTGTTCCAGGCGCTAGCACGGAATGAATCGGTGAGCAGCGATCTACATGGAGCGGTCGATGTGCAGCTGAAGCATGCTCCCGAACTTTCCCAGACTCCCGACCTGCCCGAAGCGCTCACCACTAAGATGCGCGAGATGGCCGAGATGAGTGGTGAGGCGCTGAAGAAGAGGTTCATCCCAATCGAAGGATGCAACTGTCCTCACTGTCAGGTGGGACGACTCTTTGGTGCTACCGATACTCCCGCGACACAAGAAGATGAGCCTGTCTCCGACGCCGACCTCACTTTCCGCGAGTGGGATATCCAATCGGTTGGTGAAAGACTCTATCGCGTCTCTCATCCTCTCGACAAAGAAGAGAGCTACCATGTCTTTCTGGGCACCCCGGTTGGCTGCACCTGTGGTGAGCAGGGCTGCGTGCATCTGCATGCTGTGCTTCGCTCCTAAATTACCCTCCTTGACGAAATAAGATTGGCTGGAAAATAGCACGCCTCCTAAGATCCCGTTCTAGGGATCTTTGAGGAGGATCGTGTCTATGTCATATTTTCGAGGTCTTCTCTACTCGCTTTCTGCAGTCACCTGCGCTTGTTCTTCTCTACTGGCCGATGCTTATGCACCTGCCGCAGCTGCTCCTAAAGAAGAGGTGGCAGCTAAGGTGGTTGAGAGCAACTTGCCCTTCAAGCCATTTACCGGAAAGGTAAAGGCGAAGAAGGTGCGCGTACGTGTGCAACCAGATTTGGAAAGCCACGTTGTGCGCGAGTTAGATAGGAATACAGTGCTCTCTATTGTGGGCGAAACGGAAGGGTTTTGGGCTGTCGAGCCGGTGGCCGATATCAAAGCCTATGTCTTCCGCAGCTTTGTGCTGGATAATGTAGTAGAAGGACACCATGTCAATATCCGGATCGAACCCAATCTTGAAGCGCCTGTAATTGGCGTGCTGAATTCTGGCGACCGAGTACAGGGTACCATTGCTCCACAGAACAACAAGTGGCTTGAGATTGCGCTGCCCGCAGGGGTCCGCTTCTGGGTGGCTAAAGATCTGATCGAGTATATGGGCGGCCCCGAGCTGAAGGCGCAATACGACAAGAGAAAGAATTCGGTGGATCAGCTGCTAGAGAGCGCTGCTCTCTTAAGCAAGTCGGAGATGCGCAAAGGGTTCGAAGAGATCGATTTTGCTAGGCTATCGCGCGCCTACAATGTGATCATCCAAGATTACAGCGACTTCCAAGAAGCTGCCGACCAGGCCAAAGCGGCTCTGACGATCCTGAACGAAAACTACACACAAAAGAAGATCGCCTACCTAGAAGCCAAAGCCTACAACGCTTCGCAAAATGGCGGTAAAGCTGCACCTCTAGCCGAGGAGAGCTCGAGCCTAGTGCAGGAAGAGTTTGATTCTCTGCTACTCTCTGCAGCATCGGCCGAAAAGGTGACTGATAAAATGCGCATTTGGGAACCGCTTGAAGAGGCAATTTACCTCACTTGGGCACAGCAGAATGAAGATCGTTCGATGCAGGATTTCTACGACGATGAGAGGCTCGATGCGATCGCGCTATCTGGAATCTTGGAAACCTACACAGCTCCTGTGAAGAACAAGCCGGGTGATTTCGTCCTGAAGATGGGCGATCTACCTGTAGCCTACCTCTACAGCACGCAGGTGAATCTGCAGGCCTATGTGGGCAAGAAGGTCAACCTTGTTGCGACCGAACGTCCCAACAACAACTTTGCCTTCCATGCCTACTTCGTTCACGAAGTGGAATAGCTACTAGCTACAGCAAGTCAAAAAGACCCTCTCGGAGAGAGGGTCTTTTTTTTACAGGGGTGAATCCTAATCTACTGCGAGATAGAATGGCTGCCTCAGTCTGCTGTGAGGGGTTTTGCTATGGGATTTGCACGCGTCACCTCTGCTGTGCTGTGGGGTATCGAGGCGCGCGAGGTGGTAGTGGAGGTGCAGCTGCGCGAGGCGCAGAAGCTGCAGATCACCTTGGTAGGACTGCCAGATATGGCTGTGAAGGAGGCCAAGGAGCGGGTGGCGGCGGCGCTGAATCATTCGGGGCTGATGCCACTACAGATGGCTGCTACAGTGAATCTCGCTCCGGCAGACCTGAAAAAAGAGGGCCCTCTTTACGACCTGCCGATTGCGCTAGCTATGCTGGCAGCTTCCGAGCAGATTCCCGCTACTCTATTGGAGCAGATGCTGGTGGTGGGAGAGCTGGGTCTAGATGGCTCTTTGCGCAGCATAGCGGGCGGCGTTGCCTTTGCCGAGCTCTCGCGCCGTCTTGGCAAGCGCTGGCTGCTAGCTCCCCTCGCCACAGCGCGCGAGGCGGCACTGGTGCGTGAGGTGGCCGCTTTTGGTTGCGGCGATCTGAAGCAGGTGATGCGTCTCATGATGAGTGAGGGAAAGAGCCAGCAGCCAGAATCCTTTCCTACTAGGCAGAGAAACTGCGAGAGTTCATCTCCCGATCTATCTGAGATTAAGGGACAGATGCGTGCCAAAAGGGCGCTTGAGGTGGCTCTTGCCGGAGGGCATAACCTGATCCTGATGGGACCGCCTGGAACGGGCAAGAGCCTGCTAGCCAAGGCGGCTCGCTCACTGCTGCCTCCCCTCTCGCTGGAGGAGGCGCTAGAGGTGACGCGCATCCACTCGATTGCCGGCAGCCACAAAGAGCAGGCGCTGCTTCTCGATCCTCCCTTTCGCTCGCCCCACCACACCGCCAGTGCGGTGGGCCTAATTGGCGGCGGCGCCCGTCCTAGGCCGGGTGAGTTCACTCTAGCTCACCGCGGGATCCTCTTTCTGGACGAGCTGCCCGAATTCCCGCGCAGCTCTCTAGAAGTACTGCGCCAACCGATCGAGGATGGCAAGGTGAGTATATCTAGAGCCCACTACAGTCTTGAGCTGCCGGCCCACCCTATCGTCATTGCAGCGATGAACCCCTGCCCTTGCGGCTACCTCGGCCACCCTCAGAAGGGGTGCCGCGACAGCAGGCTGGAGGTAGGGAGATACCGCGGCAAAATCTCGGGTCCGCTTCTGGACAGGTTTGATCTTTTTGTGGAGGTGCCCTTCATTCCACTGGAGGAGTTCACCTCCTACCCCATAGGCGAAAGCTCGGAAGTGGTGCGTGCAAGAGTTGTAGCTGCAAGAGAGAGACAGCAGCAGCGGTCTGGCAAGCTGAACAGATCCCTCTCGCCCGGAGAGCTGGATGGATCGATTCCACTCTCCCCCGCTCTGAAGCAGCTACTGCATGAGGCGGGGCGTAAGATGCAGCTATCGACGCGCGGCCTACATCGCACCTTAAAGGTGGCGCGCACACTGGCCGATCTTGCTCTTCAGGAGGATGTGGAGCGGGATCATCTCTTAGAGGCGCTCCACTATCGTAGCTGGTAGCTCTTAGCTCACTATTTTTTTAGCATGCACTTGCTAGAAAGTAGTTTGTATTCTAAAGTCGCCGCTTCAACTTTCCTTCCAGGAGGTTCTGTGGCGCCGATTTTCTTGTGGCTCGTGCTGCTTCCTTGGCTCCTCTCTAGAGTGCTGTGGGCCGGTTCTGATGATCTTTTCCATGGCGAAGAGGATCCTACACACTTTCACCATGTCAATGTGA
>DAHXNQ010000049.1 GCA_027365315.1 Rhabdochlamydiaceae bacterium | reverse complement strand
TCAGGAAGTGGGGTTAGCGTTAACAGGTCGGCTTGGAGAGGTAAAGGAGAAGGTGCTCACGATCACGGCGGATAACGGGAAGGAATTCGCGAACCACATCGAAATAGGCCGACATCTTGATGCAAAGGTATTTTTTGCCCGCCCATACCATTCGTGGGAGCGTGGGCTAAATGAGCACACAAATGGGCTTGTTCGTCAATATCTACCTAAGTATGAGAGACTTGATTTGGTGCCAGATGAAACTATTGCTCTTGTGGAGGAACGGCTTAACAATCGATCTCGGAAGGTGCTACAATTTCGGACACCCATAGAGGTCTTCAACGGGTGCCAAATGGAGGCTACCGTTGTTGCACTTCGGAGTTGAAAAGGCGGGGCCCTAACATACGAAGAAGCCTCAGAGATAATGGATAACACCAGCGGGGGTTGCTATCGCCTAGTCGAAGAAGAGTACCGGGCTAACCTCGAACATTGCGAACAGGCTTTTTCAAAGAGCGATGACCGTGGAGGTGATCCCCTCGTGAATCTAGGCCCCAACAGATACTAGACCAGACCAGAGCTGGTCTTCTTCTAGGTAGAACAGCTGCCTGGAAAGCCGATGAGTGCCCTGTAGCAGGCGATCAGGTGGACCACGCCATTTTCAGCGCGGTGCGGCTTAGGTTCGCCACCCAATCCTAAACTTTCAGCGATCTTATCCTTAGAAAGACCCCCACGCCATGGTGGAGAGCCCTTTGCTTGACCGTGGCTCTGCTGCCAGATGCGCAGCGCCCAGTACATCGAGGCGAGGTCCAGCCAGTGGTAGGGCCAATCCAGCTCCTCCTGCCGATCGGTATCGACCAGCTGTGAGAAGAAGACCCGATCGAACGAGGGGTTCTGGCAGATGAAGACCGCCTCGCCGCGACGCACACCATTCTTCTGAAAGCAGGCGACAATCGCCCTCTCCGTTTCTTGTACCGTTGTGCCGCTGCAGCACTCCTCCCAAGCGATCCCATTCACAGCAAGGCTATCGGGGTCGCCCAGCTCCCAAAGAGGACGTGGCAGAGCGATGAAGCTATGAAATTTGTCCAGGCAGGCGCCTGTCTCGATATTGAGAATCTGGAAAGCGATCTCGAGGACGCGATGCTTGCGGGGGTTGAGACCATTTGTTTCCGTATCTAAGAAAATTCCTAGCACGACCCACCTCGGGTAACCCCGCAACCTAACAGAACCATCTCTCCCCTGCAACAATTTTTAACCATACACCCTCACACATCCCTGTGAAGGGTCTATTGACTGACAGGCTCGATGTAGGCTGTCTGGTGAGGCAGGTCGAGCACAATTCTATGCCGTGAGAGAAAATCCATGCCCAGTAGTCCACCTACCTCGGACAACTCTGGTGCAATGTCGAAGAGGTAAAGCCTCTTAGGACCAAATTCCTCTCCAGCGAGAGTAAACTTGGATGATGTAAAGGTCTTCATCCCATATATCTCCTCCTCAGGAGGGGGCTCCTTCATCTGAAATGCTCTGATCAAGGTGACTGTACAACCCGTGTCGAGAATGAATTGTTGTGGGCCTAGATCGGTCTCAATGGACAGGATGATCCCAAAGCGTGAGAGCTTTAGGGGAATTTTGTGCCATTTTCTAGGCGAGATCTCTTCTCGATCGAGTTGATCGAGTTTGCTGCAGACGACCATCGCCTGACCTGGAAAATCAAGCAATAAAACCCTATTTTTTAGAAGAGGGCGCCCAAGAACGCCTCGATGAATGATAGGTTCTTCTTGTTCTTGGTTTGCAGACCGTAAGAGAGTATTCCTATTGCATTCCTGACTATCTTCCGTAGCCACGACTCGATAGTGCTGAAGACCTCCTATCTCGATATGAGGGAGAATATGAGAAGGAGATTCATAACAGTTACCTTTCAGATCTCTCCAATGGATGGGATTTCCAGCCCGTTTTTCCAGCTTCGATAGCACATTTGCGTCGAGTTTTAACTCAAGCTTAGATCCTAGATCTAATTCCAGAGGGGATTCGATATCGCCGATCTTGGCCTCGATGATTGGAACGTTCGAGGAACTGAAGGAGACCGGTAGACGAGTATACTCGTCCTCGGGGGAGAAGTAGATGAAACAGAAGAATATTCCAGATACTAGAAGTGCTCCTATCGTCATCGATGCAAAATCTCTTCGATTCATGCCAATGATCCTTGAGCGAGGCTAACTCCAGGGATTGCTTTGCGATCAAGAGTGAAGATCTTCTCCTTCATAAAACACCTGCTTAAGTTATTTGTTATTAGCATAAGTCTACTTGCTAGCAGGTTCGATATAGGCTATCTGATTGGGCAGATCCAGTATCATCGAATGCTCTTTGAGAAAATCCATACCCACTATTCCGTCTGTTTCGGCTAGACAATTTAGGTCACAGGGGTAGAGTTTTTTGGGGCCAAACTCTTCTCCATTTAGAGAAAACCTGGATGACAGGTAAGCTTCCAAGCCGTATTCCCCTTCCTCAAGAGGCAACTCTCCAAGTTGGGAGCTTGCCATGGCAGTGACCGAGCTTCCCGTACTCAAGCGAAATCGTTTCGTGCCTAAGTCAGTCTCTACTTCCAAGAAGATTGCCCATGGATAGATTTGTAGGTGGATTTCCCGCCATTGATCCATGGCGATGCCTTCTCGCTTGAGATCTGCAAGATCGTCACAGACAACGATCGATTGGTCATGGAAATTGAGAAATAAAACATGATTCCTGAAAAGAGTGCCTCCAATTATGTCGACAGATGATGGAGGTTGGTAGGTCTCTTCATCTTGATCTTCTAATCGCAAAAGATCAGCTCTGTACCTTTCTTCACTGGCAACTTCAACAAAGACCTCTTTCCAGACCAAATTTCCTAGATTAAAACTGGGAAGAAAATAAGAGAGTTCGTTATGCAAATTATCATTACGATCTTTCCAAGAATATGGTCTTGCCTTGCGTTTTTCTAGTGTTGCAAGTAACTGCTCGTTAAGAACCAACTCATGTTGCGATTCTAGATACAGCTTAAGAGGGTGAAAAGCCTCACCCAGTTTTGCCTCAATGATAGGGATTCCAGCATCACTAAATGAGACTGGAAGGCGCATATAATGGCTTTTTGGCCACAAGTAAGAACTGGCGAGAAGCGCTCCAGTCGTTAGGAGCGCCCCCACCATCATGAATGCAATATCTCTTCGAGTCATCGAGTTAAAACTTAAAGTTGTAATCAAACGTGACGCCAGCTTCCGTTTTGGTTTCACCTGATCGATCTTTTGTCATGCCAGCCTCGCCTCGCGCTCCCCAGGTATCACCGCGATCTGTTGTTCCGTTAAGCTCTACATGTCCTTCCGCTTTTTGGTTACCATCGCGATCTTCCCTGACCGACCCACCCACATTACCACGCACATCGCCGCAGAAGAGGTCAGTGCTGTTGAAGTAGTAGAGGGCGTAGCTCTCGTCGTTACAGCGGGTGATGGAGGCGAGTCGTCCGGGGCTTCCTTCCCACATGGAGGCGGGGGCTGTGTTCACGAGATATTCTCCGTTGATCTCTCCGGCAAAAAAACCATTTGGCGTGGCGAGGAGCGCCTGGAGGAGAGGATCTTCCTCCAGGGGGGAGATGATAGCCGATTTGCTGGCGATCATCCAGCCCTCTGAGAGGGAGCTGCCTGCGTCAAAGTGAGGATAGTAGGCGGCGAGGAGATCGTAGATCTGGTAGGCGGCATCCTCCATCGGGACATTCTGTAGATAGAGCAGGTCTGGATTGAGTCGTAAAATTTCTTCACAGACCTCTTCGCAGGAGTAGTTCTGCTCGAGCAGCGAGGCAAAATCGAGGAGGAGGAGATTCAGCGACTGCTTGTTCTCGAGGGTCTCTGCTGCCAATTGCAGCAGCGGCTCATCGGAGTAGGCGGCCAGAGTGGTTTGGCAGAGAAGGGCAAGAGAAGAAAATAATATTGGCAATTTCACGATAGGCTCCCGGTTTTGGGCTGTGTGGGGGAATTTGTTTCTAAGAGTGAATTTTTTGCAATTTTGAAAGATTTTTTTAATTAATAGTTGGTGTGGGGAAAATGTCGAAGGATAGGGATGGTTGTGGTAGGATAGGGGGCTGTTTTTCGGGTGAATATGGAACTGCCTCAGCAACAGCTGCGCGAGCTCACTTTGCAACTGCTCTTTGGCCTTCACTTTGTGGAGGAGGCCGAGGAGAGTAAGGAACAGCTATCGCTTGTGATGGCGGAGCACCATGTGCCCCGCAGCGCGGCGCGGCTAGCGCTATTGCGTGCGAGGGGAGTGGCGCTGGTAAAGGAGGAGCTGGATGAGATGATCGCTGCCCACTCTTCTTCATACGACCTAGAGCGCATCCCACTGGTGGAGAGGTCGATTCTGCGGCTGGCCCTCTACGAGATGCTGCGCGACGAGGCGGTCCCCCCCAAAGTGGCCATTGCCGAGGCTGTTCGCCTCTCCCGTAAATACGCCTCAAAAGAGGCGGGCGGGTTCATCAACGCCGTTCTTGACTCTGTCTATGTCCAACATCGAAACGAAAATCCAGCGAGAGCGTCCGCTAGCTGAGTTCTCCACCTTCCGGATTGGCGGGCCTGCCCGCTACTTTCTAGAGATCGAAAGTGAAGAGGAGGCAGCTCAAGCAATGCGCTACTGCAGCCAGCAGCAGCTTCCCTACTTTGTGCTGGGAAAGGGTTCTAACTTATTATTTGATGATCGCGGTTTTGATGGGATGATTCTCTATAATCGTATCCTGGGTTGCCGTTTTGAGGAAGAGTCTGTGGTGGCAGGTGGGGGCTACAGCTTTGCTCTGCTGGGTAGTCAGACGGCGCGGGCTGGCTTGGCCGGTCTAGAATTTGCAGCAGGCATTCCCGGATCGGTGGGAGGCGCTGTTTTCATGAATGCAGGTGCCATGGGCTCCGATGTCTCCCAGGTACTGGAGTGGGCCAGGGTGGTCTCGGCCGAGGGGGAGCTAGAGCAGCTTAGCAATGAGCAGCTGGGATTTAGCTACCGCACCTCATTTTTACAGAGCTGTTCCAAAAAAGGGATGGTTGTGGGAGCCCGCTTTCTTCTGAAACCCGACAAGGAGGCCTCCAGTAGGCAGCGGCAGATGGTGCTGAAGCGCACCAGCAGCCAGCCCTACAATCTGCCCTCGGCAGGCTGTATCTTTCGCAACACAGGGCGGGGCGCCGCAGGTATGTGGATTGAAAAGGCGGGGTTGAAGGGAAAACGGGTGGGCGGAGCCGAGGTGTCAGATAGGCATGCTAACTTCATTGTCAATCAGGGTAGTGCCACGGCAGCCGATGTGCTGCAGCTGATGCAGGAGGTGCAGCAGTGTGTGGAGGAGATCAGTGGCGAGAAGCTGGAGCGAGAGGTACTTGTTGTTCCATACCGGTCCTAGGTTTGCCGACCTTCACTGCCACAGCATCTGCTCGGATGGCACATTCTCTCCAGAGCAGCTAGTCGAAGAGGCTGTCTCGCGCAAGCTGAAGGCTCTTGCGATCACCGATCACGATAGAATCGACTCCTACGAACTGGCGCTTCCCACAGCACGCACGAGCTCTCTGATTCTGGGGACCGGTGTGGAGTTTTCCGCATTCTGGTTGGGCACTTCGGTCCATGTGCTAGGTTATGATTTTCTTCCTGGAGCCGACTCTCTGAAAGCGCTAGTAGCACGCCACGCAGCGCGACGCGAGCAGCGCAATCGCGCCATCTTAGAGAGGATGAAGGGGAGGGGTCTCTCTTGTTCCTACAAAGAGCTGCAGCAGAAGTTTCCAGGTGCTATTTTGGGAAGGCCCCATATCGCCGCATGGCTGATCGAACAGGGAGTTGTGACCGATTTCCAACAGGCGTTTCAGCTCTATCTACGGGAAGGTGGGCTTGTCTATGTGGCAGGCGAGACCATCTCGGTGGAAGAGACCATTCAGGCGATTCATGATGGTGGTGGTAAGGCGGTGCTGGCCCACCCACATCTTGCTGAGAAGGGAAATATGGTAAAGCGTCTGCTCGATCAATGCCCCTTTGATGGGATCGAGGTCTACTACGGCAAGTTTGCCGAGTCGGTCTGCCAGCGCTGGGTGGAGATGGCGCGCAAGCGTAAGCTGCTGATGACAGGCGGTTCCGATTTTCATGGAAGTGTCAAACCGTTTCTCTCTTTGGGTAGCTCCTGGGTCGATGAAGAGCGCTTCTGGCAGCTCTTTTCCAATCTGAGGGCTGGCCTCTATGGATCCATTTGATCGCCTTGAAAGATTGGCGAGTCAGCCTCGGAAGATCCGTCCTCTAGCGGCAATGGAGCGCGCTTTAGAGTGGCTGAGCCATCCTGAGCTCAGCTACCCCACCATCCTGGTGGGGGGCACCAACGGCAAGGGGTCGGTCGCCACCAAGATCGCCGCAGCGCTCTCTCATTCTGGTTATCGCGTAGGATTGTATACCTCTCCACATCTATTGCAAATCACAGAGCGCATCGTCATCTATCCAGCTCCTCTCTCTCGAGAGGAGCTGGGGCAGCAGCTTCAGGAGCTGTTCGATTTCGCAGATGGCGCAGAATTGGAGCTCTCCTTTTTTGAACTGCTGACTCTAGCAGGGTTTCAACTGTTTGCTAAGCATGCTGTCGATCTTGCTGTGGTGGAGGTGGGTCTGGGAGGGCGTCTGGATGCCACCAATCTGGCGCGTCCGCTTCTTGCGGTGGTCACCTCGATCGGATGGGATCATCAGGATCTGCTGGGCCCTACCCTCGAAGCGATTGCAGCAGAGAAAGCGGCCATCTCTAGGCGCTACGCTCCTCTTTTGCTGGGTCCCACAGCGACACAGAAGCCGCTTCTTCAAGCTTCTGCCGCCTGGGTCGAGCAAGTCATAGGAGAGTTTTCCACCTTCGATGAAGAGAACTCCGCCATCGCCAAAAGGGCTCTAGAGCTGATATGTCCCCATTTTACGAAGCTCTCTACAGAGGCGGTGGAAAAAGGGACCCTAGTGAGGCCTTTCTGCCGCTATGAACGAAGAGGGAAGATTCTCTTTGATGTGGCGCACAACCTAGAGGGGCTAATGCGACTCTTTGAGTGGATCGAGAGAGAGCATCCAGGCCAGCCGATCGCTCTACTCTGGGCCGTCTCGCGTGATAAGGAGCTAGAGCCTCTTGCCGAACTGGTGGCTCGCCGCACAGAGCGGCAGCTGCTGCCGAAAGCGGCGAGTCCAAGGCTGAGGTCTCCTGAAGAGCTTGCAGACGCGCTGGCTGCTGCAGGTTCAGAAAAGGCCATCAGCCTCTCTTCGGTGGAAGAGGGGCTGATCGGCCTACAGGAAAATGAGAAGGGAGTTTTATTGGTGGCAGGAAGTTTCTATCTAGTCGCCGAGGCTCTCTGTTATCATGAAGAGAATCGACTCTTTTAGTACCTCCATCGCTTCGTCGATGCGCGCTTCGATCTCCTCTTGAGAGGGGCTCCAGCTGCTGGTCTGCGCCATCGCTAGACCCAGCGCACAGAGCATCAGAGGCGCCTCTTCATCGTCTAAAGATTCTACGAAAAGATGGCGCAGCTGGCCTGGCAACCTTTCGGCGAGACTATGCGCCTGTTTGATTTGCCCTGTCGCTAGCAGAGCAGCCACTTCCAGCAGCTCCATCGCGCTCTCCAGAAGGGGCAGATCCATCTCTTTCAGCAGCAGTTCGAGCGCCTCGTCCGTCAGTTTTTCGCGCACCTGGCCCAGCTGCTGCAGACGGGCAGAGAGAAATTCATCCCCCCCCACCACTCGCTCAAGCAGGAAGAGCTGCTGGCCCATCGCTTCTAGTCTATCGTAACAGAGGCGGCTTCGTGGGGAAGGTTGCTGCATCATAACTGTTTCCTCTCTTGATTATTGTCATTTTATTGTCTCAAGATTAAGAATTGTAAACAATTAAGAAAGATAATTTTAGTATAAACTATTGGGTTTTAGTTAAAAGCAGCACGGAGGGGCAGGCCTCTCTATTGGGCCATCTCTGGTGGGAGACCAGCCAGCTGCGGGGGGAGAGGGAGGCTGTAAACTTGAGGAGAGCCGCCTCCTCGCGCAGGCCCTCTTCGTGGCCTGGGTAGCAGCTGATCAGAATCGAGCCACCCGTCCGAACCAGTTTGATGGCCTCCTCTAGGCTTGTGAGAGTGGTAGCCACCTGAGTGGTGAGGCTGCGGTCACTGCCAGGAAGGTATCCTAAGTTGTAGATGATTAGTGAGATGGGAAGTTGTTTAGCCTCTAAAGGAAACCGTTCGTGCGAGGCGTGAATGAAGCGCACCCGCCTTAGTTGGCTGGTGGTGAGCTGACCCTGTAAAAGCTGTTTTGTGCGCTCTATAGCCTCTTTCTGCAGATCGATAGCGAAGATGGTCTCTTCGCCTCCTTCGGTCAGGCAGAGGCGGCAGAGCTTCAGGGTATCCTGGCCATTACCGCAGGTGGCGTCGATGGCGGAGCAGCCTGGAGTAAGAAGATTTTTCAGAATCCAGTCGACAAAGGTGCGGGGAGAGGAGAGGTAGCGGGTCATCACCCAAAAAGGATAGTCAAGCTCTCCTTGCTTGGAAAGGGCTCTTTTCGTTAGAATTCGGGCTCCCTTATACCAAAGGGATATTAGCTCAGTTGGTTAGAGCGCCACGTTGACATCGTGGAGGTCGGCTGTTCGAGTCAGCTATATCCCACTCTTTTATTGTTTCATTTTGGATCAGACGCTCACCACTCCCGCGCTTCGTCATCTCTCTTTCTTGCTAGGAAGAGCTGTGGTGGCGCTCTTTCCGCATGCACAGCTGGTGCAGAGCGGTCACTTTGGCGTTGGCTGCTACTGCGATCTACATCTTCCCTTCCCTCTTTCTGAGAAGCTCTTTCCTCTACTGGAGGAGTCGCTGCGCGCTCAACTAAAGTTAGAGGAGCCTGTCGAGCTCTGTGAGATGGTGCCAATCAGCGCTGCGGGTCTTATGCGTCATGGCGGGCAGGAGCTGCTGGCAGATCAGTTGGAAAGAAGCAGCGAGGGGCTACTGACTGTGGCAAGACAGGGCAGCTTTGCGCTGCCGGTAACGGGCGATTTGGCGCCATTACCCCAGTCGTTCTGCTGGAAATTTCAGGACGCCTTTCCCATATATTCCCTTGAAGAGGGTGAGGTGGTCCGTCTGAGGCTGGCAGCCTTTGCGTCGCGAGAAGAATTAAAAAGCTATTTTAAGTCGGAGCGGCTACCACAGCCGGTCGACGAGATGTGTCTGGTGACCGAAGCAGGCTGGGTGGTGTCAGATGGCCCAGAAGGCGATTGGATCTGGACTCCCAAGGGGCAGCGGCAGCGCGAAGCGCTCTTCTCTATCTGGAACGAAGAGGTGAAGCGCTTTGGGTTTCAATGCATCCGCACGCCGCACCCCGAGGAGGAGGTGAGTCACCATGCCGAAGGTCGCTTCTCTATCAATAAGTTTCTTTCTTTGGCGCCGCGCATTGCCGAAATGAAGCCCTGTCTTGCCTCACATGAGGACTCTTTAGCCGGATCCTTAGTTGTTTCTCGCTCCTGCTTTGCCGATCTTCTGGCTTCGGTAGCTCCTCTTGAGAGGGAGGCAGAAGAGCTGGGGCAGTGGTGGGGGCTATTCTCCTCTCTGCACGAGCGTCTAGGGTGGAGAGTGCGCTGGAAGCTGCTGGCACCTACGGGTAGCAAGCGGGGCGCTCATAGTGCCATCTGGGAAGAGCAGCTCATCAAGATGGGTGCCAGCTACGAGAAAATCAGCAACTCAGCACCAGCTCCCGCTCTGATTGGAGAGGTAGAAGATTCTTTAAGCAGAAGCTGGGAAGTGGCCTGGGTCAAGGCTAAGAAAATAGGGGGTCAAGTGGAGCTGTCCGGAACTGCCCTCCATTCGCTTGAGAGAGCCTTATTGCTCTCTTCTGCGAAGATTCTTGCGGGAAAAAGTTCCGTACTGCATCGTATCCCATGAACTGGAATTGGAAGGAGAAGCGTTGAGGGTCAATCGAGAGATCCGCGTACCTCGTGTCCGCGTGATCGACCAAAATGGGAACCAGGTAGGAGTGCTTCCTACCCATCAAGCGTTAACTCTTGCAGAAGAGGAAGGGCTAGATCTTGTAGAGATCGCCCCTAATGTGGATCCTCCGGTTTGTAAGATCGTCGACTATGGTAAATTTCGTTACCAGCAGACGAAGAAAGAAAAAGAAAGTAAGAAAGCGCAGCATCAAGTTAAGGTTAAGGAAGTCAAGCTTAAGCCGAACACCGATGAACATGATCTGATGACTAAAGCCCGTAAGGCCCGCGAATTTTTAGCCGAGGGCGATAAGGTGCGCGTGACCTGTGTATTTCGCGGTCGCGAGATGCAGCACCGTGAGTTTGGTCAGAAGATCATCGATCTGTTCTGCGAAGAGTTGGCAGACGTCTCCTCTGTTGAGGAACCTGCGAAGATGATGGGACGGTTTTTGAGTGCCGTCTTGGCTCCCGGTGCCAAGGTCAAGAAGAAGACCCCTCCGACAGCGAAACCAAATGGTCGTCTTGTCGACACTGCGCTCCCGAAAGAAGAGGGAGGAACATTGTGACAAAATTTAAAACCCGGAAGGCTGTAGCCGCTCGCTTTAAGGTGACCGGCACAGGTAAGTTAGTGCGCATGCGTCCAGGACGCAGGCACAAACTGGCAAAAAAATCTTCGAGCAGAAAACGCGCACTCAGCAGGTCCTCCGTAGTGGATGCAGGCCAGCTGAAGATGTATGCGCGACTCATGGGAGTGGCATAACATGTCTAGAGCCACAGGAGCGGTAGCAGCCAACCGCAAACGCAAAAGGCTGATGAAGAAAGCTAAAGGCTTCTACGGCGACCGCAAAAACCACCTGCGTCTCACCAAGGATGCCGTGATGTCGGCGATGGCGTTTAACTACCGCCACCGCAAGCAGAAGAAGCGCGATTTCCGCAGACTATGGATTGTCCGTATTGCCGTAGCGGCAAAGATGAACGGCATCTCCTACAGCAAGCTTGTAGGCGGTCTGAAGAAAGCGGGCTGTATGCTAAACAGAAAGATGCTTTCCGACATGGCAATTCGCGATCCGGAGTCCTTTTCGCTGGTGGCTCAGGCCGCTAAGCAGGCTCTCGCCGCATGAAGAGTGCATCGTAGATTGTGTGAGTAGTTGAGCCCCTGATGATTTCAGGGGCTTTTTTTTGGTAGCTAGCTACAAAGTCGGACTATGGAAAACTCGATCCAGCAGATTAAAAATCAGTTTTATGCACAACTGTCGGCCATCACCTCCACCAAGCATCTGGAGGAGCTGAGGCTGCAGTTTTTGGGTAAAAAAGGGATTTTGCAGGATCTGATGCAGCAGCTGCGCACCGCCTCCTCCGAAGAACGCCCCCGTCTAGGACGCCTGGTCAACGACCTGAAGGAGGAGTGCCAGCGAGAGTTGGAGCAGGCGCTAGAGAAACTGGTTCTCTCCGAGGAGGGGGCGCGCCTTGCGGCCGAGAAGATGGATGTGACCCTGCCTGGCAGAAAGCATTTTCAGGGAAGAGAACATCCAGTCGCCTTCATGCGCGAGCAGATCCTCGCCATCTTTCGCGATCTAGGATTTTCGGTGCAGCTGGGCCCCGACATCGATAGCGACTACTATGTCTTTGAGGGGCTGGGCTATCCCGCCGACCACCCCGCGCGCGACATGCAGGATACCTACTATGTCTCGCCCTCGATGCTGCTGCGTTCGCACACCACCAACATCCAGCTGCGGGTGATGGAGGCCAGCAATCCACCCATCCGCGTTGTCTGTCCTGGTACCGTCTACCGCAACGAGACTATCAGTTCGCGCGCCCATGTCTTCTTTCACCAGATCGATGGGATCTACATCGATAAAGATGTGGCCTTTACCGATCTCTTTGCTACCCTAAAAGAGTTTGTACGCAGGCTGTTTGGACGCGATGTGCCCTGCCGATTCCGCCCCAGCTACTTTCCCTTCACCGAGCCCAGCCTCGAGGTGGATATGGAGTGTACCGCCTGCCTTGGGAGCGGCTGCCGCCTCTGCAAGCACTCCGGTTGGCTAGAGTGGACAGGTGCCGGTATGGTGCACCCCGAGGTGCTGAAAAATGGCGGTCTCGACCCCGAAGTCTACTCCGGCTTTGCCTGGGGGCTTGGCGTAGAACGACTGACGATGCTGCGCTACGGCATCAGCGATATCCGCCATCTCTTCGAAAATGATATGCGTCTGTTGTCGCAAATCTCGTAGCTTGTTACCATCGCCCTTTCATTTCTCTGCGGAAGAGTGGCAGAGTGGCCTAATGCGGCTGTCTTGAAAACAGCTGTCGGTGTGAGCCGACCGTGGGTTCGAATCCTACCTCTTCCGCACTTTTTCTTTGAACAGTCAGCCGGTTCGCTATTCGCTCGTCTGCTACGCATTACGAAGATTCACAGGATCTTCTTCATGCTTTCGCAGCTTTGTCGAGGGCCTTGTGTCGATTCTGTTCTTCAGATATCCATAGAGCTGTTTTTAGTGAGGAGGCGAAGATGATTTTTCGGTTCGTGGGAATGGCAATGGCCTTCTCTGGAATGCTTGCTGCAGCTGCTCTAGAGAGCAGCCTCCTCGAGGAGTCGCAATCGATTGCTCTAGCCTACAAAGAGCTGAGATCGATTGTTCCAGAGCGTCAAGAGGAGGGGAAGCTAGCCCCACTCTACACGGCAAGGGGCGAAAGCTATCTCGTATCAGGCCTCTATGCACAGGCGGTGGCCGATTTTGAGGCGGGTTATGACCAGCTAGTCAGCTCCTGGGTTGGCTTTTACAGCGATGCGCTGCTCTTTCGAATCTTCCTGGGCGAGGTGATTGCCTACGATCAGCTGGGGATGGAGGATAGCTGCCGTCACGCCCTAGCGCGCCTCTCTTCTATCGCATGCGATGCCGGCTGTAGCGACTGCCTCGAAGAGAGCCCCTGTCCTGACGATAGCCCCGAGCGCGCTGTAGCGCGGGAGCAGGCGGCAGAAGAGGCGGGCGCTAGGTTGATGCAGCTTGCTGGACTTGCCTTGAGTAGCGAGGTGCAGCAGATCCTCAGCGGCCTGACAGATGCTCTAACCGAAAGGGCTCATCACTGTTGCGACGCCTGCGCCTTCTTAAGTGAGTGCAGCGCGCAGCTGATTGCTAAACTGGAGGTGCAGTAATGGATGGGGTAGATAGAGTGAGATTCCTAGCACTGGCCGATCTGCACCTGGGCAGGGTGGCGACGCTGCCGAGTGGATGGGAGCGCTCTCTCTCTTCGCCTGAGGCCGCTTGGGAGCGGGCGGTGGCGTGGACCATTTTGCCCGAGAATCGGATTGATGCGCTGCTGCTGGCGGGCGATCTCTTCGATCGCGAGGAGGATTTTTTCGAGGGCTGTAGGCCTTTTGAGCGGGGGTTGCGGGGGCTGCTCGATGCAAAGATTCCGGTGGTGCTGGTAGCGGGCAATCACGACTACTGGCTGCCGCGCAGGCTGAAAGAGAGGCTCTCTCATCCGCTACTCTTCATCTTGGGAGAAGGGGAGAAGTGGAGCTTTGTCGAGCTAGAGCTGCGCGGTAGCAAGGTGCGGATCGACGGCTGGTCATTTCAGGCTGCCCATCATCAGCGCTCGCCGCTCTCGACCTATCAGCTACCGCCTCCCCAAGCAGAGACTCTGCTGCTGGGACTGCTGCATGCCGATCTTCTGGCGAAGAGAGAGGGGGTTTTTGCCCCAGTGACGCTGCGGGAGTTTGCCAAGATGCCCCACAGCGCCTGGGTACTAGGCCATGTGCATGAGAGAAGGGAGTATGAGGCTCCCGCCACTCTTTTCTATCCAGGTTCGCCCTATCCGCTCGATAACTCCGAGAGAGGAGAGCGCGGAGCGCTGCTTCTCGAATTGGATGCAGGAGGCAAGAGCCATCCATCGTTTGTGCCACTGGCCTCTCTTCTCTATCTTCCGATCGAACTGGAGTGCAGCGGTGAGGGATTTTCTTGGGAGGAGAGACTGCAGGAGAGCCTCCGCACCTATCTAACGCTACATCCGCTTCCCGATCTCACGGTGGCGCTGGGGCTACACCTCACCTTGACAGGTCGCACCAGCAATTCGCGCGAACTTCTGGCGCAGGTGGCCGCCTCGCTGGGGCGAGAGATCCCGCCCTTGTGGATAGAAGGAAGAGGTGGTTGCAAAGCTCCAGCTCCTAGAAAAATCGATGATTTTGGCGTCCGTTGTCAGAGCCAGCTTGCTGGCTCGTGCTGTTCTGACGAGATCATACCCGAGAGGGTAGGCGAGGAAGAACAGCGACAAGGGACGCCAAAAGGGCGATTTTGCTGGGGGCTGGGGTTTTGCAACTGCCTCGGAAGAGAGCTGCAGCTCTTTGTCAGCAGTGTGGAGAGTCAGCTGAAGCCGCTCTGGAGTCTCCAGCTGGAAGGGGCGCCTAAAGATCCTCCATCGTTTCTAGCACAGATGGTGGAGGGGGCAGATTCCCAGTTCCTAGAGAGCGCCCGCAACTGGCTGCTGGCCGAAAAGGCGGCGAAGGCATCTTTTCGCGAACTCGGGGATGAGGAGATCACTCTGGAAGAGGTGCGCGCTCTTCTGACCGAAGTGGGCACCGAAACGCTCGATCTATGGCTGGGAGGAACAAAATGAAGATTCTATCGCTGACGATTCATGCAGCTCCCGGCTTTTTAGCAGGCGGGCCCTCTCTCTCGATGGAGGCGCTTAGCCCTGCTGCCAATATCCTCTACGGTCCCAATGGAAGCGGCAAAACCACCATCTACCGCACGCTTCTGAGGATGCTCTTTCCAGAACTGGTGGCACCTGGACTGGTCAGGGATGAGTTACTGCAGGCTACCACTCTCTGGCAGACCGCCCGTGGCGAACTGCAGCGGGAGGTGCGAGGTGGCATGGTGGCCACCTTTCCCGAGCAGGCGAGCTGGGAACTTTCCGCGTCGCTGCTCTCTTCTGTGGGGCTGTCACTGCGCGATCTACTGATCAGCGAAGATCTGCATCTAGCGCAGGCGTTAGCCAAAGAGGCGACAGGCGGCTACGACCTGGCGGGCACGCTGCTGGGCTGGAGAAAAGAGGCCGGCCTGTTTACCGGCATCTCTGAAAAGGCGCTGCTAAAGCGAGCGCGCGAGACTCTTCTGGAAAAAGAGCAGGAGACGGCGCGGCTGCTGCGTGAAGAGCAGCAGCTGGGGCAGATGGAGGAGGATCGGCGGCTGCTCAGTGACGAGCTTGCTAGGGTGCGCGCCGATCTGGAACAGAGCCTGCGCAGGCAGCAGCTGACACGCGATCTTCTGCTCTGCGAGGAGCAGCTGGGTCAGTTTCCCGAGGGGATGGAGCTGCTAGCGGGGCATGAGTGGGCTAGCTATAGCGCCCTTGGTCGCGAACTTCTCGATCTCGAGCAGGAGCGAGAGAAGCAGCTCTCCGATCGGAGCCTTCTGGCTGCCGAACTAGACTGGATTCTGAAACAGCCGCTGATTGCTGGCGAGCCCAGTCACCTGGAGGAAATGGTCAGTAGCTGGCGCCTACTCGAACAGGAGCTAGAGCCGCTGCGCACCTCTCTTCGCCTCGCTAGTCACGAGCTCGAGGTGGGCAGCCACTACTTTGGCATCGGTCTAGAGCAGCTACGCACTCTCGATCTGGCCACTTTGCGTCATCAGCTGGAGCAGCAGGCAAAGCGCGAGGAGCTCACCAGCAGGATTGCCAAGTTTGCCACGCAGATCCATCTGCAGCGTGTGCCCACTTTGGGTGGATGGGCCCATCTACTCGCCTACGCACTTCTTGCTGGCGCTCTTTATCTGAAGCAGCAGACCCATTTTGCCTGGGCAGCCGCTCTAGGTGGTTTTGCTGTTTGGGGGGCTGTCGAGGGGAGTCGCTTTGCGGCTCTGCGCACACTGGTGCGCCGCCAGCGCGTTCTGGAAGAAGATCTGAAAACGGTGAAGGAGCTGCCCCCTCTGCTGCTGCCCACCGCTCTTCAGGGCGAGGGGGTGGCACGGCTATGGGACCTCAAGCGCAAGCTGGCCTCTCTGCATGTGGAAGAGGAACGCCTCGGTATTCTCGAGCAGCAGCGGGAAGAGCTCCTTTGCAAGCTGCCAGAGGAGCTGGCCACGCTCTCTCACCACCTCGCTTTCGAGAAGGTGGCTGGTGCGCTGAAGATGCAGCAGCAGGCGGAGCGGCTGAAGGCAGACATCGCGCGTTTGAATGAAAGGGTGGTGCAGCTGGAGGAGAAGCAGATTCAGCTGAAGGGGCAGCAGGTGGAGCTTCTGGCGAGCTCTGGCTCGGCAGGTCAGCCGGCTTTGCTACAGAATCGGCTGGAGCAGCTGGGCAGCTATCGCGCTCTTAAGTCGCGCCAGCAGCATCTCGGCGAGGCGCTCTCCTCGCTTCCACCGCTGGTGGGCGAAGTGGAAGTTTCGGCGAAGCAGGCGCATCTCACTAGCGTGGAAGAGGCGCTCACCGCGCTAGTACGCGAGATGGGCAGAATCGAGTCACGAGGTCACGAAGCGCGCGGCAAGGGGGAGCTTTTGCAGGCCAGAAGAGCGCTTGCTGAAGCGGAGCAGGCGCAAAAAAGAGCCTTCCGCAGCTTTGCGCGCGGCGCCTTAGGCGCCTATCTGGTGCAGGAGGTGGCGGGGCGCTTTGAAAGAGAGGCGGCTCCTCAGCTGTTTGCTCGCGCTAGTGCACTTTTATCGCGCTTCACAGCGGGCGCCTACGAGCTGCGCTTTCCACCCATGCTCTCTGCAGCCAGCAGTGGCAAGCGTTCACAAGAGGCGAAGGGGCCCATTCTCTGGGCCTACGAAAAGCGCACAGGCGAGCTGCGCACCCTCGAGGCCTGTTCGTCTGGTACGCGGGTGCAGATTCTTCTGGCGCTGCGCCTAGCCTTCCTTCTCGAGGAGGAGCCGCAGGCCGATCCACTTCCCATTCTGTTGGACGAGGCGTTGGCGCAGAGCGACGAGCTGCGCAGCCGTGCCATCGCCGAGGCGATGCTTTCGCTGGCGCAGGAGGGTAGACAGCTCTTCTTCTTCACCAGCAAGCGCACCGAGGTAGAGCTGTGGCAGGAGATCGCTACCAATCTAGGCTGTCCGCTGGCTCTACACACTCTGGGTGCTGCCGAGAAGCGGCCGCAGAAGAGAGTGGCCAAGAAGCGCTGATCGTTTTTCTACTCCACGTAGACCTGTTGGATGGCCTCGAAGGCCAGTTTTACAGTTTGACTGGTTCTATCTTTGGTCCCTGGAATGTGGAGCCTACCTGGCTTCAAGCACAAACAGTCGCATGGACTCACGCCCTCCAAGGGAGGTATGATGGTCTGTTTTATGGGATTGTCTGCATGGGGTGTTAGCTTGAGAAAGGATCCCGTCTCATCGTGGCGAAGATAGAACTGCATGAGGGGCGAGAAACCGATTAACTTCACAGCCTCCGCTTTCGATAAGCGATAGTGATAGTCGCTGCCCACCAACTCTTGCTCAACCTGAATCTTCTGGGGCTTGTTATAGCGTCTGTTCCAGAAATAGTTGCCCGCATCAAAGCAAAGAATTTTTTCTCTTTTTCCATCGATCTCTTCGAGCCTCTTTGTGCCTACAGCCTTTCCTTTTACATTGAGAATCCGACCATCGCTAAGAATCACAAAGATCTTTCCAGACAGACGATAAGAGGAGCTCTCTGTGATCTTCCACCTTTTGCCATAGATGGGGGGCGAACTATCTATAGGGTGGGTGACAACGATGTCGAGATAGGTGGAGTTGATGTAACCTGAAAGAGGTGAAGGAGTGGACATAGAGCAGCACTTTTTTAGAGGAGTGGAAGGACGATTCTAGAGAGAATCCGATTTTTTCAGGAAGTAACTCTCATCTGCTTGATAGCGAGTCTGACCGTGCTACTGCTGGTCCCTTCAACCTGTGGGATATGGATCTTCTTTCGCTTCAGGCCTAAACAGTCGAAATAACGCCGATCATCAGGGTGCTGGATAAGAAGTTTTTGTTGATCTGTTGGGTGAGGGCGGAGTTGCAAAAAGAAGCCGCGGTCATCGCGATGTAGAAACTCTCCCGCTATGGGCGAAAAGGCTTGAAGCTGCACAGCTCCTTGCTGTGAGAAGCGGTAGCGATAGGCCTCGCCACCCATTTTCTCTTCCCAGGTATCGATTTTAGGAGGCTGATGGACGCGCTTTTTCCAGAGGTAGTTTGTTCCATAAATTTCGAGGAACTTATAACCAAATTTAATCAGCTTCTTTCCTACCAAAGCATCACAAGAGTCCATCACCTCTCCTGTACGTAGAACGATCACCATTTTTCCCACCAGCTTCTGGTTAGAGCTCGAAGTGATCTTCCACTCTTTGCCATAGATCGGTTTTGAGCCATCTGTGGGAGGGATGACGACCATGGCGCGGTAAGCAGAATTGATGTAGGAGGCTTCACCAGGCATAGAGCAGCTCTTTTTGGAAAAAAACAAAGAATGACAATTCTAGAGAGAATCCAATTTTACGGAAACCTACCTCTCTTCGTTCAGTCGCTCGATGACCAGTTTGATGATGCGGCTGGTTCCATCTGCGCTCCCCGGGATATAGATCGTCTTTTTTCCATTTTCAGGATCCAGGCAGATGGGACGATCTGTTTCCCGGAAAGGCTCGAAAGTATGCTCTTCTTGAGATTGACCTCTAGGGCGGAGTTTTAAACAGTAACCGTCCCTCTCCAACTGGAGACACTCTGCTGCTAAAGAAGAGAATCTCTTTAACTGGTCGACAGCCTCTTCTGAGAAGAAGTAGCAGGTGGTACCATGGATGATCCGCTGCTTCATCTCGATCCTGACAGGCTTATTGTCGCGCTCTCTCCACACATAGGAGATCTTGCCTATCTCGATGAATTTTTGATCCCCATCCCGTCTCATTCGACCAACCACATTGCGCCTCTTATCCGCCACGCGACTATCGGTGAGAATCGTAAACTTCTCACCAACCAGTTGTTGGTTGGAGCTCGCTGTCACCTGCCACTGTTTTCCATATATTCTCGAGCCATCCCGATGCGGGACATAGGCCATTGCCACGCATTTCGTGCTTATATGGGAAGCGCTATCAGTCATAGAGAAATATCCTTATAAGTAGTTATCGATTGAACTGTGAGCTAATGTAGAAAGTGGTTGTCTCCGGAGACTTTAATTTAGTGTTGTTTTGTAGCCGAATCTCGCTCTTGTGATCACCAATTTGATCGTAGAGCTCATTTCATCGGTGGTCCCTGGAATGTAGATCTTGCCTCGTTTGGAAAGTAGACATGGGATGGAGCGGCGCCTCTCATCCGGTTGCTCGATCAGAAACATATCCTGATATCTGGAGAGGCTAATCGGTGTAAGGAGTTTAAGATAGAAGCCTTCGCCCTCTTGTTCTGGCTGCAGGCAGGCCCCTACTGGGCGAGAGAAGGCCTTTAACCGCGCGGCATTCGAGTTTGAGAACCAGTAGTGCCAGCTGTCGTCGCGCATCCGCCTCTTCTCGATGGCGATTTTGATAGGGCCACCTGTACGCTCTATCCACTGGTGAGTGGATGCCATCATGTGGAGGATCCTTTGCCCACTCTCACCTCTCTCCACTTCACCCGCTAGCGTTCCATAAGGGGTTACTATTTCACCACGTTTGGTCACAATGAATTCCCTTCCAACCATCTCGGGATTGGATCTGGACTCTGTAATCCTCCAACGTTTAGCAAGGACAGGAGCTGTTTTGAGAGAATTGAGCTGCATATGCCCCGCATACTCTGTGCGTATCGTGGGAAGAGCTAAAGCTGTCATGGAGTCCCTTTGTAGAGTTGCGTCAAGCGCGCGATTCTAAAGGGAGTCCGATTTTTCAGAAATGTGCGGTGAGGCTTTTTTTCTGTGATGCAGACGCAGAATTAGATAGAGCGCGCCTATGGCGACCAGGATGAGAGGGATTGTCAGCGAGGTGAGATACTCGCTAAGAAGGGCGGCGCAAGCGGTAAAGCCACCTAAAAAGAGCCCCAGGACCAGGAAGGAGGGGTCGATATAGATGCCAAGGGTGAAGGTGGTGAGGGCAAGAAGGGTCACCACCTCAAGGCCGGCTGCAATACGGCCGATGAGGCCGCTTTTGACGAAGGTGGCCACTAGATAGACCGTTCCCAGGAGTCCCACCCATTGCAGAATCTCGTGCCAGATGGTGAGGGGGGTGACGATATGGTGGCTGCGCCGCAGATAGAGGCTGTAGAGCAGGGAGATGATAGCAAAGCCGATTACAGCCTTTTCCCAGTAGCTCCAGGCGCCATCCTGCCTAAGAACCGTCAGAACCATTCCCAGTGCTGCGGCAAGCAGCATCAGCAGCGCCACGCTGAAGCGGATACGCCAGGGAGATAGGAAGGGTGATTTTGGTTCCATACCTCCATTCTTAGAAGGTGCTTGATTTTTCGAGAAGATCTTCTGTAGATGAGAATTGAGATGAGACAAGAATATAAACTAATAATTATTTTACTTCTCCTATCTGGGTGCGGTGCTCTGACGCAGTCCGATTTTGGGGCAAAAGGGTTGCGCTCTGCCCCGATGGGATCGGTGGCAAGCGCCCTGCCCGAAGAGATGTTTGCCTCGGGCGAGTGGCCCGCCAGACAGTGGTGGCAGCAGTTTGGCGACCCGCAGCTGGACGTCTTGATGGAGAGGGCGATTATAGAGAACCCCACCATCAGCGCCTGGAAGCAGAAGATTATAGCGGCGCAAGAGAGAGCGAAAGCGGTGCGCGCCAAGCTTTTCCCACAGCTGAGCATGGATGCTCACTACGCCGATCAGCACATCAGCAAGTATGGCTTCTTCCGCGCCTTCGCTCCCATTCCTGCCGTGGTGGCCGAAATCGATATCCACTTTACGCTGAACTACGAGTTTGATTTCTGGGGCAAAAACCGCTTCACCTTCGATGCTGCGATCAATGAGGCTAAATCTGTTGCGGCAGAGGGGGCGCAGAACAAGCTGATCATCACCCTATCGGTGGCCGAGCACTACTTCGACCTGAAGGCAAACCGCGCCAAGAAAGCTGTGCTGCTCAAGGTGATCGAGTCTAGAAAGCAGCATCTCAAGATGGCCACCGAGAGGCGCGTTACCGGGATAGCAAATGAGGATGAGCTGCTGGCTGCCCAGATGGCGGTAAGACAGGTGGAGCAATCGATGAAGCTGCTCGAGGAGCAGATTGCTGAAGATCTCTACTCTCTGAATGAGCTGACGGCACGCGATATCAGTGATGAGACCGGCACCCTAGATCCTTTTGTGCCGGCTAAAGGCAAGAGCATCATCCCTCAGAACCTCCCCATCGATCTGATCAGCCGCAGACCCGACATCATGGTGCAGATCTGGCGTGTGGAGGCGGCTGCCGATCTGATCGGCGTGGCGCGAGCCGACTTTTTCCCCAATATCAACCTCAACGCGATCGGCGGATTGAATAGCATCTTCATGAACCGCTTCTTCAACATCCACAGCTTCCAGGGTCTTATCGAGCCGGCGATGCATCTGCCCGTCTTTACGGGGGGCAAGCGGCGCGCGGTGCTGAAGGAGAGGGTGGCGGAGTATGAAGAGGCGATCTACGCCTACAACCAGGCGATTTTAACTGCTGCACGAGAGGTGGCAGAACGGATCGAGGTGGTCACCAAGGTGCGAGAGCGGCTCGATCTCCAGACAGCGAATCTAAAAGATGAAGAGCATCGTTTTCGGCTAGAGAAGAGTCGCAACGAACAGGGCCTCACAAGCGATTTGCATCTGATTCCCTACTGCGAGGAGCTTTTAAACAAAGAGTATGAGGAGCTGGAGCTGGAGCGGCTACAGTACAAATCAATGCTGGGACTGATCCTGGCGCTAGGTGGTGGGTATGGAAGCAGCAGCTGAACTTCCTCCAAGCGGCACCAGCACAAGATGGATCCATGGCGCCACAGCTCTCTTTCTCGCTATCGGTATAGCCATCATTATCTGGTGGTTACTAGTAGGCGAGTATAGGGAGTACACTGAAGATGCCTATGTCCAAGGCAACATGATCGGTCTGACGCCGCAGGTGGCTGGTACAGCGGCCAAGATATACTTTGATGAGACGCAACATGTGGAAGAGGGGCAGCTACTGGTCGAGCTCGACTCCACCGATTTCGATCTCACTCTTGCCTCGGCTAAAGCTGATCTAGCAGAGAGCGTACGCAATGTCACCGGTTACTTTGAGAGGGCACGCAGATTAGAAGCGGAGCTGGAGGTGGCCGAAGCGGGTCTGATGAAGGCCTGGACCGACTATATCGATCGCAGACCCCTGGTCGAGAGTGGCGCGGTGGCCAAAGAGGAGTTCATCCACTCCGAAACAGCGCTGATGGCAGCCGATGGAAGATTGCGAGCTGCCGTCCATGGATTTTACGAGGCGCTGAGCCAGGTGGAGGGTACCACCGTCGAGAGCCACCCGATGGTGGTGAAGGCGAGCGAGGCAGTGAGACATGCCTTTGTCAATCGTGCTCGCTGCGAGGTGCGCTCACCTGCAAGCGGCATTGTCACCATGCGCTCGGTGCAGGTGGGGCAGGATGTCAGCCCAGCAGCGCCGATGCTGGCGATTGTGCCGCTTGAGCAGATCTGGGTCGATGCCAACTTCAAAGAGGTACAGCTGAAACATCTGCGCATAGGTCAACCGGTGCGCCTGCGCGCCGACATGTATGGCCGCTCGGTACTCTTTGAGGGAAGGCTGATGGGGATCAATCCCGGCACAGGCGCTGTCTTCTCGCTGCTGCCCCCTCAGAACGCCACCGGCAACTGGATCAAGATTGTCCAGCGGGTTCCGGTTAGGATCTCGCTTGATCCCGAGCAGGTGCGCCGCTTTCCGCTCTGGCTAGGGCTCTCGATGGATGTGACGGTGCTGACGCGTGACCGCCACGGAGAGAGAGTTGCTCTTGAACAGCCCCAGCCAGAAAAGCCCCTCTATGCCACGAAAGTGCTAGCCGAGCAGATCGATGGCGCCGAGGAGTGCGTGCAGCAGGTGATGAAGGAGAATCTCACCATCGACGAGTCGGCCGGCTTCCGAGAGATCGATGGAGACTGAGGCTCCCGCTCCTCTTCGCGGTGGCGCTCTCTACCTAGCGGGCATTGGCCTGGCGCTGGCCACCTTCATCGATGTGCTCGACTACTCGATCGCCAACGTTTCGATTCCCTACATCGCCGGAGATCTGGCAGTCAGCAACGATGAGGGGACCTATGTGATCACCTCTTTTGCCGTGGGAAGCGCCATCGGTCTTCCCATCACCGGCTTTTTGGCGCGGAGGGTGGGAACCGTAAGGCTCACCATCTGTGGTATTCTTCTCTTCACACTCTTCTCTTGGTTCTGCGGCCTCTCCTTCACACTGCCTCTTCTGGTAGTGAACCGCTTCTTTCAGGGGCTAGCCTCGGGACCTCTGATTCCTCTCAGTCAGACCCTCATCACTCGATGCTTCCCCAAGGAGAAGCGGGTGGCGGCTCTTGCATTTTGGAGCACCGTGGTAGTGGTGGCCCCTGTACTGGGGCCGATATTGGGTGGGTGGATCTCCTACGACTACTACTGGCCCTGGATCTTCTACGTCAACATCCCGGTAGGGCTCTTCAGCGCCTTTGTGATCTACCGTACCATGAAGAGCTTCGAAACCAAGAAGGAGGATGGTCCGATTGATTGGATGGGTCTCGCTCTGCTGGCGATCAGTATGAGCACGCTGCAGATATTTCTAGACAAGGGGCAGGAGTGGGACTGGTGGCGCTCGCCTCGCATTCGGGTTTTGGCTGCGGTCAGCCTGGTCTCCTTTGTCTATCTCATCATCTGGGAGTGGTGGCATAAGCGTCCGATGCTCGATCTGAAGCTACTCAAGATCCGCAGTTTTTCCCTCTCTCTATTCTTCATCGCCCTCTCCTATTCCATCTATTTTGGAGGAGTGATATTGATGCCGCTCTGGCTACAGATGTGGATGGGCTACACCTCCATCTGGGCCGGCTGGGCGGTAGCGCCTCTTGGTATCATCCCTTTTTGCTTCAGCTTCTCGATACCGCACATGATCAAGAAGTTTGGGGTGTTGCCGATGCTGGCTATCTGCTTTGCCCTCTTTTCGGCCTCCTGCTTCTACACAGCCTACTTCTATACCGATGTGGACTTCTGGCAGGTCGCCTTCTCCCGCTTCTCCTTCGGAGCAGGGATGCTCTTCTTCATCACACCGCTGCTCACCCTCAGTATGCAGGATGTGTCGTTCGAGCATCAGGCGAGCGGAGCAGGGATCTTCCACTTCATCCGCGCACTTTTTGGCGGTATCGGCACCTCTGTCTTCACCACCCTCTGGATGCGCCGTACCTATTTCCACCACAGCAACCTCATCGTCAACATTACATCGCTCAATCCCATGAGCAACTCTGCCGTTCAGCAGCTGATGCAGCTTGGCTTCACTCAAGAATCGGCTTTTGCTCAGATCGATCTCGCCATCAACCAGCAGGCCTCTGTCCTCGCTCTCAACGACTGCTTCTGGGTGATGGCCTGGGTCTTCCCTGTCCTTTTGCTGATGTTGCCGCTCGGCATGCAGCGCAAAAAGGTCCAATCCTGCTAACTTTCTAAGTCTATGGCTCAGATCCCCGTCATCGATCTCCATTGTGATCTTCTGCTCTACCTCAGCGAAGATCCTCATCGCACCGCCTGGGACAACGAAGCGCGCTGCTCGCTCTCTCAGCTTAAGCAGGGGGGAGTGCAGTTTCAGACCTTTGCCCTCTTTGCCGACGAGGTGGCAGATCCCTTCTCGAGGATATTGCAGCAGGTTGATCTCTTCGTTCAGCAGGTGGCGCCCCACATCCAAGGAGCCATCGCCCTTGAGGGTGCCGAGCCGCTCGAAGAGAATTCCTTCGAGGAGCAGCTAGAGGCGATTCAGAAGATAGGCGGGCCGCTGCTCTATATCGGCTTCACTTGGAACGGAGAGAACCACTTTGGCGGCGGAGCCCACACCAACATCGGCCTGAAAGAGGCGGGAAAAAAGCTGCTGGCCTACATGGCTCGCAAGGGAATCGCCCTCGACTTCAGCCACGCCTCCGATCGCTTAGCAGAAGAGCTGCTACAGCAGATCGACAAAGAGGGTTATAACCTTCCCCTACTCGCTAGCCACTCCAACTTCCGCGCCATCCAGAACGTAGCGCGCAACCTGCCCGACTGGCTGGCGCAGGAGATCATCCACCGGGGCGGCCTCATTGGTCTCAATCTCTTCGCCGCCTTTGTCGGGGGAGAGGATGGCAGCTGGATCACCCGGCATGCCGACTACGGCCGCTCGCTAGGAGGCGCCTCCAATCTCGCCTCCGGCTCCGACTTCTTCGCCCCCTCACCCGGCCTAGTCAGCCGCTTCCCTCCGCCTCACTTCTTCCCTCGTTTTGCAAACAGCTCCTGCTACCCCGATCTCTTTGCCATCCTAGGCCCCGACATCGCCCATACCAACGCCAGTCACTGGCTGCGGAGACATGAAGAAGACTCAGTGAGTCTTCGTAATGCGGAACAGGCTGCGGAGACATGAAGAAGACTCAGTGAGTCTTCGTAATGCGGAACAGGCTGCGGAGACATGAAGAAGACTCAGTGAGTCTTCGTAATGC
>DAHXNQ010000086.1 GCA_027365315.1 Rhabdochlamydiaceae bacterium | reverse complement strand
GGGCTAAGAGGTGGTTGCAAAACTCCAGCTCCTAGAAAAATCGATGATTTTGGCGTCCGTTGTCAGAGCCAGCTTGCTGGCCCCTTGCTGTTCTGACGAGACCATACCCGAGAGGGTAGGCGAGGAAGAACAGCGACAAGGGACGCCAAAAGGGCGATTTTGCTGGAGGCTGGAGTTTTGCAACCACCTCTAATACTTAAGGAAGGATCGATGGAGCAGGAGCGAGTTCAGATAGCAGACTTTTGGATTGGAGAAGGCGCCCCCTTCACTATTATTTCGGGACCCTGTGTAATCGAAGGTGAAGAACATGCTCTGGCAGCAGCCTACTTTCTGAAAGAACTGACTAGCAGGTTGGGTATCCAATTTATCTACAAATCAAGCTACGACAAAGCCAATCGCCTCTCCCACTCCTCTTTCCGCGGACCTGGTCTAGAAAAAGGGCTGCGCATCCTGGAGCGGGTGCAGAGGGAGGTGGGCGTGCCAGTTCTAACCGATGTCCATTCGGTGGAAGAGGCCAAGGCTACTGGCGAAGTATGCGATGTACTCCAGATCCCCGCTATGCTCTGTAGGCAGACCGATCTAACGGTGGCTGCTGCGCGTACCGGTAGGGTGGTCAATGTGAAGAAAGGGCAATTCATGGCCCCTTGGGACATGAAAAATATCCTTCAGAAGGTGGTTGAAAGTGGCAGCCGCAAGCTCTTTGTCACCGAGCGCGGTACCACCTTTGGCTACAACAACCTCGTCAGCGACATGCGCTCGATTCCGCTGCTGGCCGAGAATGGTTTTCCCGTCTGCTACGACGCCTCGCATTCGGTACAGATTCCAGGTGGACATGGCGGCAGCTCGAGTGGAGATCGCCGCTTCATTCCCACCTTAGCTAGCGCCGCTGTGGCAGCAGGCTGCAGCATCATCTTTATTGAATCGCATCCCCATCCTGAAAAGGCGAAGAGCGACAGCGCCTCGGTCTTTCCATTTGAAGAGATGGAAACGCTGCTAGTGCGGCTGCTCAAGTTGCATGAGGTGGCTATAGGAGCCCCTGTGGCAGTGTGAGAGCGAGATCATGGATTGCATGGGCCGCCACGCTAGCCATCGTGAGCGGGATCTATTACCGCTTCTCTACAGCGAGTCAGGACGATTTACGTTGCTACCAAAAGCGCAGAGCCATCAATGATCGGATCACTTCTACAGAACTTCCAGCAGAACAACTGCGCTCCTCGGTCACCAAACAGTTCTGGATCCAAGATAAGGAGAAGGGTTCTCTCCCCTGCTATATCACCTCACCCTCTTCCGAACTCCAACTGATCACTCGCGGCTCGAGGCTCGAAGCGAATGAGCGATTGAAGCTGGTGGAGGGATCGCTCGAAGGTGTGCTGCTACGCGCTGGCGAGCTCTCTTATCATGGAAAGGATCTGCTGCTCTCGGAAGGCGCGCGCCTCGAATTTCCTGAAGGAGTGCTGGAAGCAGAGGCAATCTCGCTCACTCAGGAAGCGAGGGGACTAAGGGCTAAACTCTCTTCCGGCCCTATGCAGCGCGTCAGCGGCCTGATGCTACCCAAGAAAGAGGGTGATTCCAGCTACTCTTTTGAAAGTGGCCAGGCCGAGCTGACCGGCAGCCTGAAAGAGATCAAACAGCTCACTCTATCGCAAGAGGTGCTGCTACGCGCTAAAAGCATTGCGGAAGGAGGATGGAATGCTCTTCTCACCACTCCTCTCTGTCTACTCCATCCTCTAACAGGCACTGGCTCTTGCAAAGATGCGCATGGTCAGTTCATCAGCGTTGATCAACGAATCTATCTCTATTCGGAACAGATGTCGTGGGATGAAGAGCGCTCGATCCTGCAGCTGAAAGGACATTCGGAACTGCAGCAGGAGGGCGGAGGAAGCTTACGCTCGGAAGGTGTGCTACAGATTCAACGAGCGGGCAATCTAATCGATACCATAGTAGCCGAGGGACTGACGCAGCTAGAATGGAGGCAGCCTGGATCGCCACTCCCCTACCGGCTGATCTCGCATGGCAAGATGGAGCTTGAACGCGAAGGAGGACGAGGCAGACTCACCAGCCCCTCGCAGGATCCCGAGCAGCTAATTTACTTCGAGGCAGCGGGACTAGAGGTTTATGGCGAGGAGGCTTTTTTACGCTTCTCTTTAGAGAATGGTCAACCTGAAAGAATACTCCTAGAGGGCAGCATCCGCATCCTGCAAAGAGAATCGGGAGTGGTGGCCCGCTACGCTGTGGCGGACGAGCTGGTCTACGATGCTGAACTTTGCGAAATGCGGCTGCGCAGCATGACCGGCTCGCCGGTACTCTGTTACGATCCGCGCGATGGATCTTCTTTAAGCGCCTCGGAGGTGGTGGTGCACATTGCTCCGACGGGGCCACGCATTGAAGGGTGCGGCACGGTGCGCATGCAGCTGCAGCCCTCCGAGCGAGAAAATATAAAAAACTTGTTTAATATCGATCTATGAACTCTTCTCTTCTCGAAGTCGACAGCCTGATGAAATCCTACAGCGGCAAACCGGTGGCGCGAGGATTCAGCTTTTCTGTGAAACCGGGCGAGGTGGTGGGTCTACTCGGCCCTAATGGCGCCGGCAAAACAACCGCCTTCTACATGACGATTGGGCTGATTCGACCCGATGCAGGTCGGGTGCTCTTTCTCAGCCGCGATGTCACCTTCTTGCCGGTACATAGGCGCGCTCAGATGGGTATGGGCTATCTAGCACAGGAACCATCGATCTTTCGTTCATTGACGGTCGAGCAGAATCTGCTCTGCATTCTGGAAACCCTTCCTCTTTCCAAACAGGAGCGCAGGCGCAAGGTGGAGCAGCTGCTGGGAGAGCTTCATCTCGAGAAGGTGGCCCGTTCGATCGCTAGCACCCTTTCGGGGGGCGAGCGCAGACGACTCGAGATCACAAGGGCCCTTATTACTGAACCGAGGCTGCTGCTGCTGGACGAGCCCTTTGCCAACATCGATCCTATCGCCATCAACGATCTGAAGCAGCTGATCAAGCTGCTTCGATCCAAGGGCATCAGCGTATTGATTACCGACCACAACGCGAGAGAGATCTTCTCGATTGTCGATCGCAGCTACCTGGTGCGCGAAGGTAGAGTGATGATGTCGGGCACCACCGAAGAGCTACTGGCCAGCTCCGAGGCTCGCGAAACCTACCTCGGCAGCGATTTTAAGCTCTGAGACTAGCCTCTCTGCAGAAATGGCCACAAGACACTCGCTGCGCTTGCTCCCTCCACAGCCGTCCTGAAAACAGGGGCGACAGCTCTGATTCGAGGTAACGATGCGCGCATAAGGGTTGCGCCAGGGGCCCCAGCGCAGCTCGGATGTGGGACCAAAGGTGGCGACGATGGGAGCTTTAACAGCCGAAGCGAGATGCAGCGCCGCTGAGTCAGCCGAGAGCGTCACCTTAGCCAGCGAGATGAGCCCACCCAGCTCTTTCAATGACAGCGTGCCTGCAAACGAGACAATTCCCTCCTGAGAATCTAGCTGCGCTGCAATCTCTTCTATCATCCTGATTTCATCTTCCCCAGGTCCCGAAGAGAGCAGCACAGGCAGTCCCGTCTCTTCACGCCAGCGCGCTACCACAGCAGCTAGCGTAGAGACAGGCAGACTTTTGAAGCGCCAGCGGGCAGTGGGGTGCAGAAGAAGAAACCCCCCCGGTCTCAGTCCCACTGCAGCGAGACGTTCTTGTAGGCGCGCCATAGTCTCTTTGGGAATCTGAAAAACTAAATCGAGCCCCTCCGGCGGTGGAAAGATGCCGATGCGCCGCAGCGCATCGAGATCTCTCTCCACAGTGTGGCGGGGTGTCTGACAGCCCTTCACCAGATGAGTGTACCACGACCCCTTGCCGCGTATGCCGCTATTACCCGGATCCATGCCTACGCGGATCCTCGCCCTCGAGCAACGGGCAGCAAGCGCCCCACGATCTCCCTCGGTTAAATTGATCACCAGGTCGTAATGCGCTAAGCGAATTTGCCATAGACGCTTCAGCTCGCTACCGATGCGTGAAACAAGCGATGCACTCCTCGCTCTGCGATCGCATAGCAGAAAATGGTCGATAGCGGGGTGACCTTCTAGCATCGGCAGCGTATCGTGATAGAGGTAGGCGCCGATGGAGGCGGCGGGAAAGCGCTCTTTCAGCAGAGCAAAGAGCGGACTAGTGAGCAGCACATCTCCATGGCTGCGCAGCTTAACAACTAAAATTTTATTCACCACATCCAGAGTGGGGTAGCCACCATACTGCACAACAACCTCGTGGTTCATTAGGAGCAGACGATCATGCTTATCCCATAGGAAAAGCTCAAGTTGGTGCAAAATTCTCCTCTCCGCTATAGTGTAGGGCCTTCTAAAAACCATTTTTGTAGAATCCTATGACCATCCAACAGACTCTCTCTATTCTGAAACCCGACACCGTTGCCAAAGATGTGATTGGTGCTGTCATCTCTCGCTTCGAAAAAGCAGGTCTGAAGGTGGTTGCCGCTAGGATGATGCATCTCTCTGGTGAGCAGGCGCGCGCCTTCTATGCAGTGCATGCCCACCGCCCCTTCTTCCCTGAGTTGGTGGGATTCATGACCTCCGGCCCTGTACTGGTGATTGTTCTAGAAGGAGATGATGCCGTGGCAAAAAATCGCGAGCTGATGGGCGCCACCAACCCCAAAGATGCCCTCCCCGGCACCATCCGCGCCGACTTCGCCGAATCGATCGACTGTAACGCAGTACACGGCTCCGACAGCCTCGAGAATGCTCAGATCGAAGTGGCCTTCTTCTTTAAGCCCTCCGAGCTCTTCTCCCGCGCCGCTGTATAGTGCGTTTCAGATCAGGACGGGGTTTTTTGTTTTTGACTTTTGTGGCAACGTCTCAGTAACCTAATAGACCCTATTGGGGGGTGAGAAAGATCTTATGGAAAAGAACGATCCTGTTTCAGTCTTTGATGTAGCGGCCTACATCTTGAACGAACGACCTGGACCCATGACTACCTGGAAACTTCAGAAGCTCGTCTACTATTGCCAGGCCTGGTCGCTCGTGTGGGATGAACAACCTCTGTTTCGAGAAAAAATATTAGCCTGGGCAAATGGCCCTGTTGTTGAAGAGCTCTATCAACTGCACAAAGGCTCTTTTCATGCCCCCAAACTCTCCAAAGGAAATCCGGACAACCTCTCACCCAACCAGCAAGATACGATTGATCACGTTCTGACCGCTTACAGCAATAAGACAGCTCAATGGTTGAGCGATCTCACTCATATGGAGACCCCTTGGATTGAAGCGAGGGGAGGCCTAGCTCCTGGCGAACGGGGCGATGCTATCATCGAACTCTCAAGTATGTACGAATACTACAGCAGCATAGAAGCCAAGCACAGAATCATCTAGTCAAGATCCCTCCTCCTGCCGTCGAGATCGCTTTTGATGTCTAAGAAAAGTCACTCTTCCGCCCCTTCCAAGAGAGCTGCCGCCGATCGGATTCCTGCAGGAGGCAAGGATCCACGAGTATCCCAAGCTCCCAGCGACTCAAATTCTGTAGTACTCAAATATGACCAAATGGACATGGATGGACCATGGGGATGGCGCCAATTTGAGATCGCGAAGATTCAATGGCTTCTAATGAAGCTATCCGACTTGCACAAGCTTAATTGGCAAGAACTGACCTCGCAAGGATCTCATCTTGTGGACATTGTCAAACTGGTCCCAAAAGCTCAGAAAAGGTTGGAAGAGCTTAAAAAGGATGATCTGGACCAGCTCTATTCTCTTCGTACCACCGGTAGGCATCGCATTTGGGGCATTAAGGAGAGTAGCATTTTATGGCTTCTCTGGTGGGACCCCGAACACGAAGTATGCCCAAGTAACGCTAAGAACAACTAACAATGTGAGCTTGCTAGGATTGCTGTAGGTGATCCAGCTCTTGCTGGAGGGCGGCGGGGAAGTGAGGGGCAAATTGTGCGAAGTAGCGGGTCAGCTCTTCGGCCTCCTTCTTCCAGGCGGCAGGGTTGTAGGCAACCAGCTGCTCGAGTGCAGAGGCTGGTAGCGAAAGGCCGGAAAGGTCCAGCTCGCCTGAAGCGGGGACAATGCCGATGGGTAGCTCTTTTCCTAGATGGACATCGTCAAGACGCTCGAAGATCCACTTGAGGACGCGCACATTGTCGCTGAAGCCGGGCCAGAGGATCTTTCCGCCTGCATCCTGCAAAAACCAGTTTACCTGAAAGATGCGAGGGGGCTTTGTGCGCGCTCCCATATCGAGCCAATGAGCAAAGTAGTCGCCCATGTGGTAGCCGCAGAAGGGCAGCATGGCAAAGGGATCGTGCCGTACCACCCCCTCCTTACCTTTGGCGGCGGCGGTGGTCTGCGAAGAGAGCGCAGCACCCATCAGGACGCCGTGCGCAAAGCTGCGCGCCTCGCAGACAAGCGGCACACGCGTCGGCTGTCTTCCTCCAAAGAGGATGGCAGAGAGAGGTACGGCCCCCTTCTGGATACCGGTGGGATCAAAGACGGGGCAACGACGAATGGGAACGGTGAAGCGAGCGTTGGGATGAGAGGCTTTGATGCCGGAGGCGGGAGTCCAAGAACGCCCCTGCCAGTCGGTGAGATGAGCGGGTGACTCTTTGGTCATCCCCTCCCACCAGACATCGCCCTTATCTGTTAGCGCCACATTGGTGAAGAGGGTATCGCTAGCAATCGCCTCCATGGCGCTGGGGTTGGAGACGGCAGAGGTGCCGGGCGCCACGCCAAACATTCCCGCTTCGGGGTTGCAGGCGTACCATCTCCCATCCTCTCCTATATGAATCCAGGCGATGTCATCGCCCACACAGGAGATCTTCCAGCCGGGTAGTAAAGAGCGCACCATCGCCAGGTTGGTCTTGCCGCAGGCGGAGGGGAAGGCGGCTGCAAAGTAGCGCTTCTTGCCCTCTGGATTTTCGATGCCGAGGATCAGCATATGCTCGGCAAGCCACCCCTCTTTGCGTCCCATCGCCGAGGCGATCCTGAGAGCGAGGCATTTTTTGCCTAGAAGCGCATTGCCGCCATAGCCACTGCCAAAAGACCAGATAGAGGGCTCTTCGGGAAAGTGGGCAATCACCCGTTTCTCTGGATTACAGGGCCAAGCGGTATCCTTAACACCAGAGGTGAGCGGCACTCCCACCGAGTGAACGCAGGGAACAAAAGAGGCCTTTTCTAGTAGTGGGAGAATCGTTTCACCCATGCTGGTCATGATCCGCATATGACAGACTACGTAGGGAGAATCGGTGACCTGAATTCCTAGCCTCGCCGCAGGAAACCCAGGCGTACCCATGCAAAAGGGAATGATGTAGAGAGTGCGGCCGCGCATGCAGCCCTGAAAGAGGCCTTTTAGCCTGGCGTGCATCAATTGGGGATCAGACCAGTTGTTGGTGGGGCCTGCATCCTCTTTGCTCTGGCTACAGATGAAGGTGCACTCCTCAACTCTCGCCACATCGTCGGGGTGGGAGCGTGCCAGAAAGCTGCGCGGCCGTTTGTCTGGGGAGAGTGGAAGAAAGGTGCCCTTCGCCACCATCTCCTGGAGAAGAGCATTGTATTCCCCTTCCGATCCATCGCAGAGATGGACCTTTTCTGGCTGACAAAGGGCAATCATTTCTTGTAGCCAGGTTTGAACTGCTGAAGGCAGTCCCTTAGCCAACAAGAGCGCCGCCCTTTTTGAATTGCTCAAGATACTCGAGCGCTTTGCCGGTACCGAGGCAGACTGCAAGAAGTGGGTTGGGTGCCACAATCACAGGAAGACCGCTCTCTTTGACAAGAGCCTTATCGATCCCCTTGATCAGAGCTCCACCCCCTGCCAGCACCATGCCCCGTTCGACCAGATCGGCTGCAAGTTCGGGAGGGCACTTCTCGAGGGTTAACTTCACGCTTTCGATGATCTGCTGGATCGGTTCGGCCAGACATTCCCGTATCTCGACCGAATTAATCCGTTTGGTGATGGGAAGCCCCGCCACCTGATCGCGTCCACGCACTTCCATCTCCAACTCGTGGTCGCCCAGCGGATAGGCTGAGCCGATGGTCATTTTGATCTCTTCCGCTGTACGCGGTCCGATCATCAGGTTGTAGGTGCGGCGCATGTAGTTAATGATGCACTCGTCAAACTCATCACCCGCAATCCGCAGCGAGCGAGATTCGACAATGCCTCCTAAAGAGATGATCGCGATCTCGGTGGTACCACCGCCGATATCGATGATCATGTTGGCAGCAGGTTCATGCACTGGTAGGTCTACTCCGATCGCCGCAGCCATCGGCTCCTCGATCAGAATTACCTCTTGCGCACCTGCTCTGAGGGCGGAATCTTCAACAGCGCGCTTCTCGACACCGGTGATACCAGAGGGCACAGCAATTAGAATTTTGGGCCGCAGCAGACTGCGCGCAGGGGTGACGCGGCGAATCAGCGCCTTCAGCATCCCCTCGGCAATCTCAAAATCGGCAATCACGCCATCCTTCATGGGGCGCACAGCGTGGATTTTGCGCGGCGTCTTGCCTAACATCGCCTTCGCTTTGTGTCCCACTGCCAGCACTTCGCCCGTGACCGAATCGACTGCAACCACCGAGGGCTCGGCCAGCACAATCCCCTTGCCGCGCACATAGACAAGGGTGTTAGCGGTACCAAGGTCAATGCCGATGTCATTGGCAAAGAAGTTGGAGAGCTGCCCCATCTGTCCACGCATTTTGCGTCCCACCAGTGCGAGCAGCGACTTAGCGCTGAGGGGCATTTGAGAAAGGGTCTGTTTTGCCATTTAACATCCGCTAAGTTTTAAGCAGTTCAAGTACATCTTCCCAGGTGAGCTTGGTGATAGCCTCATCGTCGCAGCTCACTACCTTCTTGACGAGGCCCTTCTTCCTTTTCTGCATTTCTGCGATCTTTTCTTCAATAGTTCCGAGAGTAATGAGCTTATAAGATGAGACTGACTGCTTCTGTCCTAGGCGGTGTACGCGATCGGTCGCTTGACTCTCTACTGCTGGGTTCCACCACATATCATAATGGATGACCGTATCGGCACCCACCAGATTGAGGCCGGTACCGCCCGCTTTTAATGATACCAGGAAAACTGAAAGGGCGGGATCTTCGTTAAATTGACGTACTACCTCGAGTCTGTTTTTGCTCGAACCATCTAAGTAGGCAAACCGGATACCACGCTGCTCGAAGTCCTCTCTCATGATCTGCAGCATACGGGTGTATTGGCTGAAGATCACCGTCTTGTGTCCTCCCTCGATCAGAGTCTGGAGCAGATCCTGTAACATATCATATTTGGCTGAATCGCCCAGCTCTGCCTTGTCTTTGGCAAAGATGGCGGGGTGGCAGCAGATCTGCTTGAGGCGCGTTAAGGTGGCTAGCACATGGATCTGTACCCGATCGAAGCCGTCGCGCTGCACCAATTTGACCAGCTCGTCGCGAGCCGAGTCTGCATAGGAGCGGTAGAGCTCTTGCTGAATCTGGCTGAGTTGGCAGTGGTAGACCAGTTCCGAAACGGGAGGTAGATCGCTAAGCACATCGCTCTTCATGCGGCGGAGAATGAAAGGACCCACCTTGCGGCGCAGGTACTCCAGATTTTTTGTCTGTTCTTTACCAGAAACGCGCAGATATTTTTCCACAAATCGGTCGTAACTGCCGAGGAATGCGGGCATAAGAAAGTCAAATAGACTCCAGAGTTCATCCAGCGAATTTTCGATCGGCGTACCCGAGAGGATCAGTCGATGCTCTGAGAGAACCATCTTCACCGAGCGCGCGTTGCGCGTACCGCGATTCTTGATATGTTGCGCCTCATCCAGAACAGTGTAGGTAAAGCGGACCTGCTGGTAGAGATCGATATCTTTTTGCAGCAATGTGTAGGAGGTGATCAGAAGATCATATTCATTCGCTGCCTCAATCCACTTGCGGCGTTGGGTCGGTACTCCATCCACCACCACAACTCGCAGAGCAGGGTTGAACTTGGCGCACTCCTCCTTCCAGTTGTAGAGAAGCGATGTGGGGCAGACAATCAGAGATGTACCGGGATGTTGTAGCTTGTTTTGAGAGATGGCTGTGATCGCCTGAAGTGTTTTACCAAGACCCATGTCGTCAGCCAGAATGCCTCCTAAGAACATCAGCCTCAAACGCTCCAGCCAATGGACCCCCTCTACCTGATAGGGACGTAGGCGAGCGCACACTTCGGATGGAATCTCTGAAAGTGCCAGCTGTCTTTCTCCCAGCATCTGAGCGCGAATTTCGAGCAGCCTTTCCGAGATGACAACCTCGACAGGAAGCCCATCAAATGAGGAGGCTTCGATACTGGCGAGACTCCAGAGGGGCCTTGTGATCTGGTGATCTTCGAGCACCTGAATGCCCATCTCGTCAAACAGCTGGATCACCGATCCGAGGCGCTCGAGGTCGAGCACCAAAATTTTGGGCAGCTTGCCCGGTTCGGGCGCTCTACGAGCGCGACCTTTGGCTGCATCCAATTCGATGAAGGCTCTACGCGCTCCGAGACATTCCCAGAGAAGCTCCAGCTTCACTCCCTTCAGCGCTCCCTCCACCTCGAGCCGGATTTCGTAGAGATCGACGCGGTCGGTATGGGTGAGTCTAAGACGGAAGAGCGTCTGATCGTAGACAAACTGATCGAGCAGATTTTGCGGGCAGTGGAACTGCACGCGGTGCTGGTAGCGCGGCACCAGATCGGTCATGAACTCTACAATTTTTTTATCCGACTTGGTGATATAGAGACCCTGATCTGGATCGAAAAGAAAATCTTGGAATAGATCATCGAGGATGCGGCGCTCCTCAACCAAATTGCGCGCTACAATCCCCTGCTTCGTGATGAAGGAGGTGAGATGCTGATAGGTGAGCTGCTTCAGATGGGTCGGTATCGACTGCTCTCCATACTGGAAGGAGAGACTCGCCTCCAGCTCGCCATCCAGAAAGGAGAGGTTGCAGGTGGCGCGCAGTTCGCCCACATAGGGCATAGTAACAAATTTTTCTATGCACGCCAAGTTAGTTACTTCGGCAAAACGGCTCAGTTCGGGTAGCGCGTTCTCGACAAACGTTCCAAAGAGCGGCTCCGGGATGGTCATATCGCGGATGGACCGGAGGCTTCTGAGGTGATGACGGGTGATGCTGGGAGGAAAACTGTAGTAGTGTCCACCATGAAGCAGTCCCGGCTGCGCACACTCAAATAGGCGCACCTCTTCTGTCGAGAGCACAGCGCGATCGAGCAGAATCTGCGGTGTGATCAAAAGCTTGGAGGCGGGAGCCGGAATATGTTCGATCTGGAAGCGGAGAGAGGCTGGAACGGGAGAGAAGCGTAAGGGATTTTCAAGCCCCCCTTCATAAACGCCCGGCAGAACCGGCAGCTCATCCTCTCCGGCGACGAAAGGACCCTTCTGCAGCGTGGAAGAGGCGATCTGCTGAAGTCTGGCTAGCACTATCCCAAAGAGGGTCTGGTTCAATTGCCCTATGCGTAAATTTTTTTCTGGAGCACCCACCTCGGCAACGCGCGCCTGGTCCATCAGTGTCTCGAGCATCTCCCGGTGGTGAGCACCGAAGGAGTGAACCGAGAAAAGGTAGCGCTTGCCGCCTAGAGAGAGCACCTCGCCGTAGCGCAGGCACTCAAAAAACTCTTTTAGATTAGGGACGTAAAGCGGCTTTGATCGCCCCGGCAGCCTAAGTGCAATCTGAAACTCCACCACACCGCGCATCTCGGAGTCGTTAGAGAGTGGGGGGCATTGAAAGAGGAAGGCCAGCTCGGCCCGATCGGTCTCGCGCTTCTCTTCGGGACGGAAAAAGGGGCAGCCGGCGAGGATCTGCTGCGAGGTGCTATATTCTTGGAGTACCTGCTTCTGGTAGAGCTCCTCCTGCCGTTGAACCTCTTTGGTCTCGGCCTCTTTCAATTTTTCAATAAGTTCGGCGTGCTCCTCTACGCCCAGCTGCCCTCCTTCAGAGAGATCCTCCAACCGCGTCTCCTTAGAAAATTCAATGAGGATGCGATCGAGGTGCTGCTCGAGGTAGAAGAGCATTGCAGCCAGGTGCTGGCAGTCGTAGTTATAGGGGCAGTCACAGTTGGAATCGATCGTCTCGCACTCGCTGCGGTCGATCTCGAGCTCTGTCTCGTAGTGGTTGTCGTACTGACCGGCAATCTTGCCATTGATCCGAAGAATCTTGCCATCTAAGTGAACAAGCTTGGCAGCGGTGACCCGGCCCTCATCATAGATATCTCTTCCCTCTTTGAGGATCGTCGAGGAAAAATCCTGCCGTAGCTTCCGAAAATTCAACATAGACCAGACCCGTTGGGATGGTAAGATTTTTTCTACTCGCTTTGCAATTTTTTGCAAACTCAAGAGGTTAGAACACCCCCGAACGGATAGTGGAGATTTTGGAGAAAATGCGCAAGCTTGCGAAAAAAAACATTCGTCAACGTAATCTGATTGAAAAAAAGCAGCTTCTCGCTTACGATCAGTCGTCTCGGATGCGGGTGTAGCTCAGCGGTAGAGCATCACGTTGCCAACGTGAGGGTCGTGAGTTCGAACCTCATCACCCGCTTCCTCATTTTGGTTGTATCGTCTTCATGAACGTTCCCTCTCAAGAAATTAGCGCTAGCTCAACAGGCTCAGCAGACTCCCTACCCACACAGACCTCGCAGCAATATAGCGGTGAACGTATCGATGTGGAGGTTCACTTTCTACCGAGATGTCGGGTAGAGATGAAGGTGACGACAAACAAACCTCTTGTAGGCGAGGCGTATCGCAACGCCCTCAAGAAAGTAGGCAAGGAGTTAGCCATTCCCGGCTTCCGCAAGGGACATGCTCCTGCCGAACTAGTTGCCAAACGTTTTGCTCCCGAGCTCGACAAACAGTGGCAGGAAGAGATCGCCAAGATTGCAGCAACCGAAGCGCAGAAGCTAGCGAAGGTGCCGATGCTGGCCCGCGAACCGCGCATCACTTTTAAGACAGAGCAGCATTCGCATGATGGAGCGAAGCTAACTCTCTTCTTTGAAACCGAGCCGCAGGTGCCTATTGTCGACCCCAAAAAGCTTCAACTGAAAGAGGTGAAGCGTCCCGAAGTCAACGATGAGAAGATCGACGAGACGATGCGTCAGACGCAGCTCTTTTTTGCAGAGTGGCATCCTGTAGAAGGACGACTCATCCAAGAGGGAGACTTCATCCGCCTGGATGTCACCATCACCGAAGAGCAACCTCCTGAAGAGCTCTTCACCAACACCCGTTTCGAAGTGGTGCGCCGTTCGATGGCAGCCTGGATGTATGATCTAGTGGTGGGCCAGACAGCAGGCGCAGTGATTGAGGGAACAAGCCAACCCGATCCAGATGAAAACGGTCAGGATGAAAACGGTCCAGATGAAAACGGTCCAGATGAAAACGGTCAGGAAGAGGCCGACGCCGACAAGCAGGAGCTCACTCCTAAAAAGGTAGAGCTGCGCATCATCGCTGTAGAGACTCCCACCTACCCACCACTAGACGATAGCTTTGCCCGCCAGCTTGGTGCATCCAGCGTAGCCGAAATGCGCCAGCGCATCACAGACCTGCTCGAGCGACAGGCGGATGAGCATGTGCGCGAAAAGCAGCGCGAGCAGCTGACAGAGCAGCTACTGACCCACTACTCTTTTGATCTGCCCGAGACACTGGTCGAGCGCGAAGCCCACTTCCGTATGAAGCAGCTGTTTCAGGATGTCGATTTCCTCGCCGCCTGGAAAGATATGAACGCCGAGAAGCAGCGTTCGCTCTACCGCCGCGTGGCCGAGCAGTCGGAGAAAGCAGTGCGCATGTTCTACCTCTGCAAACAGGTGATGCAAGAGGCGCGCCTGGGCATCTCTCCAAACGAGTTGCATGGAGGAGGAACCTCCCCCCTCGAAGCGCTGGTTCGTCCCACCGATGAGGTGCAGCTGCACGATCATGGCGAAGTACGTCAGGCCGAAGCCTTCTCGCGCCTGGTTCTAGAAAAAGCCCAAGATTACCTCATCCACCAAGCCCTAGGTAAATAGGAGCCGGCTGCAGCTTCGATCCCTCGATCCTTAGCCGGCGGCCCGTACGCAGTACTGTGCCGCGCGGCTACGGAGCGCTCGCGAGAGAGCTGTCCTCGGCCGGTTCGCTCTTCGCTCACCTGCTTCGCATTGCGAAGATCCACAGGATCTTCTTCATGCTTCCGCAGCCCGCTTATGGAGGTTCTATTCTTTTACAGGCTGCGCTTCTGAGATGAGGAGACCCAGGCCAGCTCCCTCGCGAGCGCTCCGTAGCGACCGGGACAGTACTGTGTACGGCCCGGGAGCAAGGATCGAGGGATCGAAGCTGCAGCCGGCCCATATATATTTATCCCTTCTTCCATCTTTAATAATTAGAAATCTGGGGGTTGAGGGAGATTGGGAGTTGTGGGAGAATGGTGGGGCGGGTCGCGTGATCGCTTCTGTTGTCAGAATTGCGCCATAGCGGCAATATTGGGCTCGGTTCAATCTAGCTTAGGTTTTTCCTCATGCAGCAGCATCGCCATCGCGCTTCTTCTTCCGGAATGGAAGGAATCGAAGTCAGCCACTACGTTCCCTACGTCATTGAAGATACTGGCCGCGGCGAGCGGGCCATGGACATCTACTCCCGCCTGCTGAAAGATCGCATCGTCTTCTTGGGCACAGGGCTGGATGATCAGGTGGCCAACACCATCATCGCACAGTTTCTCTTCCTAAGGGCCGAAGACCCTAAGAAGGATGTGAGCCTCTACATCAACTCTCCTGGCGGCTATCTCACATCGGGTCTAGCGGTCTACGACACCATGCGCTTCATGGGGTATGACATTAATACATACTGCATCGGCCAGGCCTCCTACATGGCAGCTCTGCTGCTGGCTGCCGGCACAAAAGGCAAACGATTCGCGCTGCCTAGTAGCCGCATCATGCTGCACCAGCCGCTGGGCGCCGTAACCGGCACCTCTGCCGATATCGCCCTGCAGGCGCAGGAAATTGCCAAACTGAAGCAAGAGTGCGCGCGCATTCTTTCTACTCACACTGGACAGACGATCGAGACCATCATCCAGCAGACCGAACGCGACCTCTACATGAGTGCAGAGGAGGCGCTAGCCTATGGCCTCATCGATAAGATCGCTTCCCAAACTTCCCCGATAACTCCCAGCAAAACATAAAGTATTTTCATGAGTAGAAAAGAGACCCCAGCTGCATCCTGTTCCTTTTGCGGCAGGCCTGAAGAGGCGGTGGAAAAACTCATCTCCGGACCACACAGCTTCATCTGCGACCGCTGCGTGCGCCTCTGCATGGAGATTGTGGAGAAAAAGCCGGTTCATCACGAGATGCGTCTGCTAAAGCCGATGGAAATCAAGCACAAGCTGGACGAATACATCATTGGCCAGGAGCGCGCCAAGCGCACCATCTCTGTGGCGGTCTACAACCACTACAAGAGAATCCGTGCCCTCAGCAGACCTGGCGAAGTGGAATACAATAAGTCGAACGTACTGCTACTGGGGCCAACGGGCTCTGGCAAGACACTGATCGCCAGGACACTGGCCACCATCCTTGATGTTCCCTTTGCCATCGCCGACGCCACCACTCTTACCGAGGCAGGCTATGTGGGCGAGGATGTGGAAAACATCATCCTGCGTCTGGTGCAGGCTGCCGACTACGATATCGCCAGAGCCGAGTGCGGTATCATCTATGTGGATGAGATCGACAAGATTCGCAAAACCACAGCCAATGTCTCCATCACCCGCGATGTGTCGGGCGAAGGGGTGCAGCAAGCGCTTCTCAAGATTGTCGAGGGAACTATCGCCAACGTTCCTCCCAAAGGAGGCCGCAAGCATCCCAATCAGGAGTATATCAAGGTCAACACTCAGAATATTCTCTTCATCGTAGGGGGAGCGTTTGTCCATCTAGACAAAATCATCTCTAAAAGACTGGGAAAGAGTGTTATTGGCTTTGACGCCAGTCGCGAGAGAGCAGAGATCACCCACGACACCAACTACCTCCTCGCCAATGTGCAGACAGAAGATCTAGTAGAATTTGGGATGATCCCTGAGTTTGTGGGACGATTCAATAGTATTGCCAATTGCAACGAACTGAGCGTGCAGGATCTAGTGGAAATTCTGGTGAAGCCCAAGAACGCCATCATCAAGCAATACACCCATCTCTTTGGTGAAGAGTCGGTCTCTCTTCAGTTTACAGAGGGGGCACTGCGCGCCATGGCGGAGCAGGCAAAAGAGTCGGGAACAGGTGCTCGCGCACTGCGCATGATCGTTGAGACACTGCTGCTCGATCTAATGTATGAGGTGCCTTCTGACAGCACCATTCGCGAAGTGGTGGTAGATGAAGAGGCGATCTTAAGCAAGCAGCCGCCTCGCATCGTCCGAGCAGTATAGGGAGAGAGACGGTTTTTCCGCTAGCTACTACAGGGTAGCTCTAGTTTCTTTCGCCATTTGCTTTTGAAGCATGGCGTTTTACTCCTTCTTTTCTGATACTAAGGGCATGAGGCCTGCCGCTATCGGTAGGCCTAGACTTAGGATGTGACCCTTACGGGTATGGAGATAGGACCCTCTCTTTTCGATCAATATCTCCAGCGCTTGGGTGAAGAACTCGAAATGGAGCCATTCCCCTGCTTTCAGGAGGATGGAACTCTGCTGCTCGAATTAGGAGGAGGAGCTCCTCTGCTTCTGCGGAGAGAGGAGGGCTTCTGCTCTCTAAGCTGCGAGCTTGCACCCGTGCCGACAGAGTACCAAGAGGCTCTCTTCACTCTGCTCATGAAAGGGAATTTTCTGGGGCTGGAAACAGGGGAATCTGCAATCGGTGTGGACCTGGAAGGTAAAAAAATCTTACTATCCAAATCAGTCACCTATGATCTCCGCTATATCGAGTTTAAGGAGATGCTGGAAGAGGTTGTCAATTATGCTGAACACTGGCGCGCACGTATCGCCTCTTTCTTACAAGGATTTAGCGATGCTCCTGTGTAGGATCTGCCTCTCATGATTGGATATCTGGTAGCCGAAGAGGGCCCACTCACAGGGCTCGTGATCGAATTCTCCGAAGGAACCGAGTGGACACTGGGGCGCGATCCTGACGAGGCTGCTGTAGTTCTAGAAGATCCGATGGTCTCTAGACGTCACGCTCTTGTCCGCACGACGACCGAAGGGTTTCAGCTAGAGAACTTCAGCTCGATCAACCCCATCACACAGAATGGTCTCGTGGTGGAAGGAGCGGTTCTGCTGCACGAAGGCGATGTTCTCCAGATCGGTAGCACCTTCTTCCGATTTACAGAGAATCGCCCCTCCATTGTTCTGGCTCCCGAAGAGTCCTCGCCTCTTACCTCTTTTGGCGCTGGCGAGATACTTCCTCTAGAGGGCACCCTACGCGCCGCTTCGCGCTGGTTCCTCAAAGTGGTGTCGGGCCCCAACGCAGGTGCCGAGTTCCAGATGCAGACAGGAGCCTCCTATATTCTAGGGAAAGATCCCGGCAGCTGTGACATCCTACTACAGGATCTCAGCGTCTCTAGGCAGCATGCCAAACTCTGGATCGATGAGGAAGCGCGCGCCTGGATCGAAGATTTGGGTAGTCGTAACGGTGTGGTAGTCAATGGCGAGCTGATCAGCACTGCGCGCGAGATCCACTCACAGGATCTCGTCTCTTTAGGCACCACCTCGCTGCTTCTGATCGACCGTGAACAGGTGCACGAAACCATCTTTTCTCCTCTAGCGGAACAGCCTAGCGAACAGCAGCCCTCCTCTGAGGCACCTCAACCTGAGGTCTTGAAGGAAGCGTGGAAAGATCTTGTCATCCCCCGCAAACATTTGGTACTAGCCGGTCTCTTCTCCTCTCTTCTTCTGGCTAGCTTCTTTTCGCTGATGTCTCTTTTTCATGCCGAATCGATCGAAATTGCCCGCATTGACCATACGATCGAGCTAAAAGAGGCGCTGAAGGCCTTCCCGAGCGTGCAGTTCTCCTACAACGACAATACCGGCAAGCTCTTTTTAGCAGGGCATGTGCTCACCACCACCGATCTGCAGGAGATGCTCTATAACCTCAGCACACAGTCCTACATCAGCAGCCAAGAAAATAGCGTTGTGGTGGATGAACTGGTCTGGCAGAACACCAACGATCTTCTGTCGCGCGATCCGGCATGGGTAGGGGTTTCGCTCTATTCCCTATCTCCTGGACGATTTGTACTGCGCGGCTACCTCAAGACCCCGGAAGAGGGTGAGCAGCTGGTCGACTTTATGAACCGCAGCTTTCCCTACCTGGACCGCCTAGAGAATCAGGTGGTGGTCGCAAGCATCCTCGAGATGCGGATCCAGAGCATGCTTGCAGCACATCAGCTGGCTCAGGTGCAGTTTACTCTCAATAACGGCGAGCTCTTCCTCTCCGGACTGGTCGATCAGAAGTCGGCAGCAGAGCTACACCATCTCATCCAAGAGATCAAAGCTCTACCAGGCATACGAACAGTTAACAACTTTGTGGTGGAGACTTCGGGCGACACCTCTTTGCGCACTCCTGACAAAAGTTATAAAGTGACCGGCTTCTCCCGAAGAGATAACGGCCAATATTTTGTTGTAGTCGAAGGCCGCATCCTTTCTGTAGGCGACGAATTGGACGGAATGAGAATCACCGAGATCTCTTCTAATTCGCTGCATCTGGAAAAGGATGGTGTGAAATATAAAATTGACTACAATCTACAATAGCGAATTACCTAGCGGAGAGTACTCATGCATCAAAGTATTGACAAAAGCCCATACTTTGCGACCCTAACCTTTAAAACGCTGATCCAGCGCTACTGTCAACTGCAGAGCCAACTGGTCCAGCAGATCAGATCGGTAGCGAGTAAGATCTCTCAGGCCACTCCAGGCCAGTTCCTGCTGCTCCAGTTCCAGATGGCGCAGGTGACCCAGATGGGTGAATCGATCTCCAACTTGATCGCTCAGGTGATGGCTATCATCAGCAAGGCGATTACGAACCAGCGCACCAGCTAATGATTGAGGTAATAACGCTATGTTTGGGCTAGAAAAACAGCCACACACACCCTTTGAGTTTGAGCTTGAAAAGGAGCTCAAGGCAGATCCCACCAAGGCGCACGCCCTGCTGAAAGTGGCAGAGGCCAAGATTCACGAACTCAAAACCTACTTAAGGCAGGGAACTGCTTCTGAAGAGTTTGACGACTGCGGATCGCTTCTGCACGCATTTGCCGCCCTCAAGCGGGTACTAGAACGGATCACAAGGAGAAAAAAGTAGAGTTGTTATGACTGAGCTTCAGAAAAAATTCAAAGATGATTACATCACACTGGTTGAGGCAGGATTCATCGCTGTCAATCAGGCAGATGAAGATGCTGCTGTGAAGCTGTTTCGGGCAGCGGGGCTGCTACGTCCCGACAACACCTTCCCCCAAGTGGGTCTGGGCTACCTCCATCTCTGCAAGCTAGAGTTGAAGGAAGCCTGCCGCTATTTTGAGGAGGTGCTGAAAAAAGAGCCCGCCAATGAGATGGCCAAGGCATTCCTCGGGTTGACTCTCTCTTTAACCCCCCATAAAATCGATGAGGGCGAGAAGGTGCTGATCGCAGCTGCAAAAGAGGCGAAAGATCCCACAGTCAAGCAACTGGCGGAAGACACCATCCAGTTTGTCGAAAAATACTTACGCAAAACGCCCTCTCCTGCAGAGCTGAGTGCGCCTAAAAGCGGAAAAACAGAGAAAGAGTCCAGTAAGAAGAAGAAATGAGCGAACCTACTCCCCGTCCTAAACCTGATGTCGAAAGACTTCCGAGCACCCCAGCAATTGGGTCGGGGGGGGTTCATGACGAGACTGAACTGGCCTCCCGCTTTCAAACCTACATGCAGAATGTGCCCTCTCCGACTGCTCCGCATGGCCCTACGCCCATGGAGCTGGTGGGCCATCCTCCTGTTGGTGCTACGCAGCCCACTCTCGACACACTACTCACCCAGGCCAAGCTGGCCACAATCACTCTTGGAGATGTGCAGACCCAGCTGCAGACTCCCAATTTGAAGCTGAAGCAGTCACAGAAATATCTGCTGAAGAACAAGCTCTCCGACGCCTCGAACCATCTGCGTTCAGCTAATGCCAAGATGGGAGCACCTATCCCCGATGAACCTGAAGAGGACTCATCACAAGGTCCTCTCTCTAGGTTTATGGCTCTACTGACCGATGGTCAGAACCAGCTCGATTCGGCTCAAGCCTACATCAAGAAGATGAATGAGTCTGGCACCTCTCTTAGTGCAGGCGACATGCTTCTTCTGCAGGTAAAGATGAATAAGGCTCAGCAGGAGCTCGAATATGCCTCGGTGCTTCTTGGAAAAGCGATGGATGACATCAAGACTCTCTTCAACGTACAGCTCTAGATAAGGAGCCTTGAAAAGCGATGGAGCATGGGCCCGATTTTGATGATCTACTCTCTCACCTAGAAGATCTCGAACTCACCACGGTTCATGGTCGGATCACCGAAGTGGTTGGTCTGCTCATTCGCGCTGTCGTCCCCAATGTGAAGATGGGGGAGATCTGCCTCATTAAAAGACCCGGCATCCCTCTCTTTGCCGAGGTAGTGGGCTTCACAAAAAACGAAGTTCTTCTTTCGCCCCTCGGCGAGATGGGCGGCATCGGCCCCTCATCAGAGGTGATTCCGACTCACCTCCCCTTTCATGTGAAAGTAGGGCGCAAGCTGCTCGGACGCGTACTCGATGCGCGGGGTAATCCCATGGATCTCGACACCAAGGGACCCCTAGAGCTCGAGGATAGCTATCCCGTCATCGCCCCTCCTCCCGATCCTCTGAAGCGCCGCCTCATTACAGAGCCTCTGAGCACAGGAGTGCGCTGCATCGACGGCGTGCTGACATGCGGACAGGGTCAACGGGTCGGTATCTTCGCTGCAGCTGGAGGCGGTAAGTCGACGCTGCTGGGGATGATCGCGCGCTACGCCAGGGCCGATGTCAATGTCATCGCCCTCATCGGTGAGCGAGGTCGCGAGGTGCGCGAGTTCCTCGAAAATGATCTAGGCCCCGATGGCATGGCTCGGTCTGTTGTGGTGGTCTCCACCTCCGATCAGGCGGCGCAACTGAGACTTAATGCCGCCTATGTGGGAACGGCGATCGCAGAATATTTCCGCGATCAGGGACTCAACGTTATCCTGATGATGGATTCGGTCACCAGGTTTGCGCGCGCTGTGCGCGAAGTGGGCCTTGCTGCCGGAGAGCCTCCTGCAAGAGCTGGCTACACCCCTTCGGTCTTTGCTACGCTACCGCGCCTTCTGGAGCGCTCGGGAAATTCCGACCGCGGTTCGATCACCGCCTTCTACACCATTCTGGTTGCAGGGGATGACATCAATGAGCCGGTATCGGACGAAGTGCGTTCCATCTTGGATGGACATATCCACCTCTCCGCTAAGCTGGCCAGTCAAGGACATTATCCCGCCATCGATGTTCTCACCTCCATCAGCCGTATCCTCACTCACATCACCACGAAAGAGCACCAGGCGCTGATCATCAAGCTGCGCGAAGTGCTGTCTAATTATGACAAGATCGAACTACTGGTCCGGATTGGCGAATACAAGTCCGGGTCTGATAAGGATGCCGATTTTGCTCTCCGCTATATCGAAAAAGTCAGGAATTTCCTCAAGCAAGATCTGGGGAAACATTTCTCCCTTGAGGAGACCATAGAGGCGATGAAACTCTTGTTTGCTTAAGCCTTGATGGAGGCGCATGACCCAAAACTACCCACTAGAGCAACTGGTGACGATCAAAGCTCGTCGACTGGAAGAGACGCGCAAAGTTCTAGAAGAGAAGAGACGCCTCCACCAACTAGAGCTAGACAAGCTCGCCTCTATCGAGAAGGCGCGCGATAAAGTGCTGGGCCACCGCACCGAAAAGCTGGAGCAGCTGAGAGAAGAGCTAGATAGCGGCTCCACCAGCACCATCATTCAGCGGATGAAAAATTATCTAAAAGTGGTAGATGAACAGCTGAAGCAAGAGGAGGATCGGGTCCTGCAGCAGAAGAAAAAGGTGGATGCAGCTGAAAAGGCAGTAGAGAAAGCGCGCGGTGACATGCTGAAAAAGCTGCAAGAAGTGGAGAAGCTTTCGCTACATCGGGAAGATTGGGATAAAGAGATGCGCAAAGAGGAAGAGAAGAAAGAGGCTCTTAGAACCGAAGAGATAGGCACCTCGATGCATGTAATCAAGCGCGTTTCGAAACCGCGGGAACCTCATGAGTAGTGGCGTGGAAGGACCGAAAAGACCGGAAGGCAAACCTCCGCAGGAGGTCAAAAGCAAGACCGACGAGCAGGCGCGCGCCGAGAAATTTCGCCAGATGATGCGTGTCGAAGCTGTCGATCCCGAACAGAAGCGACGCGGCACCAAGCAGGGGGAGGAGGAGGCCAAAAAAGAGGAGAATGAAGCAGCTGCTGGAGAGGGTGAAGTGCATAGAGCAGAGCAGCCCCAACGGCAGCAGGAGAAAACGGATGTGGCCCCCTTTCCTGCTCTCTTTGCCGACACAGCTCCCGGTCCTGTGCCAGGTCCTATGATGGGATCTATGGCTCCTTCCGCGGAAGAAGGAGTCAGCGGAGTCAAGGGAGCTGTCACACCCTCTCCTGTTACAGAAGTAACCGACATGAAAGGAGCCGTTGCGCCAACACAAACACCGCAACAAGCTACCCCACATTCTCAAGAGGCCCACTACATCCCCCCTCCACTCACTCCTCCCTCGACGCAATCTTCGCAAACTCAGCAAGAGACCACCTCAGAAGAAGAGTCGAGCGACGCTGCGCTCGAAACTGAAAGAGAGGCGGCAGCGCTTGAAGAGAGTGCAAGAAGAGCAAGGCGACCTCCTCCTCAACCTAAGGGGAGCGAGCAGGGCAAAGCCGCTGCTCAAAAGGAGATCGCGAGCGAAAAGAAAAAAGAGACAGCAACGCCCCCCCTTTCCAAAAAACTACAGCCGCCAACCAAACCAGAAGATCTGGCTAAAAAGAGTCCAGCCGCTGCGCCCTCTAAGCCGGTAGAGGCAGCTCCAAAGGCGCCTTCCCCCACTCGGCAGCCACCCAAAGAGGAGCTTCCCACCCCACCTTCTTCTTCCAAACAGCAGGCAGCTACGCCGCTCAGCACAGCCGCCCTCTCTCCTGCAACACCGATTCTAGAAACAGCCGAAGAGACAAAACCTCATGAGGCTATAGCGCCTCCACAACCGATTCAGGAAAAAGAATCTCTACCCTCTAGAGTCGAGAAAAAAGAGACGGGAAAGGAAAAAGAGGCCACTCTCCCCGCTGGTCCCAGCACAGCCACGCCTCTGATTGCCGGACTGCATGACGCAGCTGCACCGCCCACCCATGCTCCTGCCGAAGCTCCTAGCGGCGCTCCCTCCCCTTTCTCTACAGCCTATTCCCGTCTGCACCCGGAAGTGCTCGATGTGCTGGATCGCTTGGTTGGTCAAATACAAGTTTCTCTTGCTAATGGCTTACAAGAGACCAGGGTCACCTATTCAAGTCGTATTCCCTCTTCTGTTTTTAATGGATCGCAAATTATAGTCAGGAGGTACGCTTCTGCAGCGGATGAGTTCAATGTAACCATCGTAGCAGACCCCCGCGCTGCCGAACGGCTGCGCGCTCAGCTCCCCGACCTTCGCGCCGCCCTCGTTGACCCGAGGTTTAAGGTGCAGAGACTGGAAGTTGTGCTGCCCACAGAGACGGCGGAGAAGGGGGAATTTCAGCGCAAAGAGCCGCTCTCCGGTCAAGAGGGCGAATCAGATACAGAAGGCGAATCCAGATGACACCCTCCACTCCTCCTCTTTCTCATCCACTGCCCTGCCACCCTCCCAAACGAGAGCATAGCCGGCAGCCTCAGCCCGAGCAGTTCCGCAAGTTCCACCGCGGCGAAACTGCCAACAAAAATTCTAAACGACAACAGACAGCCTCTAAAGATCCTAGCGAAATAGAGAGCGCCTGGAGCCTCTACCAAAAAACGCAGGGAACTGGCACCGAGATCACCGAAAAATCGCTCTCCTCGCCTATGGATCTCCTCTCTGGAAAGGGGAATGTAGAGAGCGCGCTATCGCTGCTACCCAAAACCGATCCCCTACTCGCTGGGGCAGTTGAAGTCGAGACCATCCAACCACTTACCCCAACTGCACAATCTCTTTTCCACTACCTGGCAGAACTGATCACCGTCGTGAAATGCGAGGATATCGAGGAGACCGTAGTGGTGCTGCAGGATGATCCATTTGGTAGCTCCGCCCTGAACGGCCTAGAGATTCGCATTAAGGAATATTCTATCGCTCCCAAGGCCTATAACATCGAGCTGATTGCCTCTCCTGCTGCCCTGGAGCTACTCTCTTCGCAGGTGGGTGCTCTGATGAACAGTTTTGCAACCAGCTCCTTCACCTTTGAAGTGAACCGCTGCGAAGTCCATCTCAGAAGCGAGCGAGAAGAGCTGGCTAGATTAGCCGCCGCAGTTCATAGAAAAGAAGAGGCATCTGGAGCGCGGAGCTAGAGGGCTGTGACTGAGACCATAGTACGAGCATGGCGCGGTAAAGTGGAGCGACTGGCCACTCTGACGCAAGAGATTCCCCTATGGGGGAACCTCCCACCTTTTCCCTGGGAAAGAGCGCAGCAGGCGCTCTCTCGCATGCTAGGGAAAGAGGAACAGTTTTGCCAACTCAAGCTGGCAAAAGTTCAGACGCTAGGAGCAAGCGAACTCTTCCAGGGCCTGGGCGAACGCCCCTACCAGCTAGCACTCTCTCTCGGTCCTTGTCAAACGCCCCTTTTTTTCTTAGCATCGCGCAGCGATCTAGTCCTTCTACTCGAGCGGTGCGCTGTTATCCAAAGTCAGGCAGATGGTCATGCAAATAGTAAAATTGGCATCCATCTAGAGAGCCCTCTCTTCGCCGGCTTCGCCCACTTTGTGATGCTCGAGTTGCTAGTCGAACTGAATCAATCGCCCGCTGCAGTCTTTGGGCAACTCCTTCGCATCGAAGAGGCTTTTATACCGCAAGATGAGCCGATGCTCTGCTGCGATATCACTCTGACGCTGCAAGAGGGAGAGACCCTCTCCTGTCGGATCGCCTGCCCCGAATCTTTTGTGCGCCAGCTGCGCGAAACCGTACCCGGACCGGCGCAACAACCATCCATATTACCCGAGCTACCCCTCACCCTACAGTTTGAAGTGGGCTCGACCAAGGTGCAATCGTCTGATCTGCGCGCATTACGCGAAGGCGACCTGCTGCTGCTCGACCACTGCACCTACGATCTTGCAGCGGGAAAGGGCATTTGTTACGTGCGATCTGGCAGCCACACCCTGCTCTATGTCAAGCTGCTGAAGGGGGGCAAACCCAAGCTGCTCGACTATGCTCTTTACGAGGAACTATCCATGCAACCACTCCCACCAGACGATTCCGATACACAAGGTTTTGATACCCCTCTCTGGGACGAAGAAGGAGAGGGCCATCTCTTCGGAGATGACGATGAAGAGCACAGCTTCGATCAAACATCCGCATCTGAAGAAGAGAGCTCCGCTCCTGCCACCACACCCAAAGGCGAGAGCCCCGCTCCTGCACAAGCAGTCACCACCCGCTCTCTAGAGGAACTCTCCGTAGAGGTGTGCGTCGAGGTAGCGCGTCTCGAGATGGCAATGGGTCAGCTGCTCGCCTTGCAGCCTGGCAATACCCTCGATCTGAAGATGCGTCCTGAAGAGGGGGTCACCCTCACTGTACGAGGAGTGCCTATCGCTAAAGGAGAGCTGGTGCAAATCGGCCAAGCGATGGGCGTGCGCATCACAGAATCTCCCAAGCCTTAAGGCGGTCATCATGAGTTCCACCTCCTCGGGAGATGCGCAGTTCCACAAAAGGCACACCATGCCTGGCGTTGCGTTAGCCAATTTACCGAGCGAGGCACGCACCTCCGCGCACCATCCTACCCGCATCGGCCCCTACAAAATCGAAGGAGCGCTAGGGCGGGGTGGCATGAGCATACTTTTCCTGGGGGTTCACAGTCGCACCGGCTTTCCCGCCGCTATTAAGGTGCTCTCGCCCGAATTTGTCAGCCATCCGCAGCTGCGCGAGCAGTTTTTGCGCGAAGCGCAGATCATCGCGATGACCGACCACCCCAACATCGTCAAACTATTTGATCAGGGAGAGTGGGAAAATGGCGTCTTTCTGGCGATGGAGCTACTCTCTGGGGTATCGCTCAGACAGTTCATTCTCCAAAAGTCGCTCTCGCTGCGCCGCAGTCTAGAGATTTTGCTAGAGATGGCCTACGCCCTGCTGCATCTCCATAGTCACAATGTGATCCATCGCGACCTCAAACCCGAGAATGTGCTGATCACTGAAGAGGGCACCGTGAAGGTAGTCGACTTTGGCATCGCCCAACTGGGAGAAAAACCCTCTTACCTACCAGGAGGCTTGATCGGCACCCCTGGCTACATGAGTCCCGAACAGAAGCTCTCTCCTGAAAAGGCCTCTTTCTCCTCCGACATCTACTCCTGGGGCGTCATCGCCTACGAGCTAATCGTCGGCGAATTGAGCCAAGGCGTCATCCATCTCGCCCTCCTTCCCCAAGGATTACGCCCCATCATCGAGAGCTGCCTCGCTGTCGATCCCAAAGAGCGCTACCAAGATATTGTCGACCTCATCAGCGATCTCACCACCTACATCGAATCGAGCAGCTGGCTACAGGATCGTCCCGAGAACGACCTCACCAAAGAGCTGCTGGAATCGCTGCAAAAATGCCAGCAGCGTCTGCTGCCCATCCCCCTTCCTAGGTGGGAGAAGATCGAGATGGGATTCTGGCGCTCCAGCAGTCTGGGCGAATGGGGCCTCTATCTCGACCTATTCAAACTGGGACGCGGCTGCTCGGCCATCCTGACCGCACAGGCCAAAGAGACCAGTGTCGAGGCGCTCTTCGATCTCACCGAGCTGAAGGGAGCCATCCATACCTGGATGCAGTACCGCTTTGCTCCTCCGGCCGAAGGCTTCGACCTGATCGAACTGATGCAGGCACTGCATGCAGCCCTCATGCGCAAAGGTGCTCCCCCCTCTCTCGCCGTCTCCTGCCTGTTGCTCGATCCCCTGCGCGACGAGCTCTCGCTCATCGCCAGCGGCCACTACCAGCTTTTCCATCTCGGCAAAGGACGCTCCGCCCCCCGTACACTCGAGATGGAGGGGCCGCAGCTAACTGATCCCATGGCCTCAGGATGGCAGATCCTCCGCAACCCCTGGGAAATCGGCGACACTCTTCTCCTCCACTCCTTCCAGAGGCATGACTCCGAAGAGCAGCTCGCCGCTGCTCTCATCAGCGGAGCCTTCGTCGAGACACAGGCCCTCTCGCCCCAAAGGCAGGTCGAGTCGATTGCTCGTCGCCTCACCCCCGCCACCATGCGCTCCAATCAATCCAAAATGCTCCTCAGCCTCCAGCGCTTCGCCTAACAAGACTTTAGCGCAAATAGCGTTCCTAAAAAATAGTAACTCCACATACCAGGGAAATTGCATGAAGCAATAGCTTGATACTTCTTGACGATATACTGAAATTCTACCCTCAATCGCACCCCGAGGGGGAGTTGTTGCACAAATAAGAACTGTTATCAGACCGAGGGGAGAAGTTGGATGTGAATGAGCAGACTGCTCATTATAAGATGGGCCGGCTGCAGCTTCGATCCCTCGATCCTTGCTCCCGGGCCGTGCACAGCACTGTC
>DAHXNQ010000022.1 GCA_027365315.1 Rhabdochlamydiaceae bacterium | reverse complement strand
AGCGGGCTGCGGAGCGGGGGCGCTAGATGCTCTCCGCAGCAAGTCATCATCGCTTGGCTGTTACGCGCCTGCGACTCAAGGCTGGTTAAAGAAGGCAGAGGCTGCGAGGTCGCGAGCGCTCCGTAGTCGCGCCGGGTAGTGCTGTGCACACCCGGACGACAAGGATGGATTCATCACAGTCGAAGACGGTCCACTCTCGCAGCATAAGCTTGCTCGAACGAATGAAACTTTCTTCTTAGTCTGATAACAGTTCTTATTCGTGCAACAACTCCCCCTCGGGGTGCGATTGAGGATAGAATTTCAGTATATCGTCAAGAAGTATCAAGCTATTTCTTCATGCAATTTCCCTGGTTAGATACCCATGCCGGTGAAGGAGGTGTTGCGGTTGGGATCGGTGATGAGGCGAGGGTTGTTGGTCACGGGGACCATATGCAGATCGTCATCCTGACTTCCGCTGTAGCAGGAGGAGAGGAGGAGCGCCAGCCACGATATAACAAGTGATTTTTTCATTGTAATCTCTCGGATTGCGCTCTGATTCTAGCAAATTCGCCTATGTAGGAGCGAGAGACTTCCGCATCGGTGATGAGGAGGGCGTTTTCGGCGTGGTAGTGGTCGGCCGAGTAGGTGAAGTTGAAAGAGCCGGTCCAGACTTTGCGATCACCTAACAAGCAAAATTTATGATGAAGAATACCCCGTCCCTCTTCTTTACCGCTGCTGGCTCTCGTGACCTTATGCGGCGTCTGCCAAACATAGACAGCCACCCCCGCTTTGGCTAGGTCGAGCAGCATCCTCTTCTGCCCCTTCAGGGTAAAAGGATCGACAATCACCTCTACATTAACTCCCCGCTGCTTGGCCTCTTTCAGGGCCTTGGCAATTTTTTTGTGCGAGAAGCTGTAGATGGCGACTGAGATCTGCTTCTTCTCCTGCCCGATCTCTTTGACCAGACGTTCGGTCAGATGATCCTGTGATGTGAAGAGAGGTAGCACCTCTGCTGCGATCAACGAAGCGGTGAGAGAGAGGGCGAGTAGAAGGGAAAAAAGGGCTCTATGCATGTTGCACGAAAGTTGGGTTGAAGAAGATGATGAGCCTTTGTCCTAAAATAGACAAGCTATGGAACGATCCTCTCTCAACATAATCTTCTACGACACCGAAACCACCGGCCTGAAACCGGGAAAAGACCGCATCATCGAGATTGCTGCATTCAATAGCAGAACCGAGGAGAGCTTCGTTCAGTTTGTCAACCCAGGCATTCCCATTCCAGCCGACTCAATTAAGATCTCCGGCATCACCGATGAGATGGTGGCGGGGGCTGGCTCCTTCAAAGAGGTGGGGGCGAAGTTCATCCAGTTTTGCGGTGAGGAGGCGATTCTTTTGGCTCATAACAACGACGCCTTCGACCAGCCCTTTATCGAGCAGGAGGCGCGCCTCTCCGGCCTCACCCTCCCCTCCTGGCGCTACATCGATTCTCTGAAGTGGGCGCGCAAGTTCCGCCCCGATCTACCCAGACATTCGCTACAAGCCCTACGCGAGCTGTTTGGCATCCCAGCTAACCAGGCGCATAGAGCTCTTGACGATGTGAAGGTGCTACACGAGGTCTTCTCTCTGCTGACTGACGATCTCAGCGCCGAACAGATCCTCGAGCTGATGACCGCTGCGCCGCGCGGCATCGCCCGCATGCCCTTTGGCAAACATCAGGGCAAGCCTCTCACAGAGGTGCCCAAAGACTATGTGCAGTGGCTGGAAAAGAATGGCGCCTTCGACAAGAGCGAAAATCTATCGCTCAAAGAGGCATTTCGCAAGGTTGAGGTGCTCGCCTAGTTTCGCGCTGGTAAAGGGTCTCCCACATCAGCCGAAACTGAGGACAGCTAACCATCAGCTCTTCTTTTGTTCCCTCGGCAATCTTACGCCCTTCCTCGAGATAGAGGATTCTGTCGGCATGATCGATGGTGCTGAGCCTGTGAGCGATCAAAATTTGGGTCACCTCTCCCTTGAGGGAGAGAATCGCATCCTTGATCTTCTGTTCACTGAGAGCGTCGAGGGAGGAGGTGGCCTCGTCTAGAATCAGGATACCAGCGCTCTTGACAAGGGCTCTTGCAATAGCCAGCCGCTGCTGCTGACCACCGGAGAGGTTCTGCCCCGCCTCAGCCAGCATGCTCTGATACTTCTTAGGCAGCCTCTGGATAAACTCATCGGCATGGGCGCGCCTGGCAGCTTCTTCAATCTGCTCGAAGGAGTAGTCTCGGCCATAGGCGATATTGGCCGCTACTGTGTCATAAAAGAGGAAGGGCTTCTGGGAAACAAAGGCGATGTTATCGCGCAGCGACTTCTGTGTATAGGCAGCAACAGGGCGGCCATCGATCAGGATCTCTCCCCTCTCGGCCTCATAGAGGCGCGGCAGCAGCTGCACGATGGTTGATTTGCCAGCTCCTGTAGGGCCCACAATCGCTAGGGTTTCCCCCTTGCGCAGCTGGAAGGAGAGCCCCTTAAGCACCCAGTCGCCCTGGTAGCGGAACCAGACATTGCGGAACTCGATATTCTCTTGAAGCCTCTTCATCTCGATGGCGCCAGGAGCGTCCTGAATCAGCGGCTTCTGACCAAGCACCTCATACATCCTCTCTGCGGCCACCACACCTCGCTGGACATTGGCGTTCTCCTCGGCAAACTTCTTCACCGGTTCGTAGACCAGCTGCAGAAGACCGCAGAAGACGATCAGCTGAGGCAGCGTCATATGCAGCGTGTAGAGCCCAAAGAGCACCACTCCGGCTAAGCAGAGGGTGGTGACAGCGTGCAATACAGGGCGCGTGAGAAGGCCATATTTGGCCGTCTTGCTCTCCAGCATCGCCATCCGGTCGTTCTGCTCTTGGTATTTACGCAGAGAAAAGGCCTCCATCGAGAAGATCTTCACGGTCTGGATACCGGCCAGAAAATCGATCAGCACCGAAGCAAACCGCTCCTGGTTGGTCTGCAGTTGACGCGAGATCTTCTTCACGCGCCGCGCAAAGAAGATGATGGGCAGGACAATCCCTGGCACGCCGACAAAGATGACGAGCGACAACTTCCAGGACATGTAGAAGCACATCCCCAGTGTGGTGAGAATGGTGAAGGGGGTCTGTAAGAAGTTGGTGATGCAGGAGTTGATCGATACTGCAATCTGTGCTGCATCCCCCACAATCCGCGAAGAGATGGAGCCGATGTTGTGCTGGTGGTAGAAGCTCATCGGCTGAGACTGAATATGTTCGAAATATTGCTGCCTCAGGTCTCGGCTAATCCGTATAGCCAAGAGCTGAGTGGTATAGCGACTAAAAAACAGCCAAATCGCTTTGAATGCGGCCACGCTGAGAAGTAGAGTCACCAGGCTACCCAGGCTACTTCCTAGACCCAGCTTCTCACGCACACGGTTCAGAAGAGCGGTCAGGACATTGGAATCTTTCTGCTCGGTCATGTAGGCAGTGGCCATCCGCTTGGAGATGACGCCGCTCTGATCTTTGTCGATCTCGGCCCATTTTTGTTCTACGTCGGCAAGAGAGATCTGATCGGCCGAAAGGGTTCTGCCTTCGCTCTTTTCTGAAGAGAAGAGGGTGAAAAAATCGGCTCCAGTATTGGACATGATACCCAGAGCCAACATCTCCATCTGGCTCGCTGCTGTCAGTGCCAGCAGAGCAAACAGCGATGCAAGGAACATCGGAAGATGCCTGCGATTGCGAAGAGCTGCGCTTAAAAGAAGCTTCATGGCGACTGAAGCGTAACAGCTCCTTTCACCTCTTGGCAAGAGGGTTTGGACGGGAGAACTACGATGTGATGGCCACGCTCTCTTGAGTGGCGGTGGTCCAAGCTCCTAAAGAGCGAAATTTTTCGTAACGGCGAGTCAGCAACTGCTGAGTCGATAGCTCTTCCAGTTTGGCCCAGGAATCGAGAAGGAAAGTGCGCACCACCTCGTAGACAGCCGCTGTATCGTGATGGGCACCGCCCATCGGCTCTTTCAGGATGGCGTCGATGACGCCCAAAGAGAGTAGATCCTCTGCATGCATCTTGAGGATCTTCGCCGCCTCAGCATTCTTGGTGGCATCCTTAAACAGAATCGAAGAGCAGGCCTCGGGAGAGATGACCGAGTAGTAGGAGTGTTGCAGCATCCCCACAATATCTCCTATCCCAATTCCAAGAGCTCCGCCCGAGCAGCCCTCGCCGATCAGCAGAACCACAATCGGCGTAGATAGAGCCGACATCTCCCACAAATTCTGAGCGATGGCCCATCCCTGTCCACGCTCTTCGGCAGCTAGGCCGTGATAGGCGCCAGGCGTATCGACAAAGCAGACCACGGGGAGGTGAAATTTGGCAGCGAGACGCATGCAGCGCATCGCCTTTCTGTACCCCTCTGGATGAGGCATCCCAAAATTGCGCTGCAGCCTGGTCTCAGTGTCCTTGCCCTTCTCATGTCCCACCACCATGCACCTGACCCCGCCAATTTTAGCAAAACCTGCCACAATCGAGCTGTCATCGGCAAACAGGCGGTCGCCATGCAATTCGGTAAATTCCTCGCAGAGCGCTTTGATGTAGTCCACTGTTCTAGGCCTAGCGGGATGGCGACAGATAGCCACGCGCTCCCATGGAGTCAGCTCGGCATAGACCTTCTGCTTTAGCTGCGTCAGCTTTGACTCGAGGCTCTCCACCTCCTGTTGAGAAAGTAGAGGCGAGGCCTGACTTTTCAGCTGCTCTAGCGCCTTCTCATATTCGGCAATCTGGCGTTCGTGGGGCAACATCGACATCTATCGTTTCTCCTTTCCAGGTAACTCTGCCTGATGGAAATCCTTCACCACCGAGACAAAGCAGGGACGGGTGATCACAATTGCAAACAGCTCTTCAATATCTTTTTGACTCATCCAGATGCAGCCATTACTTGCATACTGTTTCAGCATGGAGAGATCCTCTACAAGAAGCCCTGTAGCAGAATCTTCAACCCAGGGCAGTCCACTGATTCCTAACCCCTTCACCGATAAGCCGCCTTCCTGCAGCTCCTCTGCAAAAGGAAGCCATCTGGTACCAAAATGGCGCACCATCTCCGCCTTCTGCCCCTGCAGATAGCCGGTGCTCCCCACTTTGTAGATTCCCACCTTACCTCCAAGCTTGTAACTACCCTCTGGGGTGACAGAGTCCAAACCTGTCTCAGCATCAGCCTTTCCTACCGAAATGGGATAGGTCTTCAGCCAGACCCTTTCGTCGCTGCCCAGATCGTAATAGAAAAGAGCCATCTTGCAACGGCTGAGATCGGCCACCAAATGAAATTGGATCTGCCGGTCGGGGCGCAGCACATTGAAGCGACTGCCGATCGAGACATTCTGAGACAGATAGTCGGGTTTGCCGTTGAGACTGCGAGCGATGAAGTGGCGCGAGGTGTGGTAATGAGAGGCGTAGTCGGCTATCCAAGCTGGCCTTCCCTTTAACCAAGAGACGGAGCTGCTATACCGGATTGTCTCGACGATAGGAAGCTTGTTCCCCTCTACCGAAAAGAGCTCCGCCATCCTATCGATATCGGGCATCTCCTCCCCGGAGAGAGGCAGGAGAGAGGGCTTGTGGACGGCTCTAGCCAGCTCCTTAGAGGGGGGAACAGTAGAAACCTTCTCTTTGAACTCATCAGAGGAGCTCTCCAAGTTCTCTGTTTGAAAATCGAGTGCCATCTCCCGCTCAACTCGCTCTGGAGAGGGAAGAGAGAGAGTGGTAGAGGAGCGAGCCGCAGCATCTCTCTGCTTGAGAAGAGCCCAGCCACCCAGTCCGCATACCATAGCGGCGGAAGAAACAATTAAAAATTTTTGAACACCCACTCTAACGTCTCCGATAAGGAAGTGAGTTTAGCATATTTAAAAAAAACCCGAAAGCTAGCTGTCGATCAGCCAGCTTTCGGGGTGAAAAATTAAAAAGTTTTTATATCTTTGGTGCGCGCGAAATCGGAGCTCTGGAGGCTGCTGGCGCAGCTGGACGAGTTCCGGCCTTCGTATCATCAATTCTTTTCTTCATTTTTTTACCCGGGGTGAACTTCACAGCAGGGCGTGCGGGAATCACAATAGGTATAGAAGCTTTTTTTGGATTTCTTCCAATTTTTTGTTTTCTCTCTACGATCTCAAATACACCAAAATCACGGAACTCAAGACGATCTCCGTGGCTTAAATATTCGGTCATAGAATCCAGAAATGACTGAATCACTCCACGTACATCGTTGGGGTGTAGACCTCGCGCTTGCGAGATGTCCTGGATCAGTTTCTTCTTGGTAATCGTCGCCATGCGAAGACTCCTTGGGTTGCAGAGGGTTGTTCTCTTCGCTGTTCTACACCTCAAGGATTTAAGATGAAAGAAAAAGTTGATGCAAAGAACCGAAGGGCCGAAACACCCTAGTCTGTAAGGACTACCAGCTTGCGCTGCTTCTTGCCTGAGCCAAGGAGTAGAAATCTGGAGCCGATGATGTCGCTCTCTACGATCTCGCGTTGAGGAGTTTCGACTCTCCCCTGATTGATGTAGGCGCCGCCATTTTTGACGAGACGTGCAGCCTCTCCCTTACTGGGAACGATGCCGGCGCGCAGAGCGACATCGGCATAGCTGCAGTGGAGTACATCACTGCGCTTCAGACTAATCTCGGGAATCGTACCGCGCGCTGCCTCGAGCACTGCTGGATCGAGCTGAACTTCCGAGCCGGGAGCAAGTGCTGCGGTGGCTGTGCGCGCCGCCTTCAACCCCGCTTCGCCGTGGATAAAGAGAGTTACCTCTTCGGCCAGCTTGCGCTGGGCGCTATTCTGCTCGTAGTCTGGCTGCTGCATCTTCTGCTGCCAGGCGGCGATCTCCTCTAGATCGAGAAAGGTGAGTCTCTTCATCATAGGAATCACATCGACGTCGGATGTGCCAAACAGATACTGATAAAATTGGTAGGGAGAGAAGAGCGCGGGATCAAGCCAGACAGCCCCCTTTTCGGTCTTGCCCAGCTTTTTGCCGTCGCTGCTGGTCAGCAGCGGAAAGGTGAGGCCGTAGGCGAGGCTCTCTTCTTTATGGCCCAGCTTGCGGATGAGATCGGTGCCAGCAGTGATGTTCCCCCACTGGTCGCTTCCTCCAATCTGCAGAGTGACCCCTGCATGGGTATAGAGATAGTAGAAATCGTATCCTTGCAAAAGCTGATAAGAGAACTCGGTGAAGCTGATCCCCTCTTCCGATTCCATACGAGCGCGGACGCTATCTTTGGCCAGCATGGTGCCGACGCGAAAATGGCGCCCCACATCGCGCAAGAAATCGATCAGATGGTAACTGCCCAGCCATTCCGTGTTGTCGAGAAAGCGCGGCTCTTGTAACCCCTCTTCTGAGGGGAGCAACTGACGCACCTGACGAGCAATCTCTTTTGCATTGCGATCCAGCTCTGCAAGATCGAGCAGAGGGCGCTCGATACTCTTACCGGAAGGATCGCCAATCCGGCTGGTGGCGCCGCCCACCACCAGCACTGGCTGATGTCCACCCTTCTGCAACCAGCGCAGAATGATGAGACCAAGTAGATGTCCTAGGTGAAGACTGTTAGCAGTGGGATCGATACCAAGATAGACCTTGAGCGGCACTTCGAGCCTACTTTCCAACTCTTCATGCGTAACAGAGTCAACAAGTCCCCTCTGCTGCAGCATCTCTAGAAGACGGTGCATCCTTAAACCTTGTCTTGACCCATCGGAAGACGATGGCTAGCTAGAAGCTGGCGACGCATACTTTCGATGCTCTTACTGGGTGCAACCACTTCTCCAGAAACCCAAACACGCTCTGGATCGCCCGATTTGCGACGCTCTTCCGATGCAGCAAGCATTTTACCAGCCTTTTCCACCTTGTCTGCAGTCACTTCATCGCCCCACCGATTCACTAGGCGATTTTTTGATTTCAGCGTATCGGCCGAATAGTCGGCTGGCGCGCTTTTTTGTTGTTGGTCAACTTTTAAGTTAGCCATGAAGATTACTCCTCTTTAACTTCTGCCAAAGTGGCATGAAGGAATCGTTACCCTACCTTAAAAACATTAAATAATCAAGAGGTAGTTGCAAAACTGTAGGCTCCTAGAAAAATCGATGATTTTGCTGTCCGTTGTCAGAGCCAGTTTGCTGGCCCCTTGCCGTTCTGACGAGACCATACCCGAGAGGGTAGGCGAGGAAGAACGGTGACAAGGGGCGGCAAAAGGGCGATTTTTCTAGAGGCCTACAGTTTTGCAACTACCTCTCAAGTCAGAATGGGTTATCTTCTTCTACCCAGACTGTTTTCAGCTGCAATTCTTTCCCTAGACGCGCCTGAAGTAACCTAGACCCGGGACGCTCGGTGGCATAGTGGCCCAGTGCAAAAAAATGAACATTTAGCTCCTGCGCCAGCGACCAGACCGGCTCGTCAAAGCTTCCGGTGACAAAAGCGTCAACACCCTCTTTCGCCGCCTCTTCGATGTTTTTGTAGGCGCCGCCCGAGATCAGCGCTACCCTCTCAATCATAGCTGTTTTTCCAGGAACATGCGTAGCAGGATGGCGGTAGTAGCTCTCTAGCTGTTTGCGAAACTGCTCTACAGACAGAGCAGCCACCCCCTTCACTCCAATCTTGGTTTTGCCAGCGGTGCCAAAGGGTTCGAGTTCGCTCCACCCCATCTCTTTGGCTGCCCCCCAGTTGTTGCCCACTTCGGGATGTAGATCGAGCGGCAGATGGTAGGCCAGCAGCGAAATCCCTTTTTCTAGCAGCAGAGCTGCGCGCCTTCCTAAGCTACCCACAAGAGGCTGCGGAGAGTTTCCCCAGAAGATACCGTGATGCACCACTAAAGCATCGGCGCCAAGAGAGGCCGCCTTCTCGATGACAGCAGCAGTAGCGCTGACGGCAAAGGCTATGGCACGCACCTCCTCCCTTCCTTCCACCTGAAGTCCATTAGGACAGAAGTCTTGCAGCAGAGCCGGCGCAAGCAGTTGATCTAAAAATTGACAGAGACGAGGAAGAGACACCATACTCACAATCCTAAGGTCATTATTCACCCATAGTAGCTCATGTCAAACGAAGTCGCCAAGCGTGCTGCCGGATATCACGCGGTCCAGTTTGTCAAATCAGGAATGGTGGTGGGTTTGGGAACAGGCTCGACCGCCCTCTTCTTCATCGAGGCACTCTCCGCCGCCTGCAAGCGTGGCCTACGCATCCATGTGGTGGCTAGCTCTGAAGACTCCGCCCATCTCGCCAAAAAACTGGAACTCCCCTTCGCCAATCTGGACAAGATCGATCTGATCGATCTGACCGCCGATGGTGCCGATGAGATCGATCCACAGTTCAACATGATCAAAGGGGGCGGCGGAGCACTGCTGCGCGAAAAGATCGTGGCACACGCCAGCCGCGAGATGATCGTCCTTATCGACTCAAGCAAACAGGTGGCCCATCTGGGATCGAGAGCACTTCCAATCGAGGTGGCCACCTTTGGTCACCACTTCACCCAGCAGAGCATCGAATCGATGGGACTGAAAGGAGCCTTTCGCCTCGATTCTAGCGGGAAACTATTCATCACCGATAACGGCAACCTCATCTTCGATCTTGCTCCACTAGGAAAGATCAAAGATCCCCACCTTCTCGAGAGGCGGCTTCAAGCTATACCTGGCGTTCTGGAGACGGGGCTCTTTTTAGGCGTTGCCAAAAGGATGATTGTGGGGTATGGGGATGGCAGAGTCGAGATAGTAGATCCAGTCGCGTGACAGAGAGCCTCATTCCGCTTACTTTCTACAAGATCATGCAGGCGCGTGCCTTCACAGTCTTTGTGCTGGGCACACAACAGAAGCAGTTTGCCATCTACACCGAAGCGCATGTAGGACAGGTAGTGCAGTCGACACTCGCCTCCGATTCTCAGCCGCGCCCCTGGACGCATAATCTGCTGGGCTCCATCATCACCCAGTTCGATATCACCCCTCTTCAGGTGGTGATTCACGATGTGGAAGAGACCATCTATTTTGCGCGGCTATTCCTAGAGAGAATGCAGGGTGGCCAGCGCGAAATTGTCGAGCTGGATGCACGTCCCAGCGACTGCATCATCCTCGCTCTTCTGATGCATATTCCCGTCTTTTGCACCCCTGCCGTCCTCGAAAAAGTGATCCCCCTCGAAGGCGACTAAGAAAATTGATCAGTAGCTGATGTTGAACTTGTTGTGGGCAAGAGTGATGATTGACTCTAGGGCTTGATGCGCGTCATCGCCCACTGCCTCCACGCCAATCCTGGCCCCCTTAGCGGCAGCCAGCATTAAAACACCCAGCACCGACTTTGCATTTACTGTCATGCCTTGGTAATGCAGATAGATCTGCGAACGAAATAAAGAGGCACATTTCACCAACTCCGTACAGGGACGTGTGTGGAGCCCCTTTTCATTCACAACTATAAATGATTTTTTCAGAGGCCTAGCCACACTCCTCGCCTTCGGAACGATGCGTTAGCGCATGATCTCGAGTTTGTTACTTTTTTGCCAGCTCAGCCCACTCTACCACGAGAAGATCAAACAGATCTAGCGCACGCTCTACGGGGGCCTTCTCATGCATGTCTACTCCGGCCTCCTTAAGCAGATCGAGCGGAGCGGCACTACAGCCACTGCTTAAAAAGCGAAGATATCGCTTGGTTGCCTCAGTATCTCCCTTCAAAATCGGCCCAACAAGAGCAAGAGCTGCGCTCATACCGGTAGCATACTGATAGACATAGAAATTGTAGTAAAAATGGGGAATACGGGCCCACTCAATCCCAATTTCTGGATCAATGACTGCCGCGCTACCAAAGTAGTCGCTATTGAGCTGACGGAAAATCTGCGAGAGCAGCTGCGGCGTCGGGATGCCCCTCTTCTCGATGAGAGAGTGGATCTCTCTTTCAAATTCGGCAAACATCACCTGCCTAAAGAGCGTTGCGCGGAAATCATCAATTCTGTGCTGCAGTAGCAGCATCTTCTCCTCGAGAGAGACGCTCTTCATCAGATGGGCGAAGAGCAGCTCTTCATTCAGCGTTGAGGCCACCTCAGCAAGAAAGATCGGATATTGGTGGTAGACGTAGGACTGGTTTGTGCGGCTAAGCCAGGAGTGCATGCTATGGCCAGCCTCATGCGCCAGGGTGAAAAGATCGCGAGAGGTGCCGTGATAGTTCATCAAAATATAGGGGTGGCTATCGTAACAGCCGGATGAATAGGCGCCACTGCGCTTCTTTTCATTCTCATACTTGTCGACCCAGCGTTCGACAAGAAGCCCCCGTTGTAGCTGCTCCTGATAGGCGCTACCTAGAGGCGCTACACTTGCTACCACCAGCTCAACAGCTTTGTCATAGGAAAGCTTCTTCTCCTCTGCCTCCACGAGGGGATAGCTCATGTCGTAGAGATGCAACTCGTCCAGCCCCGCCACCTTCTTCCTCAGCGCTACATAGCGGTGTAGCGAAGGAAGACGCGCCCGTACTCCATCCACTAAGGCGCTATAGACTCCAGGGTCAATCTCGTGTGGGTGCAACGCCGCCTTCAGTGAAGAGCTGTAGTTGCGCGAGCTGGCATCAAACCAGTGGCCCTGCACCTCTCCATGCAGCAGCTCGCAGAGAGTGTTTTGGTACTCGGCAAATTTGTTATGCAGCGCCGTGAAGGCCTGCTGTCTTAAGACTCTATCCTTACTGCGCAGATAAATCTGGTAACTGCCTTGCGTCAGCGGGTGTTCAAAACCGGACGAGTCGGCCACCTTAGGGAACTGAAGGTCGACATTGGAGAGCGCTCCGAACGCCTTGCGAGGAGCTTCCAGCGCCTGCATCGCCTTAGCCAGCAGCATCTCTCCCTCTTGCGAAAGAGTGTGCGGTTTCATGCGGATGATCCGCTTCAGATAAACAGTAAATCTCGCCAGCTCGGGGGCGGCACAGAGCTGCGTCATCTGCTCCTCCTTCAGAGCTAGAAGCTCCGGCTGCACCCAAGAGGTAGCCTCCTTCAGTTCGTAGAGAAGGCGCATTGCCTTCCCAAAGGCCTCTTTGCAGTCGCCGCGCCCCATCTCCTCATCGTGGCGCAGATGAGCGTAGGTGTAGAGCTTCATCAGCCTACGCTCGATTAAAAAATATTCATCCAAAAAAGAGGCAAGCTGAGCTGGACTTTCAGCGAGTCGCCCTCGCAACGAGAGTAGAGAGCAGAAACCGGTTTCCGAGTAGACCCTCAAAAACTCTTCATACTCTTTCTGCCACGCCTCCAAGTTGGAATAAAGAGGGCTAAGATCCCATTGATCGGTCGAGGCTACTTCAAGGCGAGGAGTTGTCATATAGTTATATTTTTATAAATAAATATGTTATGAACTTTCTAGCAATCGTGGCAGCGGTCTGCTAATTTTCGTTGTGCGAAAATAGCAGGGCCGGCTACCATGAGGTTTTCCAAAAGCAACCCTGCTCAAGAGGAGAGATCGAATCATGATGCAGCAAGAAGAGACTGTCAACAACGCTCAGATGAAACCAACCAAACTCAAGCCCCTCGGCAATCGCGTTCTCGTCAAAAGGACGGAACAAGAGGAGTCACTGAAGGGTGGTATCATTCTGCCGGACAGCGCCAAGAAAAAGCAAGAAACCGCAGTGGTAGTTTCTGTAGGTCCAGGTGCCACTGGAAAAGATGGCAAACTGCTCCCCATGTCAGTTCAGGTGGGAGATCGCGTTCTGATGGACAAGTATGCCGGTCAGGAAGTGCTGCTCGATGACGAAGAGTATGTGATCCTGCGAGACGACGACATCATTGCAATTTTGAACTAAACGGAGGCGTTCATGGCTGCTAAAGACATTAAATTCAAAGACGAAGCCAGACAAAAGATCCTCAAGGGTGTTCAGACGCTGGCCCGTGCTGTCAAAATCACGCTGGGACCTTGCGGTCGCAACGTTGTGCTACATAGATCCTATGGCGCTCCCCACATCACTAAGGATGGTGTCACTGTGGCCAAGGAGATCGAACTGGATGACAAACAAGAGAACATGGGCGCACAGATGGTGAAAGAGGTGGCCAGCAAGACCGCTGACAAGGCGGGCGACGGCACCACCACGGCTACTGTACTCGCCGAGGCGATCTACTCCGAAGGGCTGAAGAACGTCACAGCGGGGGCTAACCCCATGGAGATCAAGCGCGGTATCGACCTAGCGGTGAGCGAGGTGACCTCCTTTCTGAAGGAGATCAGCCGCCCTATCCGCGATCGTAAAGAGGTGGCGCAGGTGGCCACCATCTCTGCCAATGGCGATGCCGAGATTGGCGAAATCATTGCGAAAGCGATGGAACGCGTAGGAAAAGATGGAGTGATCACTGTCGAAGAGGGTAAAGGTCTGGAAACCACACTCGATGTGGTCGAGGGCATGAACTTCGACCGAGGCTTCCTCTCCGCCTACTTCGTCAACCAGCCCGAAACTCAAGAGTGTCTCTTTGAGGATGTTTTCGTCCTGATCTACGAAAAGAAGATCTCTGCCATGAAGGAGTTTCTCCCCATTCTGCAGGCGGCTGCCGAGTCTGGTAAGCCTCTTTTGATCATCGCAGAAGATGTCGAGGGAGAGGCGCTCGCCACTCTGGTAGTGAACCGCATCCGTGCAGGCCTAAAGGTGTGCGCTGTGAAGGCTCCTGGATTTGGCGATCGTCGCAAGGCGCTGCTGCAGGATATCGCAGTCCTGACAGGTGGACAGCTAATCAGCGAAGAGCTGGGGCTCAAGCTGGAGAATGTCACCCTGGCAGACCTCGGTCGCGTGAAGAAGGTTGTGGTGGAAAAAGAGAGCACCACCCTCATCGAAGGAGCTGGTAACAAGCAGGAGATCGAGAAGCAGATTGGACAGATCCGCAAAGCGATCGAACTGGCCACCTCCGACTACGACCGCGAAAAGCTGCAAGAGCGTCTAGCCAAACTGGCAGGGGGCGTTGCTGTAATCCATGTCTGCAAGCCGACCGAAGTAGAGACAAAAGAGACGAAAGATCGCGTCGATGATGCAGTCAGCGCTACGAAGGCTGCTGCTGCCGAGGGAATCGTACCTGGAGGAGGCACCGCCTTCATCCGAGCGCTATCTCGCCTCGATAAACTTTCTGCTGCCCATAACGGCGATGTGAAACTGGGTATCGAGATTGTCTCCAAGGCGATCACCTACCCCGTTCGCCAGATCGCCGAAAATGCTGGCAAAGAGGGCTCCCTCATTGTCCAGAAGGTGCGCGAACTGAAAAGCAACGAGGGATGGGATGCTCTGAAGGACCGCTTTGGAGACATGTTCGAAATGGGCATCATCGACCCCACCAAAGTGGTGCGTCTAGCTCTCGAATTTGCCGCCTCAATCGCATCGCTACTTCTGACAACAGAAGCAATCATCACCGAGCTGCCTAAAGAGGAATCCTCTCAGCAGGCAGCCATGGCTGGCGACTACTAAAAGAGACCGCTACTTATTAGCGACAACTCTTCCTTTGGCGCGCTCATTAGTGGGCGCGCCTTTTTTCTCTTCAGAGAAAGTAGATTTTTTGCATACTCAAATTTAAGAGTTCATAGAGCAAAAAATGCGTATTTCTACCATCCTCCTCACACTATTTGTGGCCATTGCGGTGATCCTTTTCCTAGCCTGGTCGCGCGTGCCCGATATGGTTGCCACCTCACTAGCTCAGAAGATGCAGGTGCCTGTCGAAGTGGGCAGCATGCAGCTGCGCCCCACCAGCCTGAAGATCAATACATTCGAGATTGGCAATCCACCCCACTCCATCCTGCCGATCGCCTTCTCTGCTCAGTCTATCTTGGTTGACGCTCCCCTCACTCGCTACCTAAACAGCCACATTGTGATCGACGAGATCACCATCAGCGATGTCTACCTCGGCCTCGAATTCAATAGCGCCTCGGGAACCGATGGCAACTGGACGACGATCCTCAACAACCTCGAGCACTCCTCTAAGCAGACTCCTGCTAGAGAGAGCAACCGCTCGGTACTCATTAAGAAGCTGGTATTCCTCAATTTGAATGCCGAAGTGGTCTACCGCAAAGAGGGTTCTAAGCCCAAGAAATTACCCACCATCTCCCGCATGGAGCTAGACAACATCAGTTCCGAGGGCGGATTACCCGTTGAGCAGATCACCGACAGCGTACTGGGGCAGATGCTGCAGAAGGTCTTCATCCAGCAGAATCTCAAAAACATGCTCGACAGTCTAAGCCCAGGTGGCAACCCCATCAACCGCTTTCTCGGTCCTGCCCAGGGACTCTTCGGAGCCGAAATCGGAGAGGGTAACAATCATGAGGTTGCTCTCGAAGAGAGCAACCGGTAAAGACTTGTGATAGGTCTACAGCGATTTTCTCCAGCACTCTTCCTCAATCTCCCCCACCGTACCGACAGGCTTGAGGAGATCACTGAAACACTGGAAGCGGCCGGCTTTGACAGCTCAAAACGGGTCCGCATCGCTGCCACGCCCACTCCCTTTAACGGCCATCTAGGCTGCGCCCTTTCTCACATCGAGGCTCTCGATCTCGCCTGGAAGCAGGGCTATCCCTACGCGCTGATCTTCGAAGATGACTTCGAGTGGATAATACCGCCTCAAGAGGTGGACCGACTGATCGATCTCTTCTTCCAGCAGTTTCAGACCAGTTGGGATGTGCTGCTTTTAGCAACCAACATCTATCGCTGGGAACCAACTTCTTACCCTCAGTTTGGTCGCGTGCTGCGCTCGGTCTGCGCCCACGGCTACGCTATCAGACGCGACTACATCCCCACCCTGCGCGCCTGCTTTGCCGCAGCCGCGGCAAAACTAGAAGAACAGCCCCACTTTCGCGCCGGCGCCACCGAAGCGATCGACCAGGCGTGGCAGCCTCTCCAGCAAACAGGAGGCTGGTACACCCCAGCTACCCCCATCGCCCGGCAGAGAGCCTCGCCTAGCGACATCTACCACTCCTTCCGCGACCGCCTCCACACACCCCCACCCCTCCAATAGAAAAGCACCTGGAAATTTCTCTCCAAGTGCCTGTTCACATAGGGCTCAACGTAGTTGAAACCGGCTTTTTAGATCTTACCCATCAACAGCAGGATGAGAACAGTGATCAATACCACACCCAAAATACTCGCAGGAGAGTATCCCCAGTTGCGGTTATAGTTCCACCTTGGAATGGCACCAATTAGGAACAAAATTAATAAAACAACTAATACTGTACCGAGCATTTACAACTCCTTTTAGCATGAAAAATCTCACGCACTGGTTATAAATTATACTTGGCACATTTATAATTACGCATCAATAATTATTGTCGATAAATTCAATCTATAGCGGGTGTGGCGGAGTTCTCCCGTCTTGACCAAGGCCCCTTTTTCAACCAGATCGGCTAGATCGCGAGTCGCTGTGGCTCTTGTGGTCTTCGTGATAGCGATATAATTCTCGGCACTGAGTCCTCCCTTAAAGCCATTCGGCCCCTCCTCGAACATTCTCAGCAAAACCTTCGTTTGGCGCGAGTTGATCTGGCCGGAAAGAGCGGCCAACATCTTCGATTTTTCGATCAAAAAGTAGAGCAGGCCCATCGAGCTTTTGTGGGCCTGTAGAACGACCTGAGCAAAAAATTCCACCCAATGCTCTGCTTCCAATGATCGATTGCATGTTTCAAGGGAGGCGTAATACTCCTTTTTCCGTTTCTCCAACGTCTTAGAAATGGCGATTAATATCGGCCGTCTCACCTCCTGAGAAAGAATCTTTTCCACAAGAACACGACCTATCCTTCCATTGCCATCTTCGAAGGGGTGTATGCTTTCAAAATAGATATGAGCGATGGCTGCCCGTCCCAGAATCGATTCTGTTGAATTTGTGGCGTTAAACCAATCAATGAATGCTGACATTTCATGGAACACTCTCTCCGAAGGAGGAGCTTCAAAGAAAACAGTCGGAGAATCATAACGATTGGAAACAATCTGCATAGGTTCGGCATGAGTGCGGTATTTCCCACAATCAGCGATGCTGGATGTTTCCTTGAATAGCATGGCATGCCACTTCCAGAGCATTTCATGCGTCAGCGGCTTATCGAATGACTCATACAGACTATAGAGCAGCTGAGCCATTCCAGCCTCTTTATCAGCCCCTCGCTTGGGAGTCGCCTGTAATCCAAAATGTTGCTTGATAGACGATTGTAGACTTTCTCGGTCGAGGATTTCCCCTTCAATTCTAGAGCTTTCCAGACCCTCTAAACTGAGAATTTCAACAATAAAATGATGATATTCCTGTTCATCTATGGTTTCAAGATAGGCAAATGCGCTGCCTACGCCCAAAAGAAATTGCCTTTCCAGCGAGGCTATTCGATCGGGATCATAATGAAATTGTGGCCAGTTGGGCAGCTCCCAGTTCCAAGGCATAAGCTATAGACTCTCTTCTATAACTCACATTTATGCATAAACATGAGTTATAGAACAAGGCCCTATAACTCACCTATTGGCAGCCAAAAATATAAGTAGTTTATATTCTGTCAGATACATCAACGCCCCCTCCTTCCAGGAGCAGATGCAAGGGCCAGCCAGAAGCGCTCTTCGCCCTGACGCGGGCATATTCCGCCTCCAGCTCTGGATCGGTCGAAAGAAGCCGAACCAGATGGTCTCCCTCTACCACCAATGGGTTGAAGCCTCGACATTTCGAGACCACCACCATATCGGCATGGACTGGATCGGTCAGCTGGTAGAGCTCGGTGACATGGAGAACTCTTTGCAGTCTCTCCTGTATGAAACCATCTTCCGACTCCATCAGCTTGTCCCACACCTTTTGATCGGTACCAAAATGGATCTCCTCAAGGGAGAGCAGCCCCAATTCTAGCCCCCTTTTCATCGCATCGGCCAGCCAGCGCGAGGAGAGGAAATTAGTCGGGCCACCCCAGCACTCTTGTGACATCATCAGACTGTAACGCACAACACGAGCCCACAGCTCCTTTTGGGTCACCACCCAAAGGCCATCCACAAACTGTAGATCTTCGAAAAGCTGTAGCGCCTCTTCCTGTGTGATCGAGCCGCGATGGTAGGCACCCTGGATATTGTAGTCGATGCGATCGGCGCATAGGTTAGGTAAGGACTGCTCCAGCGCAGGGAAGAGCTCCCCTAGTGGAAGCACCTCATCAATGGTAAAGCCGTGCCTCTCTAAAATCTCACCCAGTCCGTAATGCTCGAGAAAACTCTTGTGCACACGGCTCTGATAGTCATCCGACTGGTTTTCCACCTCAAAGAGCCAATCGCCCACGTGAGAAAAAACGGTGTGGGAGACATCGTGCAGCAGCCCGGCGATCTGCTCCTTCAAAGAGGCACCCTGGCTTCTTAGGACAGCAAAGACGCCCAAGGAGTGTGCATAGCGCGTATACTCCTCTCGGTGCGTGGTGTAGTAGGAGACACCATATTGGCGCACATGGCGCAGCCGCTGGAAAGCGGGGCTCTCGATCAGCTCGAGAAGCACAGGCTCCTCCACCTCCATCACGCCATAGAAGGTCTCGATGGCGGCACAAAAAAGAAAAAGAGGCAGCAGCGAGCTAAGCAGAGCTATCCGCAGTGTGTCTATCAAAAACATAGCTGTTACTTAGTTAAGGTTAGCGGGACCAAAAGCACGTGGGAGCAGCTCATCCAAGAGATACTGCCCATGGATATTCCCCTCTTCGTCGGCGGCGATGACCACCATCTTGGGGTTGAATTCGTTCAGCACCTGACGGCAGGCGCCGCAAGGAGAGCCTCCATCGCGCGTCACTACCGCTACCGCTTCGATCTGGCGATCGCCCGAGGAGATCAGCTTAAAGACCGCTGTGCGCTCGGCGCAGATGGTGAGGCCGTAAGAGGCGTTCTCCACATTGCAGCCGGTGTGGATGATGCCCGAATCGGTGAGCAGCGCCGCGCCTACATGGTAGAGGTGGGTTAAAGGGAATGTATGCCAGGTCGGACAGAAAAAATCACCAAAAATTCATCCTAATCCGATGAGAGTGCGTTGATTAGCATCATGGAGCAGTGCTGGTATCTGAAACGTATTGAGCACCACCACTAACAATATCTCGCGTAGCTGAATATTGCTGAATGCCAGGGGTGTAGTGCATATCGACATCCAAAGGAGCCCACAAATAGACGTGAGTAAAGAAGTCGATGAATTTTTTAATCCCCTTGCGAGAAACCAGGTATGAATGTGTACCGAATCGCTGGCCGATTTTCATGATATCATTTTCTATGATACTCCTTCTTATATAGAAGAATATTGGGGGGTAATTATGTTCTGGTCTGAAATCGGACCCTAGTGATGGCATATACTCCCCCTCATCATTTCTAGAATCAATGTCAGTATAGAAAACGTCCCAATCCGGATTAATTCCATCAAGTTTCAAAAGTAGATCTGGGATTTGATGTACATCCTCGTTGAATTTTATATCGTCCTCGCAAATCCATATTACATGAAAACCACGCTCATACGCATCTTTAAGCACAGAAATGTGACTCAATAAGCAACCTATCTCACCGCCTCTAAGCCTAATAGGGTAGCAGCCGAACAGCTCCTTTTTAGTCTCCTCTGAGAGCTTCCATCCATTAATTGCAGCAACACGATTTACCCTCAATCCCGCCTGACTAAAGAGCGCCTTTGTTCTTTCCCATTTTTCAGGCCTTTCATCAAGGTTGATGACATAGATGCAGTCTACAAAGCTGAGATTAGAGCCAGTTTCAGATATATCGATGGTTTTTAAATGTTTAGCAACGGGTGTTTCGTCGCGATATATCCATGCAGAAAAATCAAATGATTCGAATTTTTTTTCGTACAACATGGCCCGTTCTTGAATAGGAGATGGTTGTGCAAACGGACTTGCTTCCATTGTCATAGTAGCGAAAGTCAGACAGATCAGAAGCAGACGCATGGATTAGTTGGGATTGTCAGGACCAAAAACACGGAATGGCAACCCATTATAAAAAAACCACCGAAAAATTCTACCAGTAAGTAGCTTGCGACAGAATCCTTGCTCAAGGCTTACGAATGCTCTCGAAGACAGATGCACCATTCCATTACTATTGTATGATATGGAACTGCCTCTATCAGAACAATTACGCCCTGCAAGCTTTGATGAGATTGTGGGCCAAGACCATCTGATGGGAAAGCAAGGCTTTATCACCAGCCTTGTAGAGCGAGGAAAGCCTCTCTCCATTTTGCTATGGGGGCCGCCTGGCAGTGGTAAAACTTCGATCGCTAGGCTTTATGCCAAGGCATTTTCCCTTCCCTTCGAAACGATGAGCGCTGTCTTCAGCGGAATCGCCGACATCAAGAAGGTTCTAAAAGAGACGCAGGAGCAGCCTCTCTTTCGCAGATCGATTCTTCTCTTTGTCGATGAGATCCACCGCTTCAACAAAGCGCAGCAAGATGCCTTTCTGCCCTACCTAGAGAGCGGACAGCTGGTTTTGGTGGGAGCGACAGTAGAAAACCCCTCTTTCTACCTCAACAACGCCCTGCTCTCTCGTATGCGTGTGCTGAAACTGAACGGCCTCACCGATGAACATCTAGAAAAGCTGCTCGAGCGGTACGAGAAGATCAAGGGACCCCTTCCCCTCGATGCCGAAGGACGCCGCTATCTCATCCAGCTAGCGCAGGGAGATGGTCGTTACGCCTTCAACCTCATCGAAAACATCCAAGGAATATCCAACAGAGAGCCTCTGCCACTCCAAGAGCTGGAATCTCTGCTCCAAAAAAAATCGCCCCTCTTCGACAAGTCAACCGACCAGCATTACAACCTCATTTCCGCCTTGCACAAATCGGTGCGAGGGTCCGATCCCGATGCCAGTCTCTACTGGTTTGCACGCATTCTGCAAGGAGGCGAAGAGCCTCTTTTTCTGGCGCGCCGTCTGATTCGCATGGCTGTAGAGGATGTAGGCCTTGCCGACCCGCAGGCGCTCCCCCTTGCTATTGCTGCGCGCGACGCCTATGAGATGCTGGGCTCTCCAGAAGGAGACCTTGCTCTTGCCGAGGTGGTGGTCTACTTAGCTCTGGCCCCCAAAAGCAACGCCATCTACACCGCCTACGGCAAAGCGACAGCCGCCGCTGAGCAGACAGGCCATCTAGACCCTCCCCCCATCATCCTCAACGCCCCCACCAAGCTGATGAAAACAATGGGCTATGGAAAGGGGTACGCCTACGACCACGACACCCCCCACGGATTTTCAGGGCAAAACTACTTCCCCGATGGCATGGAAAGAGCATCATTCTACTCCCCGGCCCCTCGAGGCTTTGAACGGGAGATGAAAAAGAGAATCGACTACTTCAATACTCTCCGCGGCCAGCTGGACTCATAGATCACAAAAAACACAACAGACTCTTTTTTAGATAGATATGTCCGATTGAGGAGCTAGATCGATTTTTTGAGAATGGATCTCCTCCAGGTGAATCATGCCAGGCTCATACTCGTCGATGAATTGGGGTAGATCGAGGGTGAGCGCCTCCAAATTCACCATAATGCATCGATCTCCTCCCCTACCGATTTTCACCAGTTCTTGATAGGGGAATAATCCTGCCTCCGGGCAGATCATGGTTTGTCTCATCCCTACAGTGCAACGACAGCCATGATACTGCTTCATGGCTCTGCTATCTTCGGGGGTCAACCACGGACTCAGAAATTTGGTTTTGTAAATCCGTCTGAGCTGCTGCTGAATGAATAGATAATCCTCGTTCGATAGGTTTTCTTTTGGACCCAGATCGATACGAAACGGGTTGGCTCCGATTGCCCCAACGAAAAAAACAGAGAAAATTAAAAACCAGCGCATAGGTCCATCCCCATAGCGTGCATTGCTTTGCAAAAATAACATTGGGCTAGCGCAGGTTGCAATAGGACTGTTTTTCTCCGCATGCCGGTTAAGTCGGACCATGCTAGCAGCTGGACATGGGGAGAGATCCCGATTCTTGAGCGCGAAGCGCTCCCTGGCGTGCAGGGCTGCGCCCTGCTCTGTATCTTGCGGAGTTTGTGCCAGCTCAAGTCGAACAGATTCTTCGGCAGCTGCAGAACCAGTAGTCACTATTACTCCCTCGCCTACACAGGCGAGGGGGGGGCAGTGAAGCAGCAGAAAATTGAGATTCGTCTGGCAAAGAGTTCGAATCGATGTTGAATCCTTCCTTATGGGGGTGACCTGCCCTCAAGGCTGGTTTCTACAATAATGCTCTTCTACTTCGATCCTGGCACTACAAGGGAATAGCTTGTGCTGCGCCCACCCTCTTGATTTTTCCTGAGAATACCTCGCTCAACAAGGTCTAGAATGTCTCGGTAGGCCGTATCCTGAGAACACTTGGCGATCTTAGCCCACTTGGATGAGGTTAGTTTGCCGTTGAAGCCATCTAGCATCCGGTTCATAACTTTCCGCTGTCTCTCATTCAAAGTGACTTCCGCAAGAACCTTCCAAAACTGCGCCTTACGCATAACAGTATCGAGAACAGAGAGGGCATCTTCTATGGCTCTTTCAAGACAACCAAAAAACCATCTGATCCAAGGAGTAATGTCTAAGGTTCCCTTTTGGGTTTTCTCCAAAATGGCGTAGTAGCCTTTTCTCTCACTTTGGATTTGCGCTGATAAGCTGTAAAAGCGGTGGGGACTTTTTTCGGACCGTGCTAGCAGCAGGTCTGCAATAGCGCGCCCAATGCGACCATTACCATCCTCAAATGGATGAATGGTAACAAACCATAGATGAGCAATAGCGGCCTTCACCACAGGATCCACCGCCGTTTCACCATTAAGCCACTCCAAAAAGATCTCCACTTCGCCATCAACACGCTCAGCTGGAGGAGCCTCAAAGTGCACGGTCTCCTTGCCCATAGCGCCAGAAATTACCTGGACAGGACCGGTACGCCAAGCTCCAGCGCGAACCTTATTAAACCCACTGCGTCCCGTAGGAAACAGAGAGGCATGCCACTGAAACAACCTTTCTTTGGACAGAGGTTGATCAAACCTCTGCGTTGCATCGAGTACCATCTCCACAACGCCGTCGATATTCTTGTCGGTCCGATCAAGAGCCGCCTCTTCCATTCCTAGATGGCGAGCCACAGAGGAGCGCACTAATGTCTGATCTAAGATCTCACCCTCTATCTCACTTGATTTGACAACATCCTGTGTTAAGGTTTGCAGAACGGTCTCCTCGCGCAATGGAAAGCCAATCGATTCCATTCCACCGATCAATCGCCCCTGCTGATGGCGCACACTGACAAGTAACTCAGTGATGCTCTGCCTATCCCACAAAAAAGTTGGCCAGTTTGCAAGCTCGTGGATATACATGATCTGCCCCCCTTATCTTCCGATTGTATCAGCTAATCTCCGCATAAGCTAGCCTAATCTCCGCATAAATGCGGAGATTATGGCTGTTTTTCTCCGCATGTTAGTTAGAAACGGCTTTGTTCTCTAATTGCGCGCAAGAGCCCTCATTTTTGCCTAGGGAGTAAGAAATATTCCATTGTTCTCTCCGGGGTCTTTTTTTGAGGAGGAAATACGCCTCTCCTCGCCCCACCATGAACTCCGAATAAAACGGGGTGGCATAATGTTGCACAAATAAGAACTGTTATCAAACCGAGGGGAGAAGTTGGATGTGAACGAGCAGACTGCTCATTATAAGATGGGCCGGCTGCAGCTTCGATCCCTCGATCCTTGCTCCCGGGCCGTGCACAGCACTGTCTCGGTCGCTACGGAGCGCTCGCGAGAGAGCTGGCCTCGGCCGGTTCGCTATTCGCTCACCTGCTCCGCATTGCGAAGATTCACAGGATCTTCTTCATGCTTTCGCAGCCTGTAAAAGAATAGAACCTCCATAAGCGGGCTGCGGAGGGCATCTAGCGCCCCCCGCTCCGCAGCTTTATGCGTTTGCGCGGAGGCGCTATCTATCCCTCCTCGCTCCGTTCTGGAGGCTCTATTTTTTACAGGGCGCTTCGCGGGAGGAGCCAGGCCACTCCCTTCGTCTTCGCTTGGATTCCTCTTTGTCGTAGTCCGGTCTATTGGGCGGCTTTGCCGCAGAATCGACGCCGCTGAAAGCGGCGGGCCGCCAGCGGCCCTTTTGATGGTTTAGAATCCGATTTCCTTCAGAAATCTACTTGGCTTGCTACATAAAATATTCTTTCCTGTATGGTTCAGATTCACACAATTTGTGGAGAGGATCATGACTCTGAACCTGAATCTGAAACGTTATGTAGTGGCAACCCTGGCTCTATTTGCCTTTGTCTTTCTTTATGAAAGACTGGTGCACGGTATCTTGTTGCATAAGCTCTATCACGAGAGCTCGAAGGTATGGCGCAGCAGTGCCTTCGAAGTTCCCTTATCGCTATGCTTTCAGTTTGTGATCTCCGCTTGGGCCACCTTCGTCTTCACCCAAATCTACCCTGATGGAGGCCTCTCTAAGGGATTGCGCTTTGGACTCTACTTTGGGGTCTTTGCAGCGCTTCTCTCGGCATCGTGGTATGTCTGGCTGCCGATCTCTACCACACTGGCATGGAGCTGGTTCATCTCCGGCATTGTAGAGGGGCTAGGCGCAGGATGCGTTCTGGGTTACCTATACCGCAAGTCAAGCGGCTGGAAGTTCTTCTAGATCAGCCGGGTTTCCCCCATGCTTTCGTAGTCATCGGTGAGCAGTCCCTCTAGAGACTGCTCTTTTTTTGGGCATCAATGGTATAATAGACCTGTTTATTTATTTTTTAATTTTAAAAAATAGGAGAATAGATGTCTGATGTCCCATTTCTAGACAAAAACAATGCTGATTTCCAGCTGGTCTGCGAGCTAAACGACCAGTACAGACGTTTCCAGGCACATTCAAATCTGTTTGGTATTACGGAGGGTGCTAAATATGTCGCCGATCTGGCTATGAGGTTAGAGTGGGCGATCAACGAAGTGGTCACAAAGCATAATGCAGGCATGACGCTTGAAGGTCTATGCATAGAGCAGGCAACTGTGCAGGATCGCGGAGTGAGAGGTCCTGACCTAGATCTCCTCAGAAGAATATTGCGGGCCTGTCTTCGGAGATATAGCTAGAAATCGACATGGCCGAGGTAGCGGGGGAAGGGGATCACATCGCGGATGTTTTCGACACCGGTAACGGTCTGAATCAGCCGTTCGAAGCCTAGACCAAAGCCGCTGTGGGGCACCGAACCGTAGCGGCGCAGGTCGAAGTACCAGCTGTAGTTATCGGGATGAAGATGATGCTCCTGCACCTTCTTCTCGAGGCGGTCTAGTCGCTCCTCGCGCTGTGAACCGCCGATGATCTCGCCAATCTTAGGCACCAAAAGGTCCATAGCGGCCACTGTTTTTCCATCATCATTATCGCGCATGTAAAACGCCTTGATGCCGCGAGGGTAGTTGGTCACAAAGACCGGCCCCTTGCAGTGCTCTTCGGCGAGGTAGCGCTCGTGTTCTGATTGCAGATCGGCGCCCCATTCGATGGGGAAGGCGAAGCTGCGGCCCGAACGCTTTAAAATCTCGATCGCTTCGCTGTAGTCAAGGCGGGCAAAGGAGCTGGTGGCGAGATGCTGGAGGCGATCTAAGAGCCCTGACTCGACAAACTGGTTGAAGAAGGCGAGGTCGGCCTGACAGTGGTGCAGCAGCTCGGTGACAAGAAAGCGCACATAGGCTTCGGCCAGATCGATGTTATCCTCTAGATCGGCAAAGGCCATCTCCGGCTCGATCATCCAGAATTCCGCTAGATGGCGCGTGGTGGTGGAGTGCTCGGCGCGGAAGGTGGGACCAAAGGTGTAGATGTCAGAGAGAGCGCAAGCGTAGGCTTCGGCATTCAGCTGTCCCGATACAGTGAGGTAGGTGGGCCTTTCGAAGAAATCGTTAGCGAAGTCGACCGGTCTAGCCACTTTATTGAGGTCGAGTGTAGTGACCAGAAACTGCTCGCCACCTCCTTCGCAGTCGGCCGCAGTCAGGATAGGAGTGTGCAGGTAGAGAAAGCCCCGCTCCCCAAAAAAGCGGTGGGTCGCTAAGGCCAGAAAGCTGCGCACGCGTGCGATTGCGCCGTGGGTATTGGTGCGGGGGCGCAGGTGGGCGATGGTGCGTAAAAACTCCAGCGAGTGGCGCTTCTTCTGGAGGGGGTACTCCTCACCGGGGCAGCTTCCGATCAGCTGAATCTTTTCGGCCTTCAGTTCCCACGCCTGACCCTTGGCAGGGCTGGGATTGAGTGTGCCGGTAGCGCAGATGGAGGCGCCGGTGCCAAGCTGGGAGAGTAGCTCCTGATAGTGAGGCAGCGCGGAATCAATCACCACCTGAAGTGGGCTAAACTGCGAGCCGTCGTACAGCTCGACAAAGGAGAAGCTCTTCTGTTCGCGCAGGGTGCGCACCCAGCCGTAGATGGTTACCTTTTTGCCCAGGTCTACCTCGGATAGCGAGGCGATCTTTCGTCCCAGTTTTTTCATCATAAATGTAGCGTCTCAGTTGGCCCATCTGCGCAGCAGCTGGATCTCTTCCTTCCAGATGGAAGGATCGGGGGTCTCTAGATATTTGGGCAAGAGTCGTAGCTGTGGATGGCGCATCATGGCCATGAAGCTCTCCGAACCGATCTCGCCCTTGCCCAGCGAGGCGTGGCGGTCGACGCGAGAGCCTAGAGGCTTCATCGAATCGTTGACATGCAGGGCTAACAGATGCTCCAGTCCAATCTCTTTTGAAAACTCTTTGAGTAGCTCATCCCATCCCTCTTCGGCACGCAGGTCGTAGCCGGCTGCAAAGACATGGCAGGTATCGAGGCAGACCCCAATCGGCACGATCGATTCCAGCTCCATCACCAGGTAGCCCAGCTCTTTAAAGTTGTGACCTACGCAGGAGCCCTGGCCAGCAGTGGTCTCTAGAAGCAGCTTGGTGGAGCCTCCTTTAGCCTGTTTCTCTAGATTTTTTAGGCTGGCGACAATCCGCTCGAGGCAGGCCTCGACCGAGTCATCCAGAGCAGCGCCGGGGTGGAAGTTGAGGAATTGAATATCTAGAGCGTGGCAGCGAGCCAGCTCCAGTTCCATTGCTTTGCAGCTTTTAACGAGAGTTTCGGGAGAGGGAGATCCTAGGTTGACTAGATAGCTGGCGTGGCTCATCACCAGCTGAATGCCGGTCTGTTCCTTCGCCTCTTCCCACTGCTGGATTGCCTCCTCGGTTAAGGGGGCGCTATGCCACTGCCTCTGGTTGGCAGTGAAGATCTGAACCGTGGTGGCGCCGATCTCCTGCCCCTGTAGCAGAGCATTGAAATGACCTCCCGCAATCGAGGTGTGGGCTCCAATCAGGAGGTCATCGCTTAGCTGAGTCACTTCCTTCCCCGCATAAGAAGGGTTGGAATATTAGTTGCTGTGCGCCAAGAATTCGCAGATGAGAGGCACGTTGACTGGCACGGGGAAGGGGATCTGATCTTCCATCGGGTCGGCAATCAGTCTACCGGAGAAGGTGGTGGGGCTCAGCTCGAGGTAGCCAGGCACATCGCGTGCTGTATGCTCTAGGGAATTTTTTACAATATCCAGGGATTGCGATTTGGGGCGCAGCGATACAGTCATGCCGGGTATCACGCGGAACGAGCGGCGGTCCACCTTTTTGCTATCTACCATAACGTGGCCGTGAGAGACCAGCTGCTGTGCAGCGAAGATAGTGGGGGCCAGTTTCAGCCTGTAGACAGTGACATCCAGGCGGCATTCGATCCTCTGGATGAAAGCTTGTGGAGTGGGCGATTTCGAGCTGCAAGCCTCGTAATAGTAGCGCACCAGCTGCTTTTGGGGCAGCATGCCATAAATTGCTTTAAGTTTCTGTTGTTCGCTCAGCTGGACGCCGTAATCAGATTTTTTCTTTCTTTTGGCGCCATGCATGCCGGGTGGGTTGGGCTTATGCAGAAGCGGATTGCGTGTTCGGCCGAAAATATTCGCTCCAAAACGTCGGGCGATTCGGTTCTTCGGGCCAGTATACCGAGCCATCGGTTCTCCTAGGAGTTGCGAGTCATAGAAGCACAAATCTTAAGAAAGGGAGGAGATTTCCTACAAGGGGTTTTGTGCAGTTTAAGAGTTGAGGGGAAGTAATCTATGTAAAATAATATTTTCGTACTCCACTCTACAATCTTCTCGACTCGACGAAGAAATCGGTTTTTTGAGATCCTGTGGGGCAAATTGTCTAGGAGATAACGCATGCATTCCGATTACCTGGTTCTCGCCTACTATAAATTTGTCCAGATTGAGGATCCGCATGCCGAGGTGGCGCGTCATAAGCAGTTTTTTGAAGGAAGAGATGCAAGATCACGCATCTATATTTCTCACGAGGGGATCAACGGCCAGATGAGTGCGGCTAAAGCCGATGCGGAGAGCTACATGAAGTGGATCCACTCCGATCCGCGCTTTGGCGACCTGGAGTTTAAGATCCACCACCACCACGAGAATGTCTTTCCCAAGCTGACGATCAAGTTTCGCGAGCAGCTGGTCGCCATGGATGAGCGGGTAGACACCACCAAAGGGGGGCAGCATCTCTCTCCCGAAGAGTGGAAAAGGATGATGGAGGAACGCGATGAAGATACCATCCTCATCGATACGCGCAACGACTACGAATGGAAGCTGGGCCATTTCGAGGGCTCAGAGCTGCCGCCGCTCGATCGCTTTCGCGATTTTCCCGCCTATGCGCGCTATCTCAAAGAGAAGCGCGATCCCAAGAAGACCAGGGTGATGATGTGCTGCACTGGGGGCATTCGCTGCGAGCTCTACTCCGCTCTGATGAAGCGGGAGGGTTTCGAGCAGGTCTACCAGCTTGAGGGGGGCATCATTAAGTATGGTCTGGAGGTGGGATCGGACCACTGGCAGGGCAAGCTTTTTGTCTTCGACGACCGCCTGGCGGTACCGGTAGGGAACAAGGCGAGTGTTATCAGCAGCTGCTGCTACTGCGGTGTCCACTGCGACACCTATCTCAACTGCGCCAACACCGACTGCAATCAGCTCTTCATCTGCTGTTCTTCTTGCGCTGCCCTGGCTCAGGGCTGCTGCTGTAAAGAATGCGAACAGGCTCCTAGAGTACGCGCTTTTGTTCCCTCTGAAAGACCTAAGCCTTTCCGCAAACTGAGGTCTGGCGGTACTTCATCTTGCTAAGGTTTTCGGTAGCGGGAGAGAAAGAGAGCTCCCGCGGAGCTCCTAGTCGGTTTCCTCCAGCCCTGATTGTGGAGATTGAGAGAGAAGGAGAGTCCTCTTCTACGCGCAATCTCTACCGCGATGCGCTGCGCGCTATAGCAAGGCCAGCGGAAAAGGGGGCGGTGGAGTGGCTGCTCGAGCGCCATTTCCGCACGCTTGGTGTGGTGCCCAGCTCCTTTTCGGCCGCTAGCGCCCCCTGCCAGAGAATCCGCATAGCTGCCCCTTTTGCTAGCGAGGCGGTGCGCCAGCTGGCGCTCGCCTCCAATCTCCACTTTGCTGGCAGGCGCGTCACCTTCGATCCCTTCACCCTTCTCTCCTTCCAGATGTTCTGTAGAGGCAGTGAAACGGCTGCCAAGCTAGAGGGGCGGCTGCTTTCGGGGCAGAAGGAGTGGAGCCTCTCAGAGGCCGAGGCGATCCTGCCGGGCGATCCACCTCTTCTTCTGCTGGGCGGTGTGCTCTATGCAGTGGAGATGGGTGAGGATCTACCCGGGAGTGGATGGAACTGGCTGAAGCGTCTCTTTCCATCTGGCATCACTCTCAGTGCAAGAGAGCTTGAAAATCTACGCGATGCGGAATGTTCTAGAGTGGTCTGGCAGCTAGAGGGGGCCGCCGCCCCGGTGAAAGCTCTTCCACTGCCCATCTTGCGCCTAACAGACCGCACGGGGGCCTTTGCAAATCTTCTGATGCGCTATGAAGGTAAGGGTGAATTTTCCTTCAACGAACCGCTATCTGCGAAGCAGCGCGATCTTTCCACCGAAAAGGGGTGGGAGAAGGATCTACTGGAGACAGGTTTTCAGAAGAAGATTGTGGGTGCCTCCCACTACTACTGCCCGATGGATCAGGTGGCGAAGAGCCTCTCTTTTCTGCTGGAGCTAGGCTGGACCATTCAGGACCGCTCGGGCAAAACGGTGGTGCGGCAGAGCAGCTGTGAGATAGAGCCCTCTTATCAGGAGCAGCAGATCGAGCTTGTGGGACGGCTCACCTTTGGCGAGCATGAGACCGATCTGGGGAGAGTAGTGGGCGCCTTTACGCGGCGTGAGCAGTTTGTCGATCTCTCGCCCACTCAGGTGGGGTGGATCGATCGCGAAGCGCTCGAGCAGCAGCTGCCCGATCTTCAAGAGCTTCAGCTGGTAGGAGGCAAGGTCTGCCTTCCCAGAAATCGAATTGGGCTATTCTTGCCGGGTGGCGGGCCGGAGGGTGGCGAGACCAGCCGCGTCAGCTGTCACGAGCGTACCTCGCAGATAGAGAAGCTATTAGCCTCGAGGCGAAGCGGCGCTGTGGAATCTCCGCTCTCGCCAGAGAGGCAAATTTTGCCTCATAGCTCGTTTCGGGGAGAGCTCTTTCCCTATCAGCAAGAGGGCCTTGCCTGGCTTACCTTCCTACAGGAGACCGGCTTTTCGGGTCTCTTGGCGGATGAGATGGGTCTGGGTAAGACAGTCCAGCTGATCGCTCTGCTCTCTAGGCTCTTTGCAGAGAAGCCGGGAGCTCTCGTTCTGATTGTGGTGCCCACTTCGCTGCTTTTTCACTGGAAAGCGGAGCTGATGAAGTTTCTGCCAGGTGCTTCGGTCTGCCTGCATAGCGGCTCTACCCGCGCTGCTGCACTGCCCGCCTCTGGTTGCCTGATCACCAGCTATGCGCTGCTGCGCATCGATACCGAGCTGCTCCTCTCTCCCATCTGGGACGTGGTGCTGCTGGATGAGGCGCAGGTGATCAAAAATCCAGAGGCTTTAGTGGCCAAAAGCGCCTATGCCCTCAAAGCGAAGATGAAGCTAGCGATGACCGGTACGCCTGTTGAGAATCGCCCTGACGACCTCTGGTCGATCTTCCACTTTCTGATGCCCGATCTGTTGGGAGAGCGGACCGCCTTCCGCGCTCAGGTGGAGGGATCGCAGCTGGATGGCAGGCTGATGCAACGCATTCGCCGCAAGATAGCCCCCTTTCTGATGCGTCGCAAGAAGAGTGAGGTGGGCATTGAGCTGCCGCCCAAACAGCAGCAGCTGATCTGGGTGCAGATGGAAGAGGAGCAGCGCAGCTTCTACGAAACCTGGTTGAAAAAGAGCCGACAGGGTCTGGTGCAGAAGATTGCTCGCGATGGCGCCGCTTCCCACAGGATGGAAATTTTAGAGGCGATCCTGCGCTTGCGCCAGATCTGCTGCCACCCCGAGCTGCTGGCGGTAGAAGAGGCCCCCTCCACCAGCGCCAAGCTAGAGATGCTGGTAGAGGATCTGCGTACCATCCACGAAGAGGGTCGCAAGGCGCTGGTCTACAGCCAGTTTGCGCAGATGCTCCAGAAGATTGCCAAAGAGGTGGACAAGGAGGGGTGGAACTATGTCTACCTCGACGGCTCCTCTTCCAACCGCGAGGAGCTGGTGCGCGCGTTCCAGGAGGATCAGGAGGTCTCCTTCTTCCTGATCACCCTCAAGGCAGGGGGTGTGGGTCTCAATCTGACGGCGGCCGATTATGTCTGTCTCTTCGACCCCTGGTGGAATGAAGCGGTGGAGCAGCAGGCGATCGATCGTGCCCATCGCCACGGTCGCAAGGAAGCTGTGATTGCGCGCAAATATATCGTAGCCGAGAGCATCGAGGAGAAGATCCTCAAGCTCAAGGCCGAAAAGAGCTCTCTTTCCGATTCTCTCCTCGACGGCACAGGGGGCGACTGGCTCGCCCTCTCCGATGACGACTGGGCCTGGCTCTTCACTTAGATGGTTTTCATTCTTCGTCGGGGTGGTCGATCAGCTCGCTAGCAGCGCGCTTGAGATCGATGAGCCCCTCCTGAAAGCCAACTAGGCGCAGCAGATGGTCTAGATAGCGTATCTCCGCTTGAAGCTGGTCATTTAGCGATTCCAGTTCTGATACTCTCTTCAGCAGTTCTTTTGTTTCCATGGCTATCCCTTCTCATCTACATTCCCAGGTAGAGCAAGAAACATGCCAAAGCGAGCTTGATCCGCTTCCCCGATCTGCCGTATACAGACCGGTAGAAGCGAGGGGCAGCGATATGAAACATTGGCTAGCGTGGATGGTAGCGGCGGGGAGTGGAATGTTGGTGGTCTCCTGCTCGCGCGCAGAAGATCAGCTGGAAGAGGATCCGATGGACCTCGAGAAGATGGCTTTTGAGAAAGAGCTAGAAATAGAGATGCCCCCCATGGAGGAGGGCATCGCAGAGCTTCTTCCAGAAGAGGGAGAGCAGCTCAGGTAGGCTGTTACCTCATGTCGGTGCGTACTTCAGGCGAGATCTCGGCGATCATGGCGTCAAGGCGAGCAAGCTCGTCAAAGCGCATCTTCGAAACCTGTTTCCCATCGTAGTACCACTCGGTAGCCACTGTGTCATCTACGTAGTAGGTGGTGGGACCATGCTTGCGGTCGTTCTCCCAAGAGGCCTCCTGAGAAAGAAGAGCGCCGTCGATGTAGTGCAGCTCAGGCCCATTCTTTTTGCCGTTCAGGTAGGAGATCTCTAGATATTTAGAGCCGTTCTTGAAGTAGGTAGATCTGCCGTGCAGCTCGCCATTCACCCACTCTTCCATGGCGATTGGCTCGCCAGAGGGGGCAAATTTACGCAGTTCGCCATGCAGCTTGCCCTCTACAAAATGGGCGATGCTTTCGGGTGCTCCTGAGGCGTAGAAGCTCTCGCGCCTGACGACATAGCCCCCCTCGATCTGATCGACCGAGAGCAGCAGCCCCTCTTGCGATCTGCGGATCCGTCTGCCACAGCCCCTTTCGACATGCGCTTCGGTCTCGTTGTGGGGAGTGAGGTACTGCCCCTCCATCAGCTCGTCGCGGCTGTACTCCTCGATGCTAAGCGGTGTGCCGCTGAGGTACCAGCTGGTGACGGCGTAGCGCGAGGCAGAGAGCTGCGTGCGCTCGCGGACTGGCATGCCGGAGATATCGTAGGAGATCTCCTTCACCAGGTTGCCGCGGTTGTAGAGGTAGTAGGCCTGCACCGTCTGGCTGTGGGGGAAGGTGTAGGTGGTAGGGCCATGCAGCTCGCCATTTTCGTATGTGGCGGCCACAGTGACGCCATCGCGCATGGAGGTGATCACCTGACCGGGATATTGGCAGGCGTTCCACTCCTCTTGCGAGACGGCATAGCCATATTTGTGGATGAACCGCTGCGAAACAACGGGATTCTCCCCATTGTCGCTTCCGCAGCCTGTTAGCAGACTGGCAAAAGCAAGAAGGGTGAGGGGAACGTTTAAAGAACGCGGCTTTGTCATGGTATCCACCTTGGTACGACCGCTTCCGATCCTACAGAAGGGCGCGTAAAAAACTCAAGACGGCTGCATGCTGCTCTTCCACCTCTTCGAAAGAAAGGGTCCGTTCGGGGTGTCGATAACGCAGGCGCAGCGTGATGTTGCGCATCCCTTGCGGCACCTTCCCACCTTCGTAGAGATCGAGCAGCCAGGCTCTTTCCAGTAGAGGGAAACGCTCTTTTTCTAGCCTCTTCACCAGTTCGCCATAAGGACGTTCTTGGGGCAGGGTGAGCGTTACATCTCTTTCGGAGGCGGGGTGTGATGAGAGAGGCTGGACGCGGCACTCTTTTTTGCGCGCACGCTGCAGCTCTTTTAGACTGAGCTCGGCAAAATAGACCCTTTTGTCGATGCGCGCAGCGCGCAGAGACTCCGGATGCAGCTCTCCTAGCACACCTAATGCGAATTCGCCTGCCCGCAGCTCTACCTGGCGGTGGGGATGCAAAAGCGGGTGGTCAGAGGGCTGGAACGAGAAGGACTCCAAATGAAAGAAGTGGAGCAGCTGCTCGATGATTCCCTTGAGGTCCAGCAGATCCACTTCGCGTGCTTCGCTGCGCAGCATATCGGGAGAGCTTTCGCCTGTCAGCAGGCAGGCGAGCATAGTAGTCTCTAAAAACTGCTCTCCCTGATCCTCTCTTTGGCGGAAATGGATCTTGCCCACCTCGAAGGCGGCCAGATCTTTGATGCTGCGGTCAAGGTTGTGCCGCAGGCTGGCCAGCATGCCGGGCAGCAGAGAGGTACGCAAAACCGATTGATCAATCGAGCTGGGATGCAGCACATGGATGAGATTGCTCTCTTTCAAGCCATGACCCAAAAGCGACGAGGCTTCGCTCGGGCTGATGAGGTCGCAGGTGATCCACTCCTGCATGCCAGAAGCGATCATGCGCCAGCGCACGCGATTCTCCAGATCGTAGGCGCCCGCATGCGGCAGAGTGCCGGTGCGGTGGGGTGCTGTAGAGAGAGGAAGGTTGTTGTAGCCATAGAGGCGCGCTACCTCCTCCACCAGATCGATCTCGATCTTGATGTCGGAGCGGAAGGAGGGAGGCGTAACGAGCAGCTTCTCGTCACTTCCCTCGATCACCTTCATGCCTAGCCTGGAAAGTAGCCCATTCACCTCGCCGCTAGAGAGGCTGGTGCCCAGCAGCTGATTCAGTCGTTTAGGTCTCAGGGTGATTTCGATCGGTTGGTAAGGGACCATCTGCTTCGAGACCACCTGACTGGCTTTTCCGCCCGCCACCTCGACAATCAGAGCAGCGAGGCGTAAGAGCGCCTCCTCTACACCGAGCGGGTCGATACCCCGCTCGAATCTGGCGCCGGAGTCAGTGCGCAGTCCCAGTCCGCGCATAGTGCGCCTGACAGCGCTGGGATCAAATTGCGCCGATTCCAGCAGCAGATGGGTGGTCCTTTCGCTGACGCTGCTCTCTAGGCCTCCCATCACGCCTGCCAAAGCTATGGGGCTCTTCTCATCCCAGATCAGCAATGTGCCTGCCGGCAGCTCGCGTGTGACGCTATCGAGCGTGGTGAGCTTCTCCACCTTGTCGCTTGCGCGCACACCGATCTGCTGGCCCGTAAGGCGCTCTGCATCGAAGGTGTGCATCGGCTGTCCTAGCTCCCACATGATGTAGTTGGCTGCATCCACCACGTTGTTGATGCTGCGTAGACCGCTCGCCTCGAGACGACCTTTCAGCCAGCGCGGAGAGGGGCCCACCTTCACTCCCACCACCTCGCAGCAGCTGTAGCGAGGGCAGAGCGTGGCATCAGCGATCTGGATGGTAAAACGGGATGAGGCCGCCCCAGTCAATGAAGAAGGCCTCTTCAGCTTGATCAATTGCGACGTGGCTGCCGCAATCTCGCGCGCTAGGCCGCGTACCCCCATCGCATGGCCCAAATTGGGGGTGAGTGCCAGATGGAGAATGGTATCGCTGCCGAACTTCTCTTCACCCTCCACTTCAACACCGAGGTCGGTGAGCAGCTGTGCCAGCTGCTGCGTAGGTGGAACATGGGGCAAAAATTCTTCAAGCCAGGAGAGAGAGAGCTTCATAGTGTCAAAAAAAGTTGATTTCCTTAGGCTGGGGAGGGGTTCCCCGGCAGGGATCCAGTTTACCCAGAGACTTTTTTCTAATCGATGTCAGAATTGTCGCCTCAGATTGGTCTTGTGTGGCAGCGGCGTGCGCGCCTGCTCACCCAGCTACTCATTTTCAGTGGCGCGCTGAATCTGGGACTACTCACCACTGTGCTCTACAATCTCTGGAAAGGGGAGAAGATTCTTCCTCCCCAAGAGGCGAGACTGGAGCTACCGGCAGAAAGCTCCTATGCCGCGGCGCTGCTGGAGCTATCGCAATCTCCACTCTCCGAGCTGATCGATCTTCTGAAGGATACCACCCCTATCGAGCAGGGGCTTTTACGCCGTGATCTAGCGCTTGCTGTCCTCTATTCGGTGCAGAAACTCGACCTCGAGCGCGCCCTCGGCTCGCTGCCGCAGCAGACAAGACTGCTACAGATGCAGGTGCCTGACCAAAGCATTCCTCTCGAATTTAGACTCTTTCTGGGCCTCTCGGGTGAGCAGTTTACCGCCATCACGCAGTTTGTACGGCAAGAGAGGTGGCCACTCACCCCACCTGGTCTCTTTGCCGAACTGGCCAGGCAAGGGGCCAATGCCGACCCCTCTCTCATCGACGCCTTCTCCACCACCAGTCACTTCTATGCCGTATCGGCGCTCTTTTCGCGCACAGGGCTGAATATAGATAAAAAAGTTCTTATCTCGATGCTACTAGAGGGAGGGTGGGACCTTCTCAACAATTTTGTCACATCTCCGCCGGTGCCTCCCGAGCAGCTCTGGCAGCGCCGCCGCGAACTGCTTCTGGCCCATTTGGGACGCGGCTCGCGCATCGCCGCCCGGATTTTAGTGGAGACCGACACCGAGGCGCTCTTGCGCCGCCTCAGCGACGAACAGGCCAACCAGATTCTAGCCCTCCTCAGCACCCACACCCCCAGCTTCGAAAGATTTGTAAGAGGACTGCTAGCTAGCCCCCGCTCCGATGCTGTCTGGCAGGCAGCTTCCGAGCGTCTCCACAGCTTCACAGGCGAGCTAAGGCCTCCGCCCCCTCCACCCATCATCCTGCCACCCCCACCACTGCCCCCTCCTCCACCAGAAGAGGCGGCCTCGGCGCCCATTCGCCGCATCCATCTGGTGCAGGAGGGGGATTCTCTCTGGAAGATCGCTAAGCGTTACAACGTCACGATTGATGCGTTGATGGAGGAGAACAATCTGGACAACGAGCGGCTGCGCCCCGGTGCCCAGCTGCTGATTCCTGCTCCTTAACCGGTACTGGATCGATCCCACCCAGCTCCCCTCGGCTCCAGGGGTGGCAGCGTAGCACTCTTTTTAAGGCCAGCCAGCCCCCCTTCAGCGCCCCATGGCGCCTCAACGCCTCCAGCGCATAGTCCGAGCAGGTGGGGGCAAAGCGGCAGCAATTCCCCACAAAGGGGCTGAGGCAGAGCTGATAACAGCGCACAAGAGCAATTAAAAAAAATCGCAGCAAGGATATCTCCCTGCTGCGATCATACCACCAAAGGTGGCTTTAGTGAATGGTCCTTACTCTTGGTCTGTCACTTCACGAAGTTTGCTTGCGTCGAAGTCGGTTGGTTGCTGCATCTCCTGCCGTTGCACTGATGGCTCCCAGTTGACCTTGGTGATCCCGGAAGGAATGGCCCTTCTCTCATCCTCGGTGGCCTGTTTAACAGGTGTCACCACGCCCTGTTCACTAGAGATCCAGGAGTAGAGCCATCTTCCCGCGGCGCAGATCCAGTCGAGACAGACTCTCGGGAACTTGAACCACTGTGTATTACCCACTGCAGTGAGGTTGCACAGGCGGCAGTTGAAACGGAAATCGCCACTGGTATCACGACCTAGATCAGCTACAGCTAGTAAGTTCGCTGTCACAATAGCGCACCTTCCCGGTTTTCTTGCCTTATCCACCACCTCAATGGCGGGAATTGTGATCGGCAGCAGGTAATAGCGATGCTCTAGCTTCCGAGCTTGGTTAATCGAAACCTTTCCGGTAGCGGTCGCTTTGCAAGCTTTGTTGTAGTCTTGCAGAAAGTTGACCACCTCTAGGAAGTCTGGATGACCCTTCTGTCCCACAGGCTGCTTCTCTACCACCTCTTTGATCATCTCGAGAAGTGGCATCAGCTGATCCAGCAGTTGACGATCTGTGAGATCGGCATGGTTGACCATGCGCAGAGCTGCATAGGTGATCGACTTAACGGTTTCTGCAGGGAGATGACCATCGACATCCAGGAACACCTGTCTTGCCCTTTCGATGATTGAAGCATGCAGCTGCGTTTGAGCGACTGGTCCTTCCAGCTTGGGTGAAGGATCAGTCAAGAATACATAGAGATCCTTGGCCCAATTCTCGGCTGTAAAACGCTTCTGTAGAGTGATCAACTTCTCTCTGTCTTTTTCTTGGCAGGTTTTCAGAGCAGAGTTGATTTCTTGGAGAGCAGGGCCCAGTTTGTCCCCGCGTGCTGCTTGGAATTCATTCCGTATATTAGCAATCGCATCATCCGATACTTTTCTGATACCGCCGTAAGAGAAGGCGCTTCCCTGTGTAGCCACCGTACCTGTGATGCGTCTCCACTGCATGAGAAGATTGGAGCTGGCTTGGAGAATGCCATCCTCTGGAGCATATCGTGTCAGCTGCTCTTGATAGATTTCTGGATGATCGAGTACACCACCTTTAAAGAGGGTCACCGACGCTTTGAGCGTAGCCTCCCACTCTGCAATCTGCTGCTTCACGATAGCATCTTGTAGTTCCTGAGACAGCCGGTCTAGCACAGCGCGTTGAGGAGTCAGAGAGGTGATTTCCGAAGATTCGGGTGCACCGTTTCTCTCAAAATTGATTTCCAATCCACTTGCTAGAGCGTTGAGGTGAGGAAACAATAACTCTAGTTTTTTCTTATACTCAGCAATTTGCTGTTTCAGTTGAACCAGTCGGGCTTGATCTACCAGCTTTCCTTGGCCAACCTGTTCGAGTAGACCTGCCGTACCAGAGGTGAGCTGTTTGTAGTCATCGAGCAGTTTATTAAGTTCAAACTCGGTCTCTCGTAGATGTTGGCGTAGAGCCTCATTTTTTGCGTACTCTGTTCGATTTTTAGCGAGCTCGGCTACCTGTTGTTGTAGGTAGGAGTATGCCTGAATCGACTGATCGATCATGCTGTGCATTTCCTTGGGTGCGAATGCACGGAGTCCTTCTAACCGGTCTTGGCGAGCTTGATAATTGTTATAAATGAATTTTGTCATGCACCTTTCTGAAGGTAGTTGAGGTAGTGCCCGAATCACTGCAAGCTTGTCCGAACGATCTCGCGCCGTAGCAAGGTAGGTCGGAGCATCAATGATCGCTCCATACATCGTGATGGGTCCCTTCAGGAACTCATCTTCTGCTTTGATCCAGAGATTCGCAATATCTGCTAGACGACTATTGAATATCTTTTCGGCAGTGGCGATTTGCAAATCCTTATCGTTTTCAGTGATGGCAATCACCTTATTTTTTAGATCGGCGAGCAGACTTTTGCCTTGTGCAACTTCGGTAGCATAGTACTTGACTGGGTCTTGGTTCTGTTCAAGGATATTTGTACCGAGCTTCTCGATCTTATTTGCGAGCTCCTGAACCTCTTTTACTGTCAGCAGCTGCATTTGAGTGTTACAGATCTCATCTAACGTGGTCAGAAGAGAGGTGGAGATGGTTACCAATGCTGTGCCATCTTTATCTTCGAACAGAGCTCCGTTTTTCTCGAGGAATGCAGTAATTTCGCAAGCGCCCTCTTTCTGGATTTGCTTCAAGGTCTCCCGGTCGGTTGCTTTCGCCACCCGCTCTTCCCAGCTTCTCACCATGCTATTGGTCGATGCAGAAGCGAAGGTGGGCACCTTGGTTGATTGTCCGAATTTCTTGCGTACCGCATTACCAAATTGTTGGAGAAGGGTAGGAGAGTTGTTAGATGAACTATTCGCTGGCGCAGACATAGTAAGCCTCTTTTTATTTTAAAAGATGCTTCTAGTATATATTAAATGATTTTTTAATTAAATGGATCCTGTGATAATTTTAAAGAAATATTGTAATATATTGTGGGTTAGATAGTTATAATTTAATGATTATGAAGACTTTGTCTAGATGAGGTGGAAGACGTCCCGGAGGAGGGCAATCAGTACCTCGATGAGGATCAGGATGATGATGATCCATTCGAGGCGGGAGGTGTACTGGTGGTTGAGCTCAAACCTCAGAATCTCAAAGAGTTCGTGCACGACAGAGAGACGGCGGTTGAGAACCTCCACCCGGCGATGGATATCGAGGTAGTGAGAGGTGCGCTGGTAGAAGGGCTCTAGCTCCGAATATTCCCAGAAGAACTCGGGGACATCGAGGATTTCGGTGTGCAGGTTGATGAAGCTGCGTTCGATGAAGAGCTCACCCACCTTGCGGGAGATCTCCCGGCGGGAGAGGGAGACCTTTCCCCTGCGGGAGAGCGATTCGGGGATTCTTTTGGTGTCCTCGATGGTCTTCTGGATGATCTCTTCAAAGCTGGTCAGCTTGACCGATTGGGCTAGGCCGTAGGAGATGGCTACCTTGGTGAGGATCGCCTTGTTCTGCAGGAAAATCTCATCCTCTTCGATCCGCATCTTGTCGTTGTAGGCGTAGGTGAACTCGTCGATTTCGGGCTGAGAGATTGGCTCCACCTCAAATTTACGCAGCCCCTTCAGGACGGCACGCTCTTCCTCTTTGGTCAGTCCCCAGCAGACTACCGCTCCGTAGGAAAAATAGAGGATATCGCCTCGAAGGGTATCCCCATGGCGCAGCTGAGCGTGGAGAAAGTCGCGATAGGACTGGGCCGAGCCCTCTTTCTGGAGGTGGTGGAGAAGAGCTCCCAGATTGTAGGAAGCGGCCGTGCAGTAGGTAGTGCAGCGCATATGTTGGATAACGCTACCCGAAAAAACTTTTCCACGCTAGCAATCTCGCTTGCTTAGAAGGGCCTAAGCGTTGTATACCTACAGCTTCTTTCCCCGTGCGGGGGTGGCGGAATTGGTAGACGCGCTACTTTGAGGTGGTAGTGGGGCAACCTGTGGGGGTTCGAGTCCCCCCTCTCGCACATCTTTCCTACAAAGATAATCCGTAAAAGAAGACAAGAGACTCCTCACCGGGGTTCTTGGTTCCCAAGCTGGCGTTCGAGATGTGGTAAAACTGCGCTCCAATACGACTTTGATCTGGAAGCAGGTAGGCCAGCTCGAGCGACGAGCGGAATTCTAGGGGAAAATGAAGATTTTTTCCCGTCCCACTCTGCCACCAGCCGGGGGCAAAGCTGGGAGTCAGCACCGCCTTCCCTAGATAGATATCCCATCCGATGCCCGCATAGAGGAAGCTGCCCCCTTGGGTGGTCACCATACCTCCCAAGAAGGGGCGGGCCTTCAAAAACTGCTGCGCAAATTTGTACTCCACCGAAAACTGATAGACATCCTGCTGGCGGACGATATTGAAAAAGCCAAGACCCATGGTGAGTAGGGGGGGGTGATGTGCGAAGGCCTGATTTGGGAGAAATAGGCCTGCAAGGGCTGCCGCCATGGCTATCCGTTTCATCTCATCGTCTCCACCAGTTCATGAATACGCGTTTGCAAAGAGTGGGAGAGGATAACAGCAGAAAGCTGTTCGAAGCTACGGGCAGCTGCCAGATGAACGATGCTCTCCCAATCCTCCTCAGAAAAGAGAAAGCGGGAACCCTTTCCGTGCTCTTCGCAAAAAGGCGCCCCATCCAGCCACCCCCTCGCCGCCTCCTTGTGGCAGAGAGAGCAGTGGGGGCCAAAGGAGATGAGCCCCTCATGCCGTAGCAGCTTCAGGCGGAAACTGGCCAGCAGCAGCTCGGGCCTCTCTATCTTGCCCAAAGCAGAGAGGTAGGAGGTAAAGAGTGCGTAGAGTTTGGGGGCGGGCCTCCCCTCGAGTAGCAGATGAAGAAGGGCTCCTACCATGCCCCATGCCGCCTCGAGGCGGGGCAGCTCTAGCCTCATCTCGGGGTAGAGATTCAGAGGACTCCACTCCAAAAGGCGCATCAGGTCGCTGCGCCCCTTGCGGTAGAGTAGGTCGGCGAGTGATAGGCCGGGCGCCATCTTGCTAACCCCTCCCTGGCGGCCAATCAGCCGCACCATCCCTGCCCTCGGAGTGAAGACCGTCAGCAGCTGGCACCTCTCCTCGTAGGGGGCCGCCCGTAAGATCACCCCCTCCGTGCGCACCTCCTCCTGCATCGATACCCCTCTTCGTCTTTCCACAAAAAGTAACCGATCGCTATGATTCCTCCCATACCTCTTGCACCGATAGCTCAATCGGATAGAGTACCCGGCTTCGAACCGGGTGGTTACAGGTTCAAGTCCTGTTCGGTGCATCACTTCCTCCCCCAATCTGCCCCTAATCGACACGGTCTAGTTGCACTTTTCTAGAAATGGCTAGAGAATGGGTAGGAACTTAAGAACAGTCGACGGAGCTAGCGGCCATGGTAGACAAGAATAAATTTGCAGAAGAGGATGCTCTCGGCTACACCATCGCGGTGGTGGGGCGGCACACCTATGTCACAGATGCGATGAGGCAGTATGTCCTCGAAAAGCTGAGCAAGCTAGAGAGGTTCCATAACCACATCATCGATGTCCAGGTAACCATGGACATCCAGAAGGCAGAGCACATTGTCTCGATTCTACTGCACTTCAGTCACTATGAACTGAGGGTGCAGGCCACCAGCTCCGACATGTACGCTTCGATCGATAAGGCGGTGCATAAGCTGACCACGCAGCTGCGTCGCTGGAAGAGTCGCTTGCAAGAGCAGGCGATTAAGCCTCTGCAAGCGATCGACATGAAGGTGAATGTACTGAGCGCTCCTTACAATGAGATCGCCGAGTACAACAAAGAGATCGAGGGAACCGCGCCCAAAGAGGTCTACCGCGCCCCCGCTATCATCGGTAACGATACGATGAAGCTGAAAACCCTCACCGAGGAGGAGGCGATGATGAAGTTAGAGCTCTCCGCCCACCCCTTCTTGCTGTTCCGTAGCGAGATCGATCATGAGGTCAAACTGATCTACCGCCGTCCTGACGGCAACTATGGCATTGTCCATCCCGAACTCAGCTAAGCTGCTCTACGATCCGATTCGTAGAAAGCATCTGGCCGAGACGCCGGAAGAGAGGGTGCGGCAACGAATGCTCCGCCTCCTGCTGGAGGCGGGCTATCCTCCTCAGCTCGCTCGCGTCGAGCTGTCGTTGAAGGAGCTTTCCGGAGCGTTGCTGAAGGGGAATAAGCCTCCCAGACGGCGCGCCGATATTCTCTGGTTTGCTGCAGTGGATGGAGGTTTAGCACCTCTATTGCTGGTGGAGTGCAAACAGGGGCAGCTTCTTTCTGGCGCAGAGGCGCAGCTAAGAGGCTACAACAGCTACGTAGGTGCCCCCTTTCTGGCGCTGGCCGGCGAGGAGCAGCTTGAGGTGGTCTCGAGCGACGGCACTTTGCGCTGGGAGAAGCTTCCTTCATATGATGAGCTAAGGAGGATTGCATTCGGATGAGTCTGCTTCTGGGAGAGTTTGCCGATTTTGGAGCGCGCATCCATGCCAATCTGCTAGGTCAGCTCCCTTTTCTTTCTAGAGCGCGCAGTAGTCTATCATTGAAGAGCGCTTTTGAAGGGCGGCCAGCGGTGGTCTTTGGTGCAGGAGCTTCGCTAAGTCCTGAGCTTTGCAGGCTGTTTGCAGCAAAAGCGCTGCGCCTGGCTGCGGGCAGTGCTGGAGCGCGTCTGCTGGAAGCGGGAGAGAGACCCGATCTGATTGTGGGTGTCGACTCCGATCCAGAGGAGCGTTCGCTTCCACCTCCCTGCACAGTTCCTTACGCCTTTCAAGGGCGCTCCTCGGTGCGCGGGCTTGCGCGCAGCTCGGGCCCTCTTCTCTGGGTGCCACCTTCTGGCATTCATCCTCTCGAGACGATGCTGCACAGCCGCATGGGTCTGGAGGAGTATGCCTTTGATCCAGGATGGTGCTCGGTCACCTCGTCGGTAGCGCTGGCGCAGCTGTTTGGCTGCGCACCCATCTATCTGGTAGGGGTGGAGTTTGGTTGCGGCGAAGGAGAGATTGCCAAGGCAGACTGGCGCCGCAGTGCCGAATGGCTCGAGCAGCTGGCTCTCTTAGCACCAGGGCTTCTGGTTCAAAGCAGCAGCTCCAAGCGAGTTCTCTATCGCATTCCTCAGCTCGATCTGAAAGAGGTGGCGGCCTCTCTACCCGAAGAGCCGTTTCGTTTGGCTAAGCTAGCGGCGATGACTCCCTGTTTGGATGCCACAGGCGCCAGGGCTTTTCTTGCCGAGGTGCGCGTTAGCGGACTTGCTCTTGAGTGCGCACTGAAGAGGCTGCTGAGCGAGACCGGCTGCACCCACAGGGGAGAAAGACTGCTGCTGCAGTACGAATTGGAAGAGGAGATCTTCTGGCAGCTGGTGATAGCGCCCGCTCTGGCAAGATTCGAGCACCACTTTCAGGAGGAGCGCGCGCTGCAGAGGCTGCTCTTTGCCCAAAGAGTGGTTAAGGAGAGTCCGCTGCTCCGCTGGGATCCAGACTTTCCCTTTCTTGACGGCGAGATCAGCCTCTGTTGGCCAAGTGGCAAGGTCAAGCGGCGCAGCCAGTTTCAGATGGGAAAGCTGCTTCAAGGTTCTCGGTTTTTCTGGGAGGATGGTACTTCGATCGCACCTCCGGCGCAGATTCCCTTTGAAATGAAAAACGAGGCGGCAATCTTTATCGCTACTCCAGCTTCAGGGCATGCTCGCGAGCTGCTGGCAGAGAAGTCTCCCGCTGCGATGATGGCGCTCTGGGAAGGGGTGCAGCCCTCTATCACGACTGCGGCTCTTGAAGAGGAGGAGAGGCGTGCTCTAGCCAAAGAAAACCTGCCCGAAGAGGCAGAGCTGCTCTGTCTCTATGGTGTGGGTCTGGGGATCTGGGCGAGTCACTTTCTTCCTTCTCTCACCCAAGGAAAGAGACTCCTTCTTTTAGAGGAGGAGCCGGCCCATCTCGAGAGATTCTTGTCGCGTAAAGAGGCGTTAGCTCTGCTCGGCCATCCCGCTGTCGAGCTGGCTTTGGTGCCTAAGAGTGCTCAGGAGAGGCGCGCGCTGTGGCCCTCTCTTCTTGCTAGGTTTCCCACCGATCGCATGGCATTTCTGGCCCATCCAGACTACCGCCGCCGGGCAGCCTCTAGGATGAAGAGCATCGAACTGGAGTGGCTGCGCGAGGGGGCGCTGCTGGCTGCGCAACTGACCGATCTGCTGCAGACAGGAAGGCTGCTGGGTAACATTCTTCCCAACTTCCGCCGTCTCACGCAGGTCTTTTCTGGTCATGCGCTGGAGGGGGCGTTTCAGGGAGTGCCAGCCATCATCTGCGGAGCGGGGCCGACGCTAGCGGAGGTGCTGCCCTACCTGAAACAGCTACAGGATCGCGCTCTTGTCATAGCGGGCGGCTCGGCGATTCCCGCTCTGACAAGTGAGGGTATCGTGCCCCACCTCGGTCTAGCGTGGGATCCCAATTTCGAGGAGTTTGAAAGGCTGGCTCTCGCCTCGCCCCACGAGATGCCCCTTCTCTACGGGAGCCGCGTTCATCCGGGTATCTTTGCGGCGATGCCAGGACCCTTCGGCTATCTCTCGTCGGGCACAGGTGGCGAGCTCGAGAGCTGGCTGGAGGAGAGGCTAGGAATCGCATCGACTCCGGTGGGACCTGAGATGGGGCCCGATGCTTTATCGGTGACAACGCTGGCTGCAGCTTTAGCAGTGCGGATGGGCTGCTCGCCCATTCTGCTGGTGGGGGTCGATCTCGCCTATGTGGGGGGAAAGCGTTACCCAGAGGGGCTGTTGCCACAGCTCGAAGTTGCCGAGGCGGTGGTGGCCTCCGATCGTCTTCTGCAGCGCAAGAATGGACTGGGAGAGAAAGTAGTGACGCAAGTGAAGTGGGCGATGGAGGCGAAGAGCCTAGCCCAGCTAGCTAGGTTGAAGCCGCAGGCGGGGCTCTGCCGCGCTTCGCCTCTGGGGCTACCCATTGCGCGGGTGCCTTACAGGTCTATCGAGCAGCTGCTGCCCCGTTCGCTTCCTATGCTGAATCTGCGCGCTCGCTTAGCAGAGTGCGTGCGTCAAGGTCGCGAAGAGCTCAAACAAAAAGATTTGGAAAGAGTTTTAGAAGAGGCGCTAGCTGAGTTGACAAAGAGCCTTGATGCTACGGCCGAGCTGTGCGATCTAGCGCTAAGCGGTAGCGCAGGGCACCTAGCTCTTGCCGAACATTCGCTGGATGATGAGCTGGCATTTCGGGTGCTACTTCAGGGGCCTCTTGCTGCGATCGATCAGATTCTCGTGGGCGAAACCGACGAAACAGCCTACCGCCGCCGGCGCATCGCCTATCTGCGCGAGATCATCAGAACAGTTCAGGCTGCACCTCTTTCCTGTAGAGGCGCAGCTTGTTGCGCAGCGTCCGCACGCTGATACCCAGCGCCTCGGCGGTTCTGACCCGATTCATCTGATAGTGGGCTAGCGCTGCAAGGATCCACTCCTGCTCGATCTGGTCGAGCGTTTTGCCAGGGAGGTAGCCTCCCTGTGGAGCGGTGGATGAGGGCTCTAACTGTAGATCGTTTTCCGTCAGGATTTCACCGCTAGCCAAGATGACGCTGCGCTCGATGGCATGTGCCAGCTCGCGGACGTTGCCCGGCCAGTTGTAGGTGAGTAGGCGTCTTGCAGCTCCGGCAGAGAGGGCGTGCAGATCGCGGCCGTAGGCGGTCGAATATTTTGTGAGAAAATGGTGCGCCAGTTCCTGGATATCTTCGGGTCTCTCCCGAAGAGGAGGAATCTGCAGCGGCACCACATTCAGCCGGAAGTAGAGATCTTCGCGAAAGAGTCTCTCGTCGATCGCCTTGCGCATCTCGCGGTTGGAGGCAGCGATGAAGCGCACATCTACCTGCAATGTCTCATCGCCGCCTACCCGTTCGAATCTCTGCTCCTGGATGGCGCGCAGCAGCTTGGCCTGCAGAGAAAGGGGGGTCTCCGACACCTCATCGAGAAGCAGAGTGCCTTTGTGCGCCAGCTCCAGTCTGCCTTTGCGCGCGCTGTAGGCGCCTGTAAACGAGCCTCGCTCGTGACCAAAAAACTCCGATTCGATGAGCGTTTCGGGGATGGCGGCGCAGTTCACCTTGATGAAAGGATGACTAGAGCGGGGGGAATTGGCATGGATCAGCTCGGCCAGCACCTCTTTGCCAGTGCCCGACTCTCCCGAGATGAAGACACTCGCCTGCGTCGCCGCCACCTGCGTCACCTTTTTTAGCAGCTCCCGCATGGCCGGGCTTTTGGCAATGCAGAGGGGAGGGGAGGGGCGTTTATCACTGGTAGGGGCCAAAAGCTTCACCAGCTCCTCCTCGCTGAAGGGTTTAAAAAGAGTCTCCCATCCCCGCTTTTCCACCGCCTCTTTCCAGAGGAGCGCCTGCTCAAGTGGTACCAGGGCGATGTTGCGTCCATTTGCTGCAGGAGGAAGAGTGGCCAGCGGGATTGTGTCTAGGTCGACAAGACGGTAGGATGCCTCTTGAGGCGAGGAGGGCAAAGAGTCTGCCACTTCGCAGGAGATCTTCTGCTCCTCGCAAAAACGGTTCACTCTCTGGATCGTAGAGCGAGAGCGGCTAACCAAAAGTAGTGTAGAAGAAATAGAACTCATTCTTCCTTCTAATTATGGAAAGTAAAATTAAAATAAAATCGTTTTACTTAACCTTCTTCCTAACTGCCCTGCTCTCCGCCTGTTCGGGGTTGCAGCAGTCAGAGGAGGAGAGGGTGAAAAAGCAGAATCTAAAGGTGGAGCGTCTTCAGAGGAGCGAGCGGGAGAAACTGGCCGAGCTCCCCCGCCTCGAGGCGCAGCCGCGCGAGCTTTATCCCTGGGAGAGGGCTAAAGGATCAGGAGATAGAAGACGTTAACTGCTCTCTTGCGTTAGACTTGAGGCAGCCAAAGCCGATGTGGCGGAACGGTAGACGCGGCAGACTCAAACTCTGCTTTCATTCACTTGAAGTGCTGGTTCGATTCCAGTCGTCGGCAAATTTTACTTATATTCGATATGCACGCCTGGCTCTGTCACTATGATCTGATTCTCTTCGATCTCGACGGCCTGCTGGTCGATTCCGAAATGATGCATTTTGCCGCCTTTCGCGAGGTGATGCATAGCAAGGGGATTGCCCTGCCCTGGACCTTCTCGGAATATTCAGCGCGCGCTCATTTCACCAGGACTGGCTTACGCGAGGCCTCCTACCGGGAGTTTCCACAGCTAGCCGCTATCGAACCCTCATGGGACCAGATTATAGCTGAGCGCAAGGCGGCCTACATGAAGCTACTCCAGCGCGGAGAGCTTTCGCTGATGCCAGGGGTGGAGCCGCTTTTACAGAGCATCACCGAAAGAAAGATTCTCTCCTGTGTGGTGACCAACTCTCCTGCCGAGCAGGTGGAGCGTCTCAGGCGTGATCTTCCCTCTCTCAATCAGATTCCCCACTGGATCACCCGCGAAGCCTATCGCGATCCCAAGCCGGCCCCCGATGGCTACCTCGAGGCACTGATGCGTTATGCTCCCCAAGAGGAAGCCAAAGTCATCGGTTTTGAAGATTCGGCGAGAGGCTTCGAGGCGCTTGCGAATGCGGGTGTGCCCGGTGTGCTGATCTGCGCACCCGACCTACCCCAGGTGGAGTGGGCTCTCGCTCGCGGAGCGCTCTATGTTCCTTCCTTTCATTCTCTCGAATCGCTAACTGGCCGTCTGACGTAGAGTAGCCTGCAGCGGCATTGATTCGAAGGGCGTTGTTAATAGATAACTTTAACCAGGAAGAGCCCCTGCGAAGGGGCGGCCCTACCGGCCTGGCGGCGGTCCTGGGAGGCGAGGATGGCGGGGAGGTCGTTCTCGCTGTATTTGCCAGCGATGAAATCGATGAGGGTGCCAGTGAGGTTGCGCACCATCTGGTAGAGAAAGCCATCCGCCTCGAACTCGAAGCGTAGGCCGCCTGGCTCTTCAAAGATATCGAGGCGTTTTAGGATGCGCACCGAATCGCGCGAGGCTGATCCGCGGCAGGCTTCGTTGGCAAACGCCTTGAAATCGTGGTCTCCCACAAAGCAGCTGGCGGCGCGCCTTAGAGCGGGAAGGTCGACGGGGTAGCAGAAATGGGCGCGAAACAAGCGGACAAAAGGGTCCAGAATAGGGGCGGTGCATAGGTGGTAGTGGTAGATCTTGCCCAGCGCGCTATAGCGTGCATGGAAAGAGTGGGGCACCTCTTCGAGGCTAAGCAGGCGGATGTCAGGAGGAAGTAGACTGTTGACCGAGCGCAGAAAGCGAAAGGACTCTAGCGGCTCATCGTGTGAAAAGTGGGCCACCTGTCCGAGGGCGTGCACTCCCGCATCGGTGCGTCCCGAACCGGTCACATCGACATGGGGGCGCCTAAGTGGTGTGGCAATGGCCTTCTGCACCAGCTCCTGAATGGAGAGGCCGTTGGGCTGCACCTGCCATCCAGAGTAGGAGGTGCCTTCGTAAGTAATGATCAGTTTGTAGCGATGCAAGCGAAAAAGGGGCGCTTGAACCTTCGGGGTCCAAGCGCCAAAACAGCTTTACCAGAACAGCTTTTTAGGCAGAGAGGTGTTTGCCGATGAGTTTAGGCATTTCAAACATGTTCACCGCGCGCTTGGTGCCGAACACCTTTGCCAGCTCTTCATTAGGAACAATGTTCCTGCGGTTTTTGGTATCTTGGCATCCATGCTTCTTAATATATACCCAAAGTTTTTTTACAACTTCGGTTCGAGGCATGGGGCCCTTGCCCACAATAACAGCCAGCGCTTCGCTGACCTTGAGGGGTTGCATGAATTTAGAATTTTTTTGTTGCTTGGCCATGATCGCCTTACTCCTTGAGGAAGGTTAGAATGCCCTTTTGTAGCTAGACCTTCTTTTTGGGTCAAATCGAACCTCCATAGAGAGCTCTCAATTTGCAAAAAAGTGGTCAGACTGGGTATCCGTTTCACTTTAGCTACCGAGATTTCGCCTTGTCTATCACTGCCACGCTCTCTACCCTGCAGGAAGAATGCAGCTACCTCTCCCATCTGGTCGTGCAGCTTGCAGAGGCTGTCTCGCTTGCGGATCGCATCATTTTACTTGAACAGCAGCCCAGGACGAGGGAATGGCTAGCCATCAACCCTTCCATGCGGGGGCTGATCGAGCAGCTCTCCGAGAGCGAGTGCTATCTACTTTACGCGGTGGCGGCGCTGGGACAGGCGGAGAGACTCTGCTGCTGTGATGAGGTGGAGGTGGATCTTCCCGCCCTGCGCAGGCTCTGTAGTAGGCTAGACGAGGTGGACCACTTCTATGCCGAGCTGGGTGGGCTGATCGGCTATCAGCTGGAGGCTCTGAAGGTACAGCTGCCCAAAATGGAGGGAAGTTGTAGATCGATCCGTTATCTCAGACCGCAGGGCATCGATATTTCAGAGCCCACCTACGAAGTGAGGCAAGCGATTCTTTCGGGGATCGAGCAGATGGGCCAGATGTGCGAGATCTATCCGGTGGGTGGAGCTGCCGACCGCCTCAGTCTCACCGATGAGTGTACCGGTATGGCGCTGCCGGCAGCGCGGCTGTTATTTCGCGGTCGCACTCTGCTGAAGGGGATGATTCTCGATCTTCAGGCGCGCGAATATCTCCACTACAAGCTACTCGGTCAGCAGCTGATCACTCCCGTGGCGATGATGACCTCGGGCGAAAAGGGCAACCATCAGCAGATTCTGATGCTCTGCGAAGAGGAGGACTGGTTTGGCAGGCCGCAGACTCTCTTTCGCTTCTTTCGTCAACCCTCTGTCCCCACCATGAACCGCGCAGGGGAGTGGGCCCTTTCGGGACCAGCAGACCTGCTTCTGAAGCCGGGCGGCCATGGAGTGATCTGGAAGCTGGCGCGCGATCAGGCTATCTTTTCGTGGCTAACGGGGCTGGGAAGAAAAAAGGCACTGGTGCGTCAGATCAACAACCCACTGGCTGGCACCGATTATGGACTTCTTGCCTTTGTGGGCATTGGGTGCGCCGGCAATAAGCGCTTTGGCTTTGCCTCCTGTCCGCGGCAGGTGCGCGCGAGCGAAGGGATGAATGTACTGATCGAGAGAGAAGGAGAGGAGCAGAACCACTATCTGCTAACCAGCATTGAATATTGCGATTTTGCCAAGTTTGGCATCGCAGACGAGTCTGAGGCGCCGGGAAGTCCTTACTCGAAGTTTCCCTCCAACACCAACATTCTTTTTGCCGATCTGGCAGCTGTGGAGAGGGCGGTGGAAAAGATGCCGATTCCTGGGCGGCTGATCAACTTCAAACGGCTACCGGTCTATAGAGGCGGCACTTTGCAGCGCGAGGAGGTGGGCCGCCTCGAGTCGACGATGCAGAATATCGCCGATCTCTTCATCGAGGAGCATCCGGAGAGGCCACAAGATTTAAAGACATTTCTGACTTACAACCATCGCAAGAAGACCATCTCCACCACCAAAAGAGAGATGAGCCTGGGGACCACTCTGCTCGAGACCCCCGAGGGTTGCTTTCTCGATGCACTGGAGAATGCGCGCGATCTATTGACCGGAGCCTGCGGTATGCAGCTTCCCCAGATCGAGCCTCTCTCGGAGGTGGTGCTGAAGGGGCCTCCCTTCCTCTTCAACTTCCATCCGGCACTAGGACCGCTCTACTCGATCATCGGGCAGAAGCTGCGAGGGGGTAGGCTGGGGCGCGGTAGCGAACTGCAGCTCGAACTTGCCGACCTCGATGTGGAGGATCTGGATCTAGAAGGAAGCCTTCTGATCATTGCCGATCAGCCGATGGGCCATCTTGACCGCTCGAGGCTGCTTCACTACTCAAACCGCACCGGCAAGTGCACTCTGAAGCGAGTGAAGGTGCGCAACAGCGGCATCGAGGAGGCGGCGCGCAATCTTTTCTGGAAGCACGAGATCTACCGCAAAGAGAGCTGCACCATCATCCTGCGCGGCCATGCCGAGCTGGAGGCCGAAGATTTAGAGCTGGTGGGCCCCTGGCACATCGAGGTGCCCGATGGCATGAAGATGGTGATCCGGCAGATAGAGGGCAAGCCTCGGCTGGAACTTTCGCCTCTTTCTGCCCCCAGCTGGCAATGGCACTACCGAGTGGACGAAGGCTCTGCTATACTCCTTGAAAAACGACGAGGAGATGCATGAGCGAGGAGATTCTTAACAGAGTAAAAAGTTTATACAACAGACTCCTCCATATGTGGAGGTATCTTTGACCTCGCTAGCAAAGAGAAAGAGTTAACCCAACTGGAACAGGAGATGGGGGAGCCCACCTTCTGGGACCATCCTCAAAAGGCTCGCAAGACCGTAGGCCGCATTGCCGAATTGAAAGTGTGGCTGGTGCCCTATCGCGAGATTGAGCGGCGTGTAGAGTCTTTAAACGAGTTTTTTACTGAGACCGATGCTGTAGACGACCCTGCCTTCTTTGAGGAGCTGACCAAAGAGCTGAGTGCTGTGGAAGAGGAGATGGATGCGCTGGAGCTGCGCAAGATGCTCTCGGGCGAGCTGGATAGCAAGAACTGCTACCTCAGCATCAACTCGGGTGCTGGAGGAACCGAGGCGTGCGACTGGGCGGCGATGCTGGCCAGGATGTACCAGAGATGGGCCGTGCGGCGCGGCTGGAAGGTGGAGCTTCTGGATGAAGTTGATGGCGATGTGACCGGCTACAAAAGCATCACTTTTCACTTTACCGGTCCCTTTGCTTACGGCTACAGCAAGTCGGAGAAGGGGGTGCATCGCCTCGTTCGAATCTCTCCATTCGATGCGGGAGGGCGCCGCCATACCAGCTTTGCTTCGGTCGATGTCACCCCCGAAATTGACGAGGAGCTCGAAGTGGAGCTGCGGCCCGAGCATCTGCGGATCGACACCTTCCGCTCTTCGGGAGCGGGGGGGCAGCATGTCAACACCACCGACTCGGCGGTGCGCATCACCCATATTCCCTCTGGCATCGTCGTCTCTTGCCAGAAGGAGCGCAGTCAGCTACAGAATAAAGAGACCTGCCTGAAGATGCTGCGCGCCAAGCTGTATGAACAGCAGGTGGAGGAGAAGCAGCGGAAGCTGAAGAACATTTCGGGTGAGAAGAAAGAGATTGCCTGGGGTAGCCAGATCCGCAGCTACACCTTCCAGCCCTATACGCTGGTGAAGGATCATCGCACCAAGTGCGAAGCGGGCAATATCCAGGAGGTGATGGATGGAGGACTGGATCCCTTCGTCGATGCATTTCTGAAAGAGTTTGGAGGTTAAGTGTCTCAAGATGCAAACCAGATTCCCGGCTTTGATATTCGCTTTGCCACCGAGGAGGATGCTCCCTATCTGAAGGCGTGGCTCGCATCTCCAGGTGGCCTCGATTTCTTTCCTACAACTAGCGATGAAGAGACAAAAGGAGCGATCGACTGCTGGATCGGCTACGCCAAATATCAGGCCTGTCTCACTGCTACCATCAATGAGGTGCCCTGTGGCATCGCAGCGCTCTTCTTTCTGCCCTACAAGAAGGTGGCCCACCAGGCACTGATCAAAGTGGCTGTAGCGCCAGAGCAGCGCCGTAAGGGCATCGCCAGCTCGTTGGTGAAGAACCTGAAACACTTGGCGAAAACCCGCTTTCAGCTGAAACTGATCTATGCCGAGGTCTATGGGGATTCTCCCTTCCTTCCAGTGCTCGAACAGCAGGGGTTCAAGCAGTTTGCCTACCAGGAAAAATTTGTTAAGACAGATCGTGGCTACCTGCCACGTAGGCTACTGGAGGTTCTGCTCTAAGTTTATGTTTCGCAACGAGCTGCTCAGCGTTCGCCTCACACAAGATGAGGATCTGCCACTGTTAGCCAGCTGGCTGATCGATCCCAAAATTCTCCGTTGGTTTCCCATGTGCGACGAGAAGGAGATCAACGATGCGATCGAGCATTGGCGCTTCTATGTCAAGTTGGGAGCCGCTCTCACCGTTCTCTATGATGGCAAGCCTATTGGTATGACCAATCTCTACCTCAACGGCTTTAAGAAGCTGCGCCACCAATGTCTCTTCTCTATCACCATTAACGAGGCTTACCGCGGCAAAGGAGTCGGCACATTTTTAATGACCGAGCTGATCCGCTACGCTAAAGAAAAATGGCAGATCGAGATCCTCCATCTCGAGGTCTATGAAGGCAACCCTGCCATCCATCTCTACCAGAGGATGGGCTTCACCCAGTATGCCTGCCATGACCACTTTGTCTGGTACCAGGGGCGCTACTGGAAAAAAATCATGATGCAGAAGGTGCTATGAAGCTCTTTTCCCTCTGGAAATTTCTCGGCCTGCGGCGTAAGATGGTAGCTCATCCGATGAGCTTACAAGGTAATCACGTCGATCTCCAGGCTGTCTACGATAGGCTCAACCGGCTCTATTTTTCGGGCCGGCTAAAATTGACCCTATCCTGGTTTGGCAACGCCAGTCGCAGCGTACGCTCCAGCCGCACCCTCGGTTCCTACAACCAGGTGACGCGGCACATCAAGATCCACCGCATCCTCGACCACCCAGAGATTCCCTCCTACTTTGTCGACTATGTGGTCTACCACGAGATGGTGCACCACGTCTGTCCACCCAAGCGCTCACTTTACGGCAAACGAAGCGTGCACCACCCCAAATACCAGGAGCGCGAGCGGCAGTTTGTCGGTTACTGCGTAGCCAAGGCGTGGGAAAAAAAGAATCTAAGACAGCTACTGAACGCGCGACCTATCGAGGAGTTATATGGCAGGGCATAGTAAGTGGGCTAACATCAAGCATCGCAAGGATCGAGCGGACAAGGCTAAGGGTAAGATCTTCTCTCGCATAGCCAAAGAGATCATCACCGCTGTCAAGCATGGCGATCCCGACCCCAAGAACAATCCCCGTCTGCGGCTAGCGATTCAGAAGGCGCGTTCGGTCAACATGCCGGCCGATAACATCGACCGCAACATCAAGAAGGCCAGTCAACAGGACCAGGCCGACTATGTCGAGATGACCTACGAACTCTATGGTCATGGCGGCGTAGGGATTGTGGCCGAGGTAATGACTGACAACAAAAATCGCATCTCTTCCGATATGCGCATCGCCACCAATAAACGGGGCGGCAATGTCGCTACCCCAGGATCGGTTCTCTTTAATTTCGATCGCAAGGGTCTGCTGCAGATCGCTAAATCGGGCTGCTCCGAAGAGCAGCTGATGGAAGCGGTGATGGATGCCGAAGGGGAAGATCTTGAAGATACAGGCGAACTCTTTGTCGTCACTACCGCTCCCGAGATGCTCTTCCAGGTGAAAGAGGCTCTCGAGGCCAAAGGTTACAAGATCGAGGAGTCCTCTCTCGAGTGGATCCCCAAAATCAGCGTCAGCTGCTCTCCCGAACAGCGGCAGGCCAATCAGGCCCTCATCGACTGGCTGGAAAACCTAGACGATGTGGACCAGATCTTTCACAACATGTCTGACGACTGACTCTCTAACTTGGCTGCTTCGAGAGCAGCCATCATCTGTGCATGAACGGTTTGAGAGTTGCACAAATAAGAACTGTTATCAGACTAAGAAGAAAGTTTCATTCGTTCGAGCAAACTTATGCTGTGAGAGTGGACCGTCTTCGACTGTGATGAATCCATCCTTGTCGTCCGGGTGTGCACAGCACTACCCGGCGCGACTACGGAGCGCTCGCGAC
>DAHXNQ010000012.1 GCA_027365315.1 Rhabdochlamydiaceae bacterium | reverse complement strand
GGTAACTCGATCGGCACCATCACCATGACGAACCTCACCTTTACCACCGGCTCCATCTACAACGTAGAGGTCAGCCCCGCTGGCGCCAGCAACACGGTGGTAACAGGCGCTACAACCTTTCCCGCCACGCCTGTTCCCCTCGTTCTGACGGTCGATCCAGGTAGCTATGGCAGCAATATCAACGACCTTGTCTTCTCCTCTGCCAACGGCGTTCCAGTGGGCGCCTTCAGTCTCAGTAACCCCTCTTTGCTGATCAGTACGCAACTGCTCTATGATGGCAACGACGTCTTTCTGATGATCGATCCGCTGCCCTTCTCGACTCTTTCGGGCAACTTCGTCTTCAATGCGCGGGCGGTGGCAGACTACCTCGATGCGAGCGCCCCCATCACACCAGGTACCGACTTCTATGACGTGGTGGCGGTGCTGAAGTTGACATCCGATCCAGCGCAACTACAGGCCGATCTGTTGGAGCTGCAGCCCTCTCACCTGAAGGGGCTGGCTCTGGCTCAGCAGAGCGACAGCATGCAGGTGAATCAGGCCTTCTACCTGCGCGCTCAGTCGCTCTACCGCGCCGCCTGCATCCGCGATTCGGACAAAAAGAAAACATTAACACTCTGGGGTGACGCTTGGGGCGATTTCGTCCACCAAGAGCACTACCAGGGCGAAGTGGGCTTCCATGTCAACACAGGCGGCGCGCTGCTGGGTTTAGATTATGCAGTCTGGAAGAACCTCTACCTAGGTCTAGCTACTGCCTACACCTACAGCAAAGTGGACTGGAACAAATCGGTGGGCGATGGTACGGTGCAGAGCTTCTACGGCCTCTTCTACGGGACCTGGTTCAGCTCCAACTTCTTTGTCAACGCCGCTCTGATGGGCGCCTACAATCACTATGCCGAGAAAAGGCATATTGTCCTCAGCACCCCGGTACTGAGTGGCATCAGCATCAATCGCCACGCCAGCGCCGATTTCGGTGGCGGCGAGGTGGGAGGCTACCTCAACACTGGCGCGCTCTTCAAGGCGGTAGGTCTAGAGTTTTCACCCTTCGCGGCGCTGGAGTACTACTATCTGCATCAGGGTAGCTTCACCGAGGCGGGAGCTCAAAGCATCGATCTCAAAGTTAAGTCCAGCAATACCGATCTGCTGCGCGCTTCGCTGGGCCTAGGGATTGCCAAGTGCTACGTCTGGGCCAAGACCAAATGGATCCCCTTGGTACAAGTAGCCGTTGTGCGCGAAGAGCGCTTCGGAGGCCGCAATTTCCGGGCCACCATGAAGGGGAACGAATCGATCTACTTCACAGTGCATGGTATGAATCCCAGTCGCACGCTGGTGGCACCAGTTCTGGGGTTCACCACCTGGAGCTGCAATGACCACTGCTCGGTGTCGCTCTTCTACAGCGGCGAGTTCAATGCCAACTACCAAGATCAGCAGGTCAATCTACAGATCGGCTACGGCTTCTAGCTCTTGAGGTAGTTGCAAAACTGTAGGCTCCTAGAAAAATCGATGATTTTGCTGTCCGTTGTCAGAGCCAGCTTGCTGGCCCCTTGCCGTTCTGACGAGACCATACCCGAGAGGGTAGGCGAGGAAGAACGGTGACAAGGGGCGGCAAAAGGGCGATTTTGCTA
>DAHXNQ010000006.1 GCA_027365315.1 Rhabdochlamydiaceae bacterium | reverse complement strand
AGAGCCTCCAGAACGGAGCGAGGAGGGATAGATAGCGCCTCCGCGCAAACGCATAAAGCTGCGGAGCGGGGGCGCTAGATGCCCTCCGCAGCCCGCTTATGGAGGTTCTATTCTTTTACAGGCTGCGCTTCTGAGATGAGGCTGCGGAGACATGGAGAAGACCCGGTGGGTCTTCGCAATGCGGAGCAGGTGAGCGAATAGCGAACCGGCCGAGGCCAGCTCTCTCGCGAGCGCTCCGTAGCGACCGGGACAGTGCTGTGCACGGCCCGGGAGCAAGGATCGAGGGATCGAAGCTGCAGCCGGCCCATCTTATAATGAGCAGTCTGCTCGTTCACATCCAACTTCTCCCCTCGGTCTGATAACAGTTCTTATTCGTACAACATCAATTTGTTCGAACAGAACAAAATCCTCTTCTTTCCGCCTGATAACAATTCTTATTTATCTTTGGAGGGGGGATTTTTAAGGAGGCTTTCGCGGGTGCGATGGGTTGCTGTGATCTGGTTGCGCAGCTCTTGAAAGTTGGCCAAGAGGGCACCAAAATCACCTTTGCGGACAGCCAGCATGTTGGAGGGCTCGATGCAGCGTATGGTGGCGGAACGGGTCTTCTCGTTCAGTAGCGCCATCTCGCCGAAAAATTCACCCTGTCCTAGGGTGGCTATAATCTCTTTCTTGCCATTCGGATGCTCGCGGATCACCTCCACCTTGCCCTGCACAATGATGTAGAGGAAATCGCCGATGTCGCCCTGATGAAAGATCACCTCGCCTGGTTCGAAGTGCAGCTGGGCAATGCCCTCCGAAGGATGCAGCTTCAGCTGTACCGCCTCGATCGGAATCATCATGTCCAGTAGCCAGGAGAAGGCCACCTTCAGCTTGCGGTCAAATCCAGGGAGTTTCCACCAGTAGATGGCGCGCCACATCAGCCAGGCGACAAAGCCAGAGAGCTTGATGCAGCCAAACAGCTCGGCCACAGCGCTGCGATGCCCTAGAGCACCCAACATCCCTAGGCTAGAGAAACGAAACTCTTTGAGTGGCTTTTTGCGTATCGTGGCGGCGATGTTGTAAGCCAGCACCTTCGCTTCGCGGATAGCAAACTGTGCTGTGGTAGGGCAGATTCCTTTGCCTGCCAGCATCGGAATTGCGGCGCAGTCGCCAATGGCCCAGATATTTTCTAGACCGTTCACGCGCATCATGGCGTCTGTGGGAATGCGCCCTTTTACAAAAGGAAGCTTACTGGTTTCAAGAAGAGGGTTGGGAGAGGAGGGGACAGTGGAGATGACGGTGTGACTGGAGATTCTCTCGCCGTTACTCAGTATCGCCTCTTGCGGTGTTGCGGAGGTGAGATAGAGCCCAAACCGGATCTCGACGCCGCGCTTACGCAGCAGCTGCTCGGCATAGCGCGAGAGGCTCTCGCCTAACTCCTTCTCCATCAGCCGATCTTTGCTGTGCACAAGCACCACGCGCATCTCTTTGGGATCGAGCGAATGGAAAGTTTTAGTGAGATTGTGGATCAGATCGTTGATCTCAGCCGCCACCTCGGTGCCGGAGAAGCCGCCGCCCCCGATTACAAAGGTGAGCAGCCGTCTTCTCGTCTCGGGATCCTTCTCGATCGAGGCGGTTTCGAGGGTGTCGATGAGATGATTGCGGATGCGCAGAGCGTCGGAGAGGTTTTTAAAGGGCAGCGCATGCTCAAAAAGCCCGGCTGCTCCACGGAAGCTGGTCACATTACCGGTAGCCACCACAAGATGATCGAAAGAAAGTCGGAGTGGTGTGTGAGAGAATTGAGGTGCTAACACCACCTCCTTCTTTTCCAGGTCAATCGAATCGATCTCGCGCACATAGAGCGCAGTGTGAGGCAGCAATCTTCTCAGCGAACTGACAGTATCGAGCATCCCCACCGAACCGCCCACTACTTCGGCCAGCATCGGCTGGTAGACAAAGTAGTTTTCGCGGTTGACCAGGATCACCTCGAGGTCGTCTTGACGCTTGGCAAGCGATTCTAGGTACATGGCGGTATAGACTCCGCCAAATCCACCGCCCAGAATGACCACTCGAGGTTTGTCTGTCATAATTTTTTGCTTAGCATGAAGCTTCAGCGTAAGTCGAGTACAATCGATCCCTGGATCTTACCCTGTTCCAGGTCGCAAAGAGCCTGATCCGCCTTCTCGAGAGGATAAGAGATCACCTCTGGCTGGATCTTGCAAGCGAGCGCCAGCGGTAGAAACTCCTCGGCGTCGCGGCGCGTTAGATTGGCAACACTGGAGAGCGAGCGCTCTCCCCAGAGCAGCGAGTAAGGGAAGGAGGGGATATCGCTCATGTGAATCCCCACGCAGACCACTTTACCCCCTTTCTTCACAGCCTTGAGAGCTCGTGGGACTAAAAGGCCATTGGGGGCGAAGAGCAGCGCTCCATCCAAGGTGTTAGAGAGTTCACTGTCCGACCCCATCACTTGGATGGCACCGAGTCTTTTGGCCTGCTCCATCGCTTTGGTGTCGCCAGGTCTAGTAAAGGCCACCACCTCCTTTTCCTCTGCCAGCGCTAGCTGTAGCAGCAGATGGGCTGAGGAGCCAAAACCGTAAAAACCGAGCCGCTTTCCGCTCCGGATCTCGCGGTAGGCGCGATAGCCAATCATACCGGCGCAGAGCAGAGGAGCGGTAAGTAGAGGGTCAAGGTTTGCTGGCAGGGGCACAGCAAAGCGGCTGTTCACACTGCAAAACTCTGCAAAGCCGCCGTCGCGCGAGCAGCCGGTGAAGCGTGCCTCATCGCAGAGATTCTCCCGACCCGAGCGGCAGAACGAGCAGCGCCCGCAGCTGCCCCCTAGCCAGACAGCGCCCGCCAACTGTCCCACCTGCCAGCGCTCCTCCACCTTGCTGCCGGTGGCTACAATCTTGCCCACCACCTGATGCCCCAGTACCAATGGTAGTTTGCCAGGGGTGACCTCGCCCTGCTTGATATGCAGATCGGTGCGGCAGACTCCGCACGTTTGCACCTCCAGCAGCAGATCCTCCTCTTCCACCGCGGGAGGGGGTAGCTGGCGCAGCTGAAGCGGTGCACCCACAGTTTGAAGAACCATCGCGCGCATAAGTGATAATCCGATTGCCTTTTTAATGTCCCTGTTTGCACTCTTTATTACCTCAACGCAATTTGTGATCTAGAACAATGTCAGACTCTGCAATTCATCTCCCTATGTTGTCGCCTGCATTACACCTTTCCGATGCATCCTCCATTAATCGGCGTCATCGATCCTCTTCGGCGCCAGCAGTAGCGCACCATATCGATCCATCGCTGAACAGGGAGCAGCAGGCTAGGCTGGATCAGCTACTCGACTATCCCTATCTGCTAAATGGCACAGGAAAACTACTCGACCTAAGACTCCTTGTGCAGACCGCGATCATCTGTGGGTATCCCGTTGTCTTGAGAGGCTCTGTCGTTCGTTTTATCCGAATGGGTGCGCCTTTGATCAAGGATCTCAACGACCTCGACCTCACTTTGAATGGAGTGATCGACAGAGAAAAATTCCTCCGGGTGTTGATGTCGCAGAAATCGGGAGGCAAGATTGAGGAGGGGTACAATTATCTTGCCTTCCGTTTTTTATCGGTGCCAGCGGTAGATCTCTCCCAAAGTGAATTGCGAGATGAGAGAAGCTGCGTTGGCTCGGATGATGCCCCGGTCATTTGGATTGAACCTTGTGGGGGGATCAAGCTGCTTGTCTTGCCTCCCTATCAGCGCGATCTAGCGCTCGCAGACCAGTCGAATGGATCATTCCATATCGTCGAACCAGAAAAGATCTCTCGTGGCGCGAGAGCAGTGGCTAAGAAGCTGACCGAGGGTCGCATTCCTAAAGGATCTCTTCAGGGTCTCATACCCTCTCGTGTTGGCTCCTTGACCGAGTATGCCGCAAACCACACTTCAAGTCCGGTGGCGCAGCTGTTGTTCGCACTGAACGAGCTGGAGCTCGATCAGGATAATCAACGATTGCTAGAGGAAATTGAGGATCTATGTGGAGTGCTCTTTAAACGGTATAGGAAGGGAAAAGAGCTGCTGGAGATATGCCAGCTACTGCTCTTTCTTCACTATGCTCCTCAGAGCGAATGGGTCGATCTAGAGAACTGGCCCGGAGAGTCGCGTAGGCGGCGGATGAAGCTTGGCGATAGATGTTACCTCTATACACACATGGATCTTCCCTCTCTGGCGGAGAGATGTTTTAGGCATTGGGATGATGAATTAGTGCAACTGGTTCTGACCAGGCTCCAGCAAGAGGGGATGATGGAGGGGGTTTCGCTCGCCGACTGTCTGGACAGCCTGGCTGATCTCTGGAGCAAGACTCCCGATCAAAGCCCGCTCTGGCGCAAGATGCTGGAGTGCTCGCCGAAGAAGTGGCACTGGAAATTCTCGCAGAGTGTGATTCAGCAGCTCTCTCGCTCTGAACTAACTAGGATAGCTCGCATTTGGCCGGAGTGGGGTCTTACCGAGGAGGTAGTATTAGATCGAAAGATCACTCTCAAAGAGCTTCGACACCGCGTAATGAAAAAACGCCTCGAACATCTGAGGGTAGGTCGTTGGGGAGAGGAGGCCTTTTGGAATGAGGGGTTATGGGAGCAGAATCCCGAATCGGTTGAGATTGTAAGCTCTCTCTCATTGCAGTCTGCCTTTGCGGGCAGGGTTTCATACGAGCCAGCGATCCGTCTGCTGGGGAGTTTCACTAAGCTTCTGGGTCGTGGTATGCGCCATCAGCTTGCTTGGGAGAGGCGTTATGGCTTGAACGAAGCAGCTCCACCTTTACTAAAGTGGTTTCAAATCGGTCTCAAAAAGGGGTATTTTTCGCCCGAAGAGGCTACTCACCATCTTGGTGAAAAGCTGAGTCATGCTGTCGACCTCTACGCTTTTTTTAGGGATGAGGCGCCTAGATGGATGGAGTTTCCCTATCTGCAAGATATTGTGGCGGGCGCAGCCAGAAGAGCTTGGGAGCGCAGCGAGACTAAATCTGCCGAGCTTGTCCTGCTTCTGGCCCCCTTCTGGGACGAACTAGAGGAGCTGGTGCCGCTGGCAGCTACTCCTCCCGAAGGCTGGACATGGAAGCAAAACCTCTATGTCGCGCACCTTCCTCCACGTGGAGTTGTGGTTCTCAATCAGATTTGGCCTCAATTGGAGCTCGATGCCACAGCTGCAGAAAAAGAGAGAGAAGAGATGCTGCGCGAGCGTTTTCTACAGAACAACGCTCTGCCGCAGTGGGCCGTCCGGACATCGCCCAGAGAGTGGAACTGGGGGAGATGGCAGCAGCTGCTGAGCTGGCAAAGAGGGCAGATCGAGGCGATGATGCTCTTCTGGCCGAACATTTCATTTCCCGATTTCCGTCCCGAAGCCTGCTCACAGGCAGAAGGAGTGCGTGTCCATATGTTTTTAAAGATGGTTCTACCACTGAGTGAACAGAGGCTGCCGGATGGAGCTCTCGACGATCCAAACTGGCGGCACTATCTCGCGCAGGAACCAGAGCTGATTAGGCTACTCACCAGACTCTCACTGCAAGAGGGTTTCATCGAATCGATGAGGCAAAACCGCCGGCAGATCGACAACTGGTCTCTGCTATTGGAGCCCTTTCCAACCCTTTTTTCTGGCCATGTGCGGGATCAGATCGCGTTGCAGCTGCGCTTCAACAAAGCGGGGGCTCTGCCCAAGGAGCTCCTTGAGAATGAAATAGAAAAGCTAGGGGGGCTGCTTACCACAGATCTATCTAGCGGACTTGACACAAGAGCCATCCGTTGGCTTTTAGACTCGCCAAACAGAGAGCGCTTCTTGGTGCGCCTCAAGGCTCTTCAAGCAGTAGCTCCTCTGCTTGGATATCGTGGTCATCTCTTTGATGCGCTCTGGAATGAGCTCAACTACCCCGGAGCCGAGCTTGCCACAGCGCAGAGGCTGCTGCATGAGAAGCTTCGCAACGATCCATTTTGGAGAGAGCAGGCCTTAAGCCTAGGCAGCCAACTGGAGGATGAGGAGGCGAAGGCGTGGCTGCTTTCTTTAGTGACCGATCGCGAAGGATGCTCCACTCTCTATCATCGCTATCTTGGGCAGCTACGGGCGCAGTTAACCGATAAGAGATTTTGTCAGCAGCTGACCAAGCAGCTTCTTCAGCGGCTGAAAGAGTCCGATCTCTCCCATCTCGAGGCGGGGCAGATCATCATTCTACTGATGTGGCAACATGGCTCTCCACGGGAAGCGGGAAAAGGTTGGAGGGAAGCTTTGGGAACATGGCTGAGAACTCTTTATTCCAAGAACCAGGTGACCTTTTTAAACAGATCCGAAAACTGCTGCCAGCAGCTCCTGCAGCTTCTGAATAGCCACCTCCCCCTTCTTCCAGATGGCGAGTCTGGAAGAGTGATAGAGGAGGTTCTGAGGAGGCTGCCCAGATGGGAGATGGCGTTAGATTTTACCAAAGCCTCTCTCACAGGGCTACTCCGCTTTTGGGTCACGCTGGATGAGGCAGAGAGGCGGCGCCTACTTCCAGAGGAGTTAGAGAAACGGCTACCCCCCTTAACCGTTACTCTTCAGGACTACTCTCAGCTGAAGCTGCTTTTACCTCACCTCTCGCTAACGGTACAGCAGCCAAGGATCCTTTCAAAAGAATGGCTGATCGAGGCCTTCACAGCACTATCTAGGGAGGAGATCACCACTTTACTGGGTCGGATGACGCCTCACACCTGGACCCATTTATTGGATCAGCTAATAGAGAACGAAGAGGGGTGTAAGTTTTTGCAGGAGCTGCCGGAGTGGGGGTTTATATCGGAACTTCCAGATGATTCCCTCAAGAAGCTACTCGCTTTCTGGGTCACCCTCGAAAAAGAGAAAGCCTCTCGGCTTCTTCCCGATGCGCTACTTCAGAAGAGAATCCATTCCAAGCGTCTCTTGTCAATTTCGATAGATGACTATCCTCTCTTTGCCTCTCGCATCGATCCGGCTTCTCTAAATTTATCTAGTAACAAGAACTTTTCGCAAGAAAAGCTGTTGGCAAGCCTTCATCTCCTGACCGATGCGGGCCGTAAGCATCTGCTGATCGCTCTCTGTACCATCTTCGATCCCACCCCGCCCGATCCGCTTCTTCAAAAGCTGGCTGCAATGGAGGGATGGCTTCCGCTGATTCGAGATGTCAGCTGCGATTCCACCGTAGAAACAGTTAGGATCGTCGCAAGGGAGGCCCTGATCGATGCTCTAGAAAAGAAGAGTCAGTTTCAGATCAATGCTGAAAAAGAGCTTCTGCAGCCCATCAGGGATGATTTGTTGATCGAAACGGATCTGAAGAGGCAGAACAGTGATAGGATCCGCTGTCTACTCTACCAGTTTGTGAGTGTACTGCATTGGTTGAATCAGCAGAAGGATCAGCAATGCGCACTGCTACCGTGCGTTCTGATGTTGCTCCCAGCTCAGCTGCTCAACGATCACTACCTCGAACGGCTATTTGGAGAGATCGACTCCTTCTGCTCCACTCAGAAATCTTTAGGAGCCAGGTTAGATGCAGTCGAGCTACTGACCGGACAGCTGCGGGCAGCTGTGGAAAAAAAGGAGTTTTGGCGCGGTGGGCAGGGGCGCTTTTCTCCCCTAGCGCAGCAACTGCTTCAGTTGCTGAAGAGCTTAGACAAGAAAGAGATATTTAGGCCGCGCTACTTTCCCATCTGGGAGAGCTTTATTAATCTTTTCCAGATAGTTGAAGGAGCACTGTCGACAAAAAGCGTAGTCATAGTTATGGAAGCGGCCAAGGAGCGCGCCGATCTGCTGGAGAGCTCGATTGCTTTCATTCTGGGTAGCGATACTCTGAGGGGGACTAAAAGGTCGCTGATCGGCAAATGCATCATGGCTCTTCTGCAGCGGTCGAATCATGAGACATTTCAGATCGAACGTAGAATGGAGAGGGTTTTACAATGTGGGATTCCTGTCGACAAGACAGGGGCACCTTACCCTACCTGGCTGATCACCACGGCGCTGGTATCGGCGCTGGGATATGCGCAGAACCATCCATCGGTCGGGGCGAGAAGTGCGCTGATATCTATTTTTCAGGCCATCTATAGGCATCTGCCGACCCATTCACTCTACGATCTAAACGAGCTCAATGGGCCGATAGCTCTGACTCTCGAGCAGACTGCCTGGTTGGCCATCGACCAGGCGGATCGAGAAGCTGGATCGGTGGGGGCAGAATGGTTCGCCGTAGCGCTTCCTGCGGTCGTTGTTTTGGTCAAGACGATCCAGCAGGAGGCCTCCTTGAGTGCCGCCTTCTTCGTGGACTCTCTCCGCTCAAGGTTGGTCTCTCATCTGCAGAGATTGACCATTATGCAGTGGTTACAGTTGGGTAGATGGTCAGGAGGGGACTATCTCTCTCAGTTTGCACTGATGGTACGCATACCCAGCAGCTGCACAGTCGATCTACTGGAGCAGTTTGTCAAAGTCGAGAAAGAGATAGGGGATAGCGCCGTTTCAATGGCGATCATACTGACTCTTCAGTGCTACCCGGTCTACGGAACTTTAGATTTCAAGATGACAGGAGAGGAGGTGGTGAGGGCTGTCAGAGCGGTCAATCAGATCTACTCTGGATTGCTCGAACAGGAGAGCTCGGTTGATCAGGAGGCTCGGCAGCGGCAGCTGCTGCTCTCTATGATGGCCATACCCGCTTTCTGGAGCCGAGAACCGGGCGCGCTGGATGAGTTGGTGAGGCTGGCTAAGCTGCATCAGCCGCGATTGCAACATCTGGAAGAGGAACTTCAGAGTGAAGGGATCACAGGCATCGAAACCTTCTTGCCCCCTTTTAGGCAGCTCGACCGAAAGATTTCAACCCCGGGTACGAAGTTCACTGACGATGAAGTAGAGATAACGGTTTGGCTTGCTGCCATTCTTGTGAATCTCGCAACCAACACAAAGGGCGCCTTTTTTTACACTATCGCACGATTGGATGGATCGAGCAATGAGCTCCAGCTTGATGTGGCAAAGAATCAATCGACTACCATCCAATTAAGCCAGGCAATTTTCTGTCTACAGAAGCGGGGTCATGAGGTCAAAGGAGAGGCGGTCCATCGAGCTCTCGAGACGATTCAGAAGAAAATGGAGAAGTTGGATGTCTGGGGTAGAGGTAACTCATCAAAATAGCATGCGAGAGAGCAGCTTGCTCGCTAGCATAGCGGCTACCGGCCATCTGACGTTACGCCATGCCCAGAGCTGCTCGGCGATGTTCAGCAGCGTCAGAACAATTAGAGCTGGATAGAGCGTCTCGAGGATGGGGCCTAGGATCTTGGCGATGCCAGCAAAGTCGAGCGTTGAGACAAGGCAGCCCAGCAGCAGGGTGATGAGATAAGAGGAGGTGGAGGAGAGGCGCTCTTTCGTCACCTCTATTCTGAGGAAGCTAGAGAAAAGCTCGGCCAGCACCACTGCTGTGGTGAGACAGGCCAGCATAATAGTGACCGAGACGAGGGGCGCCGCAAGAGGACCTAAAGCTGCCTTGGCAATGGTGCCTAGCATCTCCTGAGGAGGAACTCCTACCAGTAGCTCTTTGTAGAGAGAGCCCAACGTCACAAGACCCAGGTAGACAAGCGCCAGTAGCGAGGCGCCAATGAGAGAGGCGAAGAAGAAGAGTCTTCCCTGCTCCGATGGACTCTCTTCTCTTTGGCGCAGCCGCTGTAGTACAAAGGAGGAGAAGAAGAAGGCGGCCAAAAGATCCATTGTCTGGTATCCCTGCAAGACGCCGATCTTCAGGCTGGTAAGAGGGCTAGATTCTGCCGCGGCTAACGGGGCAGGATGCTGTAAGCCATAGAAACAGATAAAAGAGAGAGCCACCAGCAGCATGGGTGTTAGCCAGGAGCCCAAAAGATTGAGCAGCTTTCCGCGGGAGAGAAGCATCCCTAGCAGCAGTAGCGAAAAGAGAGCGCTAAAGAGCGGCAGAGAGAGAGAGGGGAGCAGCAGATGAATGCTGCCATGAGCTATAGTAATGCAGCGCGCCAGCACACCAAACGGCCCCATCAGCGAGAGCGCCAGCAGAGAGAAGTAGAAGGAGGCTCTATTGCCAAAGCGGGCGAAGAAGCGGCTGAGCTGCCCTTCGAACAGATAGATCGCGTAGACCCCCAGGAAAGGCACCAGCACCCCTGTCAGGATGATGCCCAGCGATCCCAGCAGGGAATGACCGGCAGACTCTGTGCCGACCAGGATAGGAAAGACCAGATTGCCTGAGCCAAAGAACATCGAGAAGATGGCGAAGCCAAGGCTCCATGTGTATAAAAATCTTTTCATGTGTCGCTTCAATAAAAAAGGAATCCTGACAGTCTAACTGTTGACGAGGACCGAAGACAAGGTATACCGTATGGGTTTGGTTTCTCTAAGCCGACAGAGGTGAAGATGAGATGGTTACTACTCTGCGCACTCCTGCCACTGACTCTGGTGGCTCGCGAAGAATTTGATCTCGTCCAACTAGAAAAAAAATATGACCAGATGCTCGATCGGTTCCAGGTCCCTGGGGCCAGTGTCGCTCTGATCGTAGACGGTAAAGTGGTTCTAAAAAAGTCTTATGGCGTTAGAAACATCGAGACCAAAGAGCCGGTTACCAGCGCCACACTCTTTCCGATTGCCTCCTGCACCAAGGCGTTCACCTCTTTGCTACTCGGAATGATGAGCGAAGAGGGGAGCATCGATTGGGATGTCCCTCTGCATCGCTACGATCCCTCCTTTCTGCTGAAAGATCAGATGACCACCAGCCGTATCACGCTGCGCGATCTGGTGGCTCACCGTACCGGCTTCCCAGCCTACGACACCTTCTGGTTTCAAAGCGGTCTCTCGCGTGAAGAGCTGATGGAGCGGATGAAGTTTCTCGACGAGGTGGCCGATCTTAGGGCCGGCTTCCACTACAGCAACCTGATGTATATGGTAGCCGCTCTCTTCGCCGAGAAAAAGGCGCACGCCAGCTGGGAAGATCTGGTCGAGACCAAGATTTTAAAGCCCCTGGGCATGAATGCTACCACTCCTCGGCGCGAAGCCTTTCTCCAGAATTCCAACATCGCCGCTCCTCATGCCGTGGTCACTAACGCGCAGGGAAATCTGGAGCGCATGATCATCCCCTTCATCGATGTGACCCCCATCGCTCCTGCCGGAGGGCTCCACTCCAACCTCGATAACATGATCACCTGGGCGCAGTTTCAGCTAAACGGAGGAGAGTGGCAGGGCAAGCGCCTCATTAGCACCGCCATGATGAAGGAGCTTCACACACCGCAGGTGGTGCGCTCGAAGTATCCCGATCTAAAAGAGGTCTGCCTCGAGGCCTATGGCCTAGGCTGGGTATTACAGGCCTATCGTGGCTACTTCTGCGTCTACCATCTGGGTAACATCCCCGGTTTCGTCTGCCTGGTGGCGATGGTTCCTGAAGAGAAGACCGCACTGGTTGTGATGACCAACCTCGCCAACAGCTCCGCCCCCGAGGCGATTGCACGTGTTACCTGGGACACTCTCTTCCATCTACCCGAAGTGGCCTGGGGAGAGCAGCTTCCCAGCCAGACACAGGAGAAACAGTCCACCTTATCAGCCACCGTTGTCTCTCCTGGCGCAGAGGAGCTAGCGCGCTGCGCAGGCATTTACAACAACCCCGCCTATGGCGAGCTGCGCATCGACCTTTTTGCCGGGCATCTTCTGCTCCGCTTCCGCGGTCTCACGCTACCACTTGTGGCCACCGCCGCCGGCTCATTCACTCCCGATCCCAAGATCATCGCCTCCTCGCCCATCCTGGAAAAACTGGCCTCCTGCCAGCTGCTCTTCCGCAACAACAAAGAGGGCAGGGCGCAGGAGCTCCTCGCCACCCTCGAGTATGGCACCCCCGAGCTGCTCTTTCACCGCACCAATTAGATTTCCAGTCGATTAGAGGCTAACTCTGTAACTTGATCACGAAGCGATCTCTGGAGTACGGGGCTTTGCCAGGGAAATTGCATGAGGAAATAGCTTGATACTTCTTGACGATATACTGAAATTCTACCCTCAATCGCACCCCGAGGGGAGAAGTTGGATGTGAACGAGCAGACTGCTCATTATAAGATGAGCCGGCTGCAGCTTCGATCCCTCGATCCTTGCTCCAGGGCCGTGCACAGCACTGTCCCGGTCGCTACGGAGCGCTCGCGAGAGAGCTGGCCTCGGACGGTTCGCTATTCGCTCACCTGCTCCGCATTGCGAAGATTCACAGGATCTTCTTCATGCTTTCGCAGCCTGTAAAAGAATAGAACCTCCATAAGCGGGCTGCGGAGGGCATCTAGCGCCCCCGCTCCGCAGCTTTATGCGTTTGCGCGGAGGCGCTATCTATCCCTCCTCGCTCCGTTCTGGAGGCTCTATTTTTTACAGGGCGCTT
>DAHXNQ010000002.1 GCA_027365315.1 Rhabdochlamydiaceae bacterium | reverse complement strand
GTGCCAGATGAAACTATTGCTCTTGTGGAGGAACGGCTTAACAATCGGCCTCGGAAGGTGCTACAATTTCGGACACCCATAGAGGTCTTCAACGGGTGCCAAATGGAGGCTACCGTTGTTGCACTTCAGAGTTGAAAAGGCGGTAGGAAAACAATCGCTTGTCGAAGATCGGGCACAATTTCCGACCTAAACATAAGGATGTTACGCAGAAGCAGAAAAAATAGGGAGGCGTTTTTTTTGCTTCCGAGTTACAATCCTTGTCTCAATTGTTCGTGGCTCTAATCAATTTAGGAGGATTATATGTGCTTCGGTACTTTTTTAGGTATGGCGGATCGTGGTGGTACTAAATACGTACCCCCTCGTCGCGAGGAGATACGCCCCCTCATGGGCGGCACAGCAGCCTCTCCAGCCCCCGCTGCAGAGCGTGCTGCTGCAGTTGGACAACGAGCCATCGGCCAACATTCTGCTGGTGTTCCAGTACCAAGACCTAACGCCTCACCATTGCCACCGGGTGGCGGCGGGCAAAATATCTCCGTAACCGCTCAGGCGCAGTTGGGCCAACAATCATACAAACAAGCCTCCGCCACATATCCTCCTCCAGCAGGACGCAGATCCCCACAGGCAGATGCTGCTCCCACAACATCCAAGACATCAGCGTCTCAACCTTCATCACCTCCCAAAGTCGGTGGAGTGAAGCAGATTCCTCGAGGTATGGTCTCCCCCGCTCCTACTCTATCAGAGCTTACCGCACCCAACAGGCAAGTAATCGCCCAAGAGTGGGCCTCTAAAATCCAGCTTCCATCTCTCACTCCTGCCCAAACACCCATAATTGCTTCCGCTGAAGAGATTGTAATAAAATATGGAAGCTTTGCCTTTCCTACGTCGGTCATGACACAGTATGAAGAGCGACGACATGTCTACGAAAGCTGCCTTTTGCCAGTTCTTTCTCCATATGCGGATGAATGGAATAAATTCACTGATATCCAGCCCAACCTTATTTACTTTCGAGCTGCCGAGGCGACCTTGCACTGGCACCCTATCGGAAAACTGGCATCCATTCGGTGTTTACTCTACATGCTGCTGAGTTCCGAGAACAATTCCGATATATTACGAGTGCTACGGCCTAATGGATCTCAAGAAGAGTCTTTGCTATTGCAGAGTTATCCATCATGGGAACTCCTCGATCACTTACGCGATCTCTTACAGAGTGATTCACCAGTAAACAGCAGCATTCGAACAGCTGGGACCGCTTGGACCCACCTTGTCGTTGAAACTCTACCTAATCCAGCTGAGCAGCATCCTTTTGCGTTCCAAAAGGATGTGCCAATCATAACTATTGAGCAATTAGACAGACCCACGTTCCGTACGCTGGCACTTCAGCTCATCGACGAGTTGGAGCTCGACCCTCTTGTCAACAACGGCCCCTCGCCATTCGAGCTCGAGGCCGCTCTCAAAGTCAAAAAAGAGACATCTCTACCGTTTATTTGTATCACTGGACGTCCTACCAATGAATCAATACCAGAAGAAGCGAGACCTCAATCTTTGGTGAAAGCCTTTGAATCAAAGGGAGCTGAGAGGTTTTATAAATTTGTCATTAGCGGAGTAAGAGACCTAAAAGATGACCCGCGTGCTGATTATGGTATGTTTAGGCCAGGAATGTCGCTTGCGCAATTTGAGCGCCTTTTCACATTTGCCACCACAAGAACAAACATCTTACCTCACGAGGTAGCAACAACAACTTGCTACGGTGATACGGTATTCATCGGTTGCCAAGGTGGGAATGATAGCATAGTTGGGATGGTGGTGCTTCCAGGACCTCAGTTTGGACGATACATGATGCATCCCATGGATCGCATTTTCTGGAGCAGACTTCAGTAGGGTTTGTTTTTTTTACAACTCGCTTATTTGATACGGATCTTCTGGAACAGTGAGGGAGGGTTCGCGTAAGATCAAGACATGACAGAAGGATCAAGAGGATCTGGTGGAGTGGGGGGCAGCAACCGCCCTCATCCCTCATCTCCAACAACCAAACCAGTAGCATCCGATACGCCTAAAGCAACTAAGGTTGCGGCTGGCACATTGGCCCCGAATGTGCCAGCTTCTACACCTACAGTACCGTTCTTGTACGAGATCCCTAATGATATCAATATCTCACCACACGACTATCCTCAGACCGATAATAATGGGAAATCCCCGGAACGATGGACGCCTGTAACCGGGGAATTAGAGGCATTACCCATAAGAAATCCTGAAGATGAAGAGCAGCAGGCGGCAGATGCAGTGGAGCCTGCAGAGGGCGAAGATGTGCAGCCGCAACAGCCCCGGCAGCCGAGGATTGTTCCTGGTTGGGGAGGAGAAGCGCTGCCTGGGGAGCTTAGGGAAGAGCTAGATCGGACTCTTTCTGCTGGGGGTGGCCCGTTGGGGCGGATACCGTCGCGGCCGGAAGAGCGGAGAAGCCGCAATAGAGCCACTTCGCCATCGAATCAGAGACCGGCGCGGCCTGTCAGTCCGGGGACGCAGCGTAGGATGCCTCCTCCGGCCCCTAGTACAGCTAAGGAGAGTGCGAAATCTTCTCAGCAGAGGGGAGCGGAGAGGGGCAGGCCTGCGGCAGAGGCTGTGAAGGAGAGTGCTGCAGCGAGAGGAGAAAAGACGA
>DAHXNQ010000001.1 GCA_027365315.1 Rhabdochlamydiaceae bacterium | reverse complement strand
AAGTAAAAATTCTACATCGTTCTGGATAGGTCAGATGATGATAGCCTTTGGGCATACGTTCCTCCTGGTGTATCAAAAAATCACCATAGAGTTCGTAGCCATCTCTGACCACTTTCTATTTTAGTCTATTTGTTGCACTTCACTGTTGAATGGGCCGCAGAAAAAATAGGGAGGCGTTTTTTTTGCTTCCGAGTTACAATCCTTGTCTCAATTGTTCGTGGCTCTAATCAATTTAGGGGGACTATATGTGCTTCGGTACTTTTTTAGGTATGGCGGATCGTGGTGGTACTAAATACGTACCCCCCCGTAGCGAGGAGATACGCCCCCTCATGGGCGGCACAGCAGCCTCTCCAGCCCCTGCTGCAGGGCGCGCTGCTGCAGTTGGGCAACGAGCCATCGGCCAACATTCTGCTGGTGTTCCAGTACCAAGACCTAACGCCTCACCATTGCCACCAAGTGGTAGAGGGCAACAGATCTCCGCAACCGCTCAGGCGCAGTTGCCTCAGGCAACATCATCATACAACCCGCATACATATCCTCCTGCAACAGGACGCAAATCCCCGCAGGCGGACACTGCCCCACCGAAAACATCAGCCTCTCAACCTTCATCCCCTCCAAAAGCCAATGGAACGATGCCTCGAGGGGTGATCGCCTCCGTTCCTACTTTATCAACGCTCCTGAGGGCAGAAAAGTGCGCCATAACCAAGGACTGGCTCTCACAGATCGAGCTCCCACAACAAGATGCTGATACAATACCTAGAATCGAGTCGGCTGATGAGGTGGTCGAAAGATATCAAGCGTTTTCTTTTCCTTACTCGCTTATTGCTATGAAGGGTCGTGCAGATCAAAGAAGTCATGATAGCTGCCTTATACCAACCGTCTCCTCAACTCCCAAATGGGATGCTGGCATCCTACCCTTCCTCGTTTTATATCAAACTACTGAGACAGTCAGATTCGAATCCACTATAGGAAAAATAGCCTCAGCCCGCAGTTTGCTCTACATGCTGCTGAGCTCCACAAATGTTTCTGATGTATTGCGAGTACAGGTAGGTGACGGAACCCCAGTAGAAGAGTCTCCACTGCTAGAAAGCTATCCATCGCAAGCCCTCTTTCCTCATTTGCGCGATCTTTTGCTCACCGAAGCGCCAGTAAGTACTAGCATTCAACTGTCTGGGACGGTTTGGAGTTATATTTCCGTTCACACTCTACCTAATCCAACTAACCAATCCCGCTTTGCATTCCAAGAGAAAGTGCCACCAGTAACCGTTGAGGAGGAAGATAGACCTACGTTCTCCGCTCTGGCACTTCAGCTCATCGACGAGCTAAAGCTTCAAGATCTTGTTAATAGGTGGCCATCACCGCTTGAGATCGAAATTGCTATTAAGCAGGCTGTTCCATTCGTTTGTCTTACAGGACTTCCTACCGATGAATCAATACCTTTGGAAGCAAGGCCTCAATCTCTAGTTGAAGCTTTCCAATCAAAAGGCGCTGAGAAGTTTTACAAATTCAACATTACTGGTGTGCGATATTTTGAAGCAGAATCACGTGCTGATTATGGCATGCTCAAACCTGGAATGTCTCTTGCGCAATTTGAACGTCTTTTCACATTCAGAAAAACAAGCATCTTACCAAGTGAAGTGGCCACAAAAGTTATGTATGGCGATACAGTAGTCGTTGCCTGCCAAGATGACGATATGGTGGTCGGGATAGTAGCGCTCCCTGGAAAGTATTTAGGAGAACATGTGATGCATCCTATGGATCGTTTCTACCTCTCTACGCTTAGCGATCTCTAATTTCTCAGCATCCCATTCATTTGATACGGATCTTGTGGAATGCTAGGGATGAGTTCACGTAAGATCAGGTTATGACGACAGACGGATCTGGAAGAACGAGCGGGCCTAAAAGGGTAAATCAGCCTCATTCCCCACCGGCCAATCCACAACCTCTTGATGAAACAACCAAAGCCACATCTTCTTTATTCGAGAGGGCTAAGCAAGAACTCCCTCCTGACAAGCCTGTGCACACGCCCTTAGCAGTAGATTTAGGGCCTCTTGTTCAGAGGGAGGTCGAACCCAAATTCAACCTTAACCTAAGTGCGGAGCCTGATGATGACATCGAAGGGGCAGAGGAGATTCTAGAAGAAGTCGAGCCCCAACAGCCTGCAGAGGGCGAAGATGTGCAGCCACACCAGCCCCGGCAGCCGAGGATTGTTCCTGGTTGGAGAGGAGAAGCGCTGCCTGGGGAGCTTAGGGAAGAGCTAGATCGGACTCTTTCTGCTGGGGGTGGCCCGTTGGGGCGGATACCGTCGCGGCCGGAAGAGCGGAGAAGCCGCAATAGAGCCACTTCGCCACCGAATCAGAGACCGGCGCGGCCTGTCAGTCCGAGGACGCAGCGTAGGATGCCTCCTCCGGCCCCTAGTACAGCTAAGGAGAGTGCGAAATCTTCTCAGCAGAGGGGAGCGGAGAGGGGCAGGCCTGCGGCAGAGGCTGTGAAGGAGAGTGCTGCAGCGAGAGGAGAAAAGACGA
>DAHXNQ010000107.1 GCA_027365315.1 Rhabdochlamydiaceae bacterium | reverse complement strand
TCTCCAAATATCTGCTTACTTCGATACATGGCCGTTTCCACGAGCGACCTTTGGTGATATCCAACCTCTCGTTTCCAAGCGGCTCGTCCATCGGCCCCAAGAGCTCGAATCCTCTTAACTGCTTCATCTCGTTCGTTCAATCTCTTTGCGAAAGCCGCTTTTTTCAACCCACTGGATGTACCCAATCACCTCGCCTTCTACAAGAGCGACAAACTGCCTGATGCGGGGGAAGGCCTGGAAGTTGCAGGCGATCCACTCTTCCGACATGGTCTGTCTGGAAAAGGCTTCATGGTGCACCTGGGCCATACCAGGAAGGTGGGGGATGCTCGCAGGTTGGATTGTGAGCATCATTGAAAAGGCCTTTCTGGGTCTGTTTGGTTTTCCAGACGTTTGCGCGCATGTTCCCTGGCCTGCTGTAGCTTCTCGCGTAGGACCTCTTTGGAGGGGAAGTCGGTAAGATATTCGGCAACGTGAATGCCTGCCCGATCGAGTTCAAGGAGTTCGATCTGCTCGCTTTGTTTGCCAGTACAGAGAATGAGTCCTAATGGGGGATGCTCTTCAGGCTGGCGCTCATATCTGTCTAGCCAACGGAGGTATAGCTCCATTTGTCCTTTGTGCTCGGGTTTAAAATTGCCGAGCTTTAATTCGATGGCCACCAATCGCTTTAGTTTCCTGTGGAAAAAGAGGAGATCAAGGTGAAAATCTGTGTCGTCGATAGTCATCCGTTTTTGACGAGCGAGGAAGCAAAACCCTATTCCCAATTCTAGTAAAAATTGTTCGAGTTCTCGCATGATCGCATCTTCAAGATCTTTTTCAATGTAGTGATCATCGAGTTTCAGAAATTCAAGCACGTAAGGATCGCGGAATACCATGTCTGGCGTAAGTAGGTCTTCTTTGCGTAATGCATCCAGCTCAGCTTGGGCAACTAGTTCTGGCCGCCTGGATAGTGCAGTTCTCTCATAAAGCATGGAGTCGATCTTTTTGCTCAGGGTCCGAACGTTCCACCGTTCGATTCGACACATCTCGGCGTAAAAATCAAGCTTGATGGCATCCTTGATCGGAAGAAGTAATCTAAAATGAGACCAACTTAGTTGCTGGGTTAGGGACAAAACGACCTTCCGATCAGGAAAGACTTCGGCGAACTGTATCATTCGATGTAAGTTCTTCTCTAAAAACCCCTTGCCATAATCTGCTGTCAATTGTCGCCACAGTGTGGCGACAATCTTTTTCCCATATTCGGCGCGTTCGTCTTTCAGAATTTCTTTACGGATGCGAGTCCCCACATGCCAGTACAGCAGCGTCAATCCGGCATTGACCGTGGAGGCTATGGACTGACGAGTTTGGTCGATCATACATCTGAGGTCGTCGAGAAGACCATCAGGCAGGGCTGTCTGGGCAGCAGAGGGGGCAGGTGCGGTATTTGTTGTCATAATTGGTCTTGGGGGTTGCGAGGGTGGTGGAGCACTCCTCTCTTCATGGCCAAAAATTCGCTGTGGACACGATCCTAGGTCATTTTCCGCCCAAAATGCCATCTGTTTTTGCCGGTTGCTGTAGGCTTGCGTTTTGTTGTGTTGCTGCTAGGAGGTATGGGGCAACTTGGACTTGAACCAAGGACCAGCGGGTTATGAGTCCGCTGCTCTGACCAACTGAGCTATTGCCCCGAGAAGTTGGGATTGTAGGGGAAGCGGGGAGCTTACTGCAAGTGACCTGTTGCCGGGAATAGGGGGTTATTTATAATCAACTTTTAGTTTTTGCAGAAGGGGGCGGGTTACGACATGAGGTGGCGCTGGGGGTTGGGGTGCACGGCACTGCTAAGCTGCCTTCCCGTTTGGGGCGATGTGGCTGCGCCCGAAGAGGAGTGCGTGGCCACACTAGATGATGTGCTCTTTCGACAGAATCGCCACGCGGGGAAGCTGGTGGTATCGGATGTGCTTCCGGAAGAGGACTTCGAGAATGCCAACGATGTCTATCTCGAAGCCTACATCCAGGCTCTGCTAGACACCTACTACTACGAGCACAATGTCATTGTCTCGGTCAAAAACCATAGGGTCTATCTCTACAATCTTCCGAAGAATGCGATGATAGCGCGCAGTATTGTGTCGTTTGTGAAGGAGCTTCCCGGGGTGCTGGAGGTGCATGTCGAGAAGGAGATCCCACCCGAGGAGCTGGAGGCGCGCGAGAAGTATGTAGAATTTCCGCGGGTGAGCGGGATCTGGTTTCCACAGTCGACGGTGCTGTTTCAGCCTCTTGTGGCCGATCCTCGGCAGCCGCAATATTCGGTAGCCTATCGCGGAGCTGATAGAGTTATAGGCAAGGTAGCGGCGGCGGTAGATCTGGGAGATGAGTTCCCGATTTTTCGCTGGCGCGATGTCTGGTGGGGTAGGGGGGATCTGCAGATTGGGCTGGAAGCAGGAATTTTCGCCGTCTTCAGTTATGTCGACATCCCCCCGCACGAGAGTGATGAATCATGTGAACTGGTGAACACTGACTACTGGGTGGGCATCCCGCTCAGCTACGCCTACAATGAGTGGTCCTACCGCCTACGGCTCTATCATATCTCCTCGCACCTGGGAGATGAGTTTTTGGTGAACCATCCGGAATTCATCGCCAACCGCAAGAATCCCAGCTTTGAGGCGATCGATCTATTTACCTCCTATCAGATCTCGAGCAACCTAAGGGGCTATGCTGGCGCTGGTGTGGTGGTGCACAGCGATGAGTCGTTTAAGCTGAAGCCGCTCTATGTGGAGTATGGGTTCGAGCTGCGCCTCTTTGGTCAGCGGTTCGAGTACCATCGTCTCTTTGGAACGCCCTTCCTCGCTATACACACGGAGAACTGGCAGCAGCGCCACTGGGACATCGATGTCACCGTTATGGCGGGCTACGAGCTTAGCAAATTACAGGGCGTGGGCCGCAAGCTGCGTATGTTTGCGGAGTACCATGCAGGCTTCTCCTACGAGGGGCAATTTTTCAATGAACGTGTGAAATACTGGGAAGCTGGCTTCTACTGGGGCTTCTAGCGGACGATCACAAAGCCCTCTTTGTGGACCGGCTGGTGCGGTCCGATGGGGAGGGTGCCGCTGAAGAAGCTGCGGTAGACTTCGAGCCCTTGTTCGGCTGTCTGGATGCAGTAGAAGCAGTTGCTCAGCCACTCTGAGCCGCGGATGGTGCCGTAATGGACGTTGCACTGAAAGCGGCTGGTGATCTTGCTGCGCCAGTAGGCGGGATCGCCCATCAGCAGAATGGGGGTGGCGGGGGTGCTGCCCACCTTGCGGCGTACCTCTTCAATCGAGTACTCAAAATCGGTGCCGATGCCACCGGGCAGGATGATGGGGAAATCGAGGTTGAATTCGGCCTGCCTCTCGACCAAGCGGTCGAGGCGGTAGGTCATCTTGGCATCGATGTAGGGGTTCTGTTTCTGTTCGTTGACAACGCTTTGGGTGCGGCCCTGAAAGTCGGAGATGTTGGCACAGGAGAGGATCTTCAACTGACGGGCGAGGCGGTTACCCATCTCCATCACGCCAGGTCCACCGCCGGTGACGATGGCGATGGGAAGGTCGCTACTCAGCAGGGGGTGTTCGGTGGCGCCACGCATACTGAGGATCCCCTCAAAGAGGCGGTGTAGCTCGGGCTCGAATTTCCCTTCCATCAGATTGGATCCGTAGATGCCAAAGAGGGTCGCCTGCTGAAACTCCAGCATCTTCGAGAGAGGGACAAACATCCCGGTATCTTTTTCGGGGCGAGGTACATACTGCAGCAGCTGGCCGCTGGTACGATCAGCCCAAAAGACAGGGATGGCAAATTTGGCTAGATCGAGCAGCATCGAGCGGTCTTCATGCGAGAAGAAATCGCCGTAAGTGAGAGAGGGTAGCTGGAAGTAGATTCCTTTGACGCAGCGCTGGACGGCGTCTGTCAACAGCATCTTCTTCATGAGTGGGGTGGGGAAGTGGCGCGTTAGCAGCACCCCCTGGCTAGTGATCACACCCTCTTCGATCGCCTTGAGAATCTCGTAGGAGGGCTGCTGTTCGAGGTAGCGTTCGACCATCAGAGCCTGCCTGCCTGGGTGGATGAGGCCGGGAAACTCCTGGAAGCGCGGCTCCTGCACAATCCAATCCTGTGAACGCAGCGTACGCAGCTGCTCGCCCTTGACTATGAATGTAGAGCATCTTTGATGCTCGGGCTGAGGAGCCGACTCAAAGGCATGAAAGATCGACTTGGGCTCTTCTAATTGTGCCTGCAGCTGGTCGCGGTCGGAGAAGAAGACATGTTCGCGGTGAGGCTCGAGGGCGTAAAACTCGAGGGGGATATCGGTGATCTCCCGTTCAGATTGGCCAAATAGCTCATAGATGTCGCCCGAATCGCGCGTGTCGGGCTCGAGCACCGAGGCGCTGGTGTGGTGCACTCCCTCGGGTAGAAGCGAATCGACCACTCTAGCAAAGACGGTGCGTACATGAAGCGGAGAGGTGCGCACTAGGAGAATCTCACCTGGGGTCACCTTGCGAGGTTCTTCTGCCTTCCACTGCTGGTGCAGATGGATGAAGAAGCGCAGCGGACATTTTTCGTGCATCAGCGCTCGCACTAAAGTAGGCAGTAGGCTGACCACCGAGTTGTCGTAGCGCAGGAGACCACGCTGTAGCGAGAGGAAGGCGACAGCGCGCCCTTCGATCTTCTCGAGCACTAGATCGCCGCTGCCCTGCAATCCGCCTAGCGACAGCAGGGGACGGCCCATTCTGTCCGATCTTCCAAACATGCGTGTGAGGTAGTAGGGGTCGCGCACCAGGCGCCTATCATCGGCAGCAAAAAGCTTGCCAAGATGCACTCCTGGCAATAGCTGCTGCAGCAGCTGCCAGGCCACGTCACCCACCGCCTCCAGCTGCACCAGCACCTCGGCGCTGTTGAGCAGGGGATCGAGTGAGATCTCGAGATCGCGGCTATTCAGTCCCAGCTGTGCCAATGAACTTTTCAGGTTAAAGAAAATTTTATCACGATCGATGCCAAAGCCAATGAAGCTGGAGGAGATACCGCGAATCAGCACGCGGGCCTTGCGCGTTCTACCCTCGCAAGGCTCTAAGGCTACGACCTTTCCATCTGGGGTGACTAGATCGTGATGGCTTTGGAAAATACTTGTCTGCAAAAGCGTTCCCCCTCCCTCTAGAGGTAGCAGGCTCTCCCTTTGTCGACAACTCTATAGAAATTAATACAACTATTTTTAAATAGATTACTTTGTTATTCTCTCCTCCCAACAAGAGAGAGAGATGCTATGCAAGCAGTAGGTCCAACTACCACAACGACAGCTCCCGAAATTTCATCTCCTATTCAGGCTTTGAAAGCAGGGGATCCTCAGATCGCCAGCTCACTTGCCAAGGCGGGGGATACACCTACTAAGAAGAGTGGCTGTATCTGGTGGTTTGCGGAGATATTGCTGAGCCTGCTGGACAAGCTGTCGCTGAAGAGGCTGGCTGACTGGATACGGGGTAAGCTGGGTCTTCTAGAGAAGCAGAAGAGTGACAAACCATCCTCTGGGACAACAGGAGCGAGAGAGCCCGCGCCAACAGGAACAGAAGAGCCGGGGAGTTCGATTTCCCCCACCAGCTATGCCGGTAGGCTGAAAGAGAAGCTGCTTGCCCAGCTAGCAGGCCAGCCTGATGGTGCCGAGAAGGTGGAGCAGTTCATCGAAGCGTTCGCGAGCTACCGCGCAGCCAAAGAGAAGCTCTCCAACTCTCTGCCAGAGATTCTCACGAAGGCCAATCATCGAGTCCAGAAGTGTCTTGATCGGCTCAAGCTGGAACAGCTCTCTTTGGATCAGCTTGTAGAGGGGCTGGTTCAGACATCTTCAAAAGATGTGGACAGCCAGGTTTTAGCTAAAGATCTGGTGCGACTTCTCCGCCTATCGGCCATCAGCATAGCATTGCAGCTGGAGGGCTCTGCCTCAGATAGGGGAGGTCGCCTGCTCGAGCTGGTGGAGAGCCTGAAATGGGTGAAGGAGAGCAGCGATGCTCCGGATTGCTTGAGGGGGATCTGGGCAGAGCTCGATCAGATGGCGTCTCGCACGAGCGCCTACTACGGAAAATCGCCAGAACAGATGCGGGAGCCTCTGGGTGGCGCCAAGATTTCGGCGCAACTGTTTGCGCACATGGTGTTCCAAGCTAACCCTCTCTATCCGCAAGAGCTCTATCAATACAAGAACGAGCGACTGCAATGCATGTTATGGGAGATTCTTGCTCTTGCTGAGATGTCTGATTCTTCCGGAACAGGATGGGAGACAACTGTTGCTGCAGCGGGACATGTACGCGATCTGATGCTGCAGTTGAAAGAGAAAAATGGGCCCTATCGAGAGAGGAAGGGGGCCATCGAGAGTGATGGCTGCTCTGATCTCAAGAAGCTTCGGCATGAGGCTAAGGTCAAGACCCTAACGAATTCGAAGAATGATCTGCGCGATCTAAACACCCGTTCGAGGCATCGTGCAGGTCTTATCTCCACTGATGAACTGGTCGAGGATTCGAAGAACGCTCGGCGCTACCTAGCAACCTGCTTACGCCGGAAGTACTTTGGAGCTCTTATCTCCACTGATGAACTCGAAAGTGTGCTGATGAAATATTTTTTATGTGCAGATGGTTTCGGACATGTGTGTCGCGGTGGTCAGTTGTCTGATGAAGAATGGGCCCGTTTAGATGCAAAATTCAACCCCATCCTGCTTTCTATAATCGATCTCTATTCTCTTGGTGGGGGACTGATGGGAATCAAGCCCCATTCTGCTGCAGAATGGAACAAATTGACTCTCCCCCAAAAGGAGGATCTTGTCGGGATCCTTCAGAAAGGGCCATTTGCCATGCAGGGCTGGGAAGCTCAGCCGATCTCCTGTCATTTACAACTCCATAAATGGGATTTGGAAGATTTGGAAGAGAAGAGGAATCCTTCCGCTGACGAGCTGGAGCGGCTAAGGAGACACAGCGATGAATCTTTGGTGGAGGCTAAGTGGGCGCCTCTGGGTGCTGAGTTGGATCAGTTCTACCGAATTCTCGAGCACATCCTGGAGAGTTGCGTCGCCTCCTGGTGGCGCACTCCTTAAGCTGGCCGATTCTTTCGTCCACAACCTTTTCTAAACTCTGTGGAAGCTCTGTCGATAAGTGGCGGGGCTTTTCTTGTCTCTGGGAGGAAAAGCGTTAGAGGATAGTGCGCAAGGGTATTCTCTAACTTATTGGAAATGGGTGAGTTAGGTGTGAAAAATGGCAGATTTTCGCTCTTGTGCCCCAATTGGGGAAAAGTGGTCGATTGACTGTTCATAAGTTTCCCACATCGCCTGAGCGGGGGCGCTTTGCTTGCAGATTTAAGCCAAGCTTGCGTACCCTTGTGAGGCTTAGGCGATAAAGGAGGAGGCGAGGTGTCTGACCGCAGTTTTGGTACTCATGATGGAACCTTCCATGCGGATGAGGTGACCGCCTGCGCGATGCTTCTGCTGCTCGAGCTGATCGACATCGACAAGATCGTGCGCACCCGCGATCAGGCTAAGCTCGATCACTGCGAGTGGGTCTGCGATGTGGGGGGGATTTACGACCCCTCCAAGAAGAGATTCGACCACCACCAGTCGGACTATCAGGGCGAATATAGCAGCGCCGGGATGATACTGGCTCATCTGCTCGAGACAGGTCTGATCGATCCCGGTCTAGCGCACCATTTTCGGCAGACGTTGATGATCGGCATCGATGCTCACGATAACGGTCGGGCTGGGTTGCCGCTTGGCTTCTGCTCCTTTTCTCATGTGGTCTCCAATTTTGTGCCGGTGCGGTATGACGCCTCCGATGCCGAACAGGATGCCGCCTTCATCGAGGTGCTGGGCTTTGTGCTGGGACATCTGAAGCGTTCGAAAGAGCGCTTCCTCTATGCACAGAGCTGCCGCCACCTGGTGCTGGAGGCGATGAAGCGCTCGGATGAGTGTCTGATGTTTGATCAGCCTATTCCCTGGATGGATGCCTTTTTTGAACTGGATGGGAAGGATCATCCGGCGCTCTTTGTGGTGATGCCCTCGGGGCATAATTGGAAGCTGCGCGGCATCCCCCCTACGGGTGAGGAGAGAATGAAGGTGCGCAAGCCTCTGCCCGAGGCGTGGGCCGGCCTGTTGGGAGAAGATCTAGAGAAGGTGGCCAAAGTGCCTGGCGCGGTCTTCTGTCACAAGGGACGCTTCATCTCGGTTTGGGAATCTAAAGAGGCGGCTCTGCAGGCGCTAGCCGCTGTATTAAAAAAATAGAGTGAGTCTATGCCCTCTGTCTTCAGTGAAATCATTGCCGGAAGGCTGCCCTGTACCAAAGTGTTCGAGAACGAACATATTCTTGCCTTCAAGGATATCTATCCGCAGGCTCCTGTACACATTCTGATTGTCCCCAAGAAAGAGGTGCCAGATCTACAGTCGCTGAAGCCGGAAGATTACTTTCTCATGCAGGAGGTGGTGGCTGCGGCCCAGCATCTGGCTAGGGAGTTTGGCATCGCAGAGGGCTATAGGCTGCTCACTAACAACGGTCCCGATGCGGGCCAGACTGTCTTTCATCTGCACTTTCATCTGATCGGTGGGAAAAAGCTACAGAACCTAGTATAGCTGGAATCATGGGGTGCGGTCGCGCTGGATTCTTAGCCTGTCTATTTCTGCTTGCTGCGGTGGAAGCCTGCGCCTTGACTGAAGATGAGGCGATCCGCAAGGTGAGAGCCCATCTTCTGCTGAAAGATGCTAGATCGGCAGACTCGGTGGCGAAAGAGCAGCTCGAGCAGCATCCGGAGAGCAGGCGATTGAAGCTCTTGCACCTGGAGGCGCTCTGTCTGCAGGGCAACGAGCTGGAGGCGCTTCAGGCCTGGAAGAGCCTCTCTCCCTCAGAACAGATGACAGCCGAGGCGCGTCAGCCTCTTGAGACGCTCGCTTGGGGAACTCTGCGTAAAGCGGGCGCCTCAGCGCAGCTGGCCATCCGGATGCACGCTCTGATCGCCTGCGCCTCCACAGCCGATGTGCGCGCCATTCCGCTGGTGCTAGACGAACTGCGCAGCTCGGTGGCGCCACTGCGCGCTCTGGCAGTGCGTGCGGGAGTGCAGTTAAGAGACGAGCCGATCCGTCGCGAACTCCAGCGCATGATGGATGAGGAGCGTGTCTGGTATGTACGCCTCGAGCTTTTGCGTGCGGTAGGGCGCTTACAGATGCGCGAGCAGCTGCCAAGGCTTCAGGAGATCATCTCCTCGCAACGCACCTCTGCCGAGGAAAAATATACCGCCATGCTGGCCTATGCCGAGATGGTGGAGGAGCTGCCAGAAGAGGAGCTACTCGGGATGCTCTCCCATCCACGTGCCGGTTTGCGCGAACTGGCCTGTCAGCTGATCTCTTATCTTGAGCTGACGCAATATGTGGAGCAGGTAGGGATTCTGTTAGAAGACCCCTCTCCCGATGTGCGTGCTTCAGCCGTCTGGGTGCTGTCGCAATTGCCAAAAGAGCAGGTCGAGCCCTTTTTACCACGCCTCAGGCAGCATCTCTGTGATCACGCACCCGAGGTGGCGATGCTCTCTGCGCGAGCGCTCTGCCTAATCGATCCAGAGGATCGTGGAGCTCATCTCGCCAGTTGGCTGGAAGCGCCGCTTGCCAGCCACCGCCGCTTTGCCTCGGCAGCGCTAGCCTCTTGCGGTCCTAGAGCGATCGATCTGATGGAGGAGCAGGCGTTTGCTAGCGATGACCCCTTCGTGCGTCTTCATCTAGCACTGGGATTGATTGGTCAGCGCAGGCAGGTAGTGCATGCCTCACAGATGCTCTTTCACGATTTTTTCGTGCAAGAGCTGGGGCTGCTGATGTGGGACCCCGCTGTACCCTTTTTTCGGACGCTAGCGCCCAGCGAAGTGCGCCATGTGCAGCAGGTGGCGCAGTACCCCATTTTGATCGACCAGCATGTGCGCCTCGAGCTTCTGGGTCTGCTGGCGCTCTGTGGCCACGAGGGGGCGCTCTCCTCTGTGCGCCAGCTGCTGCACGAGGATCTTTTGGGTATCAGCTCGAAAGCCGCCTCGCTTCTGCTGCAGGAGGGAGAGGAGGGGGCCATTGCCACCCTCGAAGAGCTACTGACAGATTCCCACGCCTCGATCCGTCTACAGGCGGCGCTGATGCTGGCTTTTTCGGGTGCAGCCGAAAAGGGGACCGAGGCGCTCTGCCGCGAGTATCCTCGGGCTAGCCGCGAGATCAAAATGGAGCTTTTGAAGGCTCTAGGAGAGATTGGCGAGCAGCAGGCGATCCCCTTTCTTCTACAGGTGCTGGAGGAGCCCTTCCAGGCGCCTCGCGTCATGGCAGCCTGCGCCCTCATCCGCTGCCTCTACCACTAAAAAATAAACTATATATTATTAAATTGAGCGATCCTTTAAACTCTATGAAATAAGATTTTATTTTAATTTTTTTACGAATTAGAGGATGGAAAATGGCCGCTGTCATGTCTTCTGCTCATGCGATCGACCCTATTCCCCCGTCACCTGAGCTCTCGCCGAAGATGGCAGGTGGAGGGAGTTCCTCTTTTCTTGCTCAGCTGGCAGGAAGAATCTGCTTTATTGTCTTTTCTTTGCTGGCCCTTCTTCGCGGGTTTGTGAATCCATTCGATTCGATTTTTTGGCGCGGACATATCATCTCTGTTCTCTATCAACAGGGAAAACAGCAGCAAGCCGGTTTCGGCCTGTGGCTCAGATTGGGTTCCATGACGCTCTGGTGCTCGCTCCAGCAAGCGAACGAGCTAGAAAATGGAGTTTCCGATGGCTCCAAGGAGTCCAGCAAAGTTACTTTAGATAGCCTTGTACGATGTGATCGTCTGCGTAAGAAGTTTAAAGATGTGGGGTTCGAGCCGGGTCCTGGCTTAGCTTATCTATCGGATGCTTGTCTTGATTGGCTCGAGACAGAATCTGAAAGGGACTACCTGAGCGACCTCTTTTCCCCGAGCGATTTTATGTCGCAGCGTCCCACATTCAAGAAGCTGCTAACTCTGCCGCAGGAATCTTTGGCCAAGCTAGAGCCAGCGGTGCTGGAGGAATTACTGAAAAAAGATGTAAAGGATCTGGAGAAGTGCTGCTCCACCTTGGGAATCACACTCGCCCAGCTTGTGCAATGCAACGATGCTAATCTTAAGATCTTCCTATCAAAATCAAAAGAGATCAAAGAATGGATAGACAAGCTTCGCGGGACAGCGGGTTTTCCCGCTAAGTGGCAGGAGGAGCTTCCTATACCCCTCATAGGCCTGTTTGGCAGCAAATCCTACAGGTTTTATAGCAATCATCTCTCTCTCTTCAAGCAGCTCACCAGCTCCTTCCAGGAGCTGAAGAAGCTGCCAGAAGCTACTTTGGAGAAGGTGATCGAAGAGGCATCCGGTTACAGTCATGAGAGATTAGAGGGGTTATTGTCCTTTCCTGGGTTTTCCTGGGAACTGCTAGGTCGGATTGACCTAGAGAGAGTCTCTTGTCTCTTATCTCTGAATGACTCTTGTATGAAGGAGCTGAAGAAGTTGCCCCGCGCCTCTTTTGGTCACCTTGTCGAACTTGCCAAATCCCAGTCACTCCAGCAGATCTACTACATCTACTCTGATAAAAAATGGGTTATTGGTGAATTCTTCAAGACCCCCATTGAAACACTCTCTGCTTTGTCAGCAGAAGAGATCAAGGCTCTATTAGATGGCTCACAAGAGGTTCATGATTTGTGTAAAAATCACTCTTTGGCAGCGTTCTTACAGCTCGATGAGCCAAAAAGACGCCTGCTACTAGAGAATCGATACGATTTTAGCCAATTGATAACCCAATATAACCTCTCATTCGAACAGTTTAAGCTCTGGTCCTTTCCTCTACTCTCTTTCTTGACCGAAAAGAGATGGAAAATTGTAAGCTATTGCGGTTTCACGAATCAAACTCGATTTGACGCGCTCATCCGTCGCTTACTGCCCTTTGCAAGCGATGGTGAGAAGCTTGCAGCAGAGTTTGAAAAGATGCTGGCGGAGGAGGAGGCTCGAAGCAGACCTCGAACTTCCGAGGGTTGGAATTGGTGGGAGATGCCAGGAGAAAAAGAGGCTCCTCGAGGAACTGGGGCTAGACCCACCCAGCCGCCACCGACAGGTAAAAAAGCGGGGGAGGAGTCTCGAAGCAGACCTCGAACTTCTGAGAGTTGGAATTGGTGGGAGAGGCCAGGAGAAAAAGAGGCTCCTCGAGGAACTGGGGCTAGACCCACCCAGCCGCCACCGACAGGTAAAAAACCGGACGATCCAGCTCCGCATACCAATTATGGACCTCTGAAGAAAGCGATTGCCGATCTAAAAGAGTGGCGGAAAAAAGAAGGAAGAGCACTAAAGCCTTGGGAACCAAAAGAGGATGAGGCCAAGAAAAAATACCAAACTGTCAAGCAGGCTGCTGAGGGAGGAGGTCCAGCTAGGAAGTTTTTTGGATTTAAAGAGACAGATCCGCCACGCCCTGACATTACCTCAAAATTGATGAATAGCTATCGGCTTGTGATTCACCCAGACAAAGTAGTGATTCACCCCACCGATCCCGAGCAAACTCGCCTTCGTAAACAAGAAGCCGATCAACTCTTTCACTGCCTCTCAGAAGCTAAAGATGCGCTTTCCGAAGAGAATCCCTACAGCTATTAAATCAGAATAAATTTTTTCCACACACCACTCTCTAGCCGGCTAAAAAATCCCATCTTTCGTTACTCTGCCCAAAGAAGAAGGGGAGGCTTTATGGCGGTGGTAGACGATCTGAAGCGGGTGCAGAGCTATCTCACCCATCACGGTATCGATGGGTGGCTCATCTACGATTTCCGCGGTACCAATCAGTCTGTTTATCCCTTTTTACGCATAAACCCCGATGCACATATCACGCGTCGGTTTTTCTACTGGGTACCAGCTATTGGCGAGCCGGTACAGATTGTGCATGCGATTGAATCTGGGGTGCTGGGTCATCTGCCAGGAGAGCGTAGGCTCTATCTGAGATGGCAGACGCTCGAGGAGCGGCTCAGAGATCTGCTGAAGGGGGCGCGTCTGGTGGCGATGGAATATTCGCCGCGCGGAGCGGTTCCCTATGTGTCGCATCTAGATGCCGGAACGGCAGAGCTGGTGGTCTCGTATGGAGTGGAACTGGTCAGTTCGAGCAATTTTCTACAGGAGCTAAGCTGTCGCTGGACAGAGCGGCAGTACCAGTTGCACCTCGAGGCGAAGGAGTGTCTGCTGGCCTGTTACGAGCTGGCGTGGGATCTGGTGAGGCGCGCTCTTGTGGGGGGCAAGCGGATTGGGGAGTATGAGGTGCAGCTGGCCATTCTGGAGAAGATCCGCGATGAGGGCTGCACCACCAGTTTTGCCCCCATTGTGGCGGTGCGCGAGCATAGCGCTAGCCCCCACTATTCGCCCTCCAAAGAGAGTAGCTACGAGATCCGCAAGGGAGATTTTTTGCTGATCGATCTGGGGTGTAAGCGGACCCAGCCCGAAGCCACCTATGCCGACATGACACGGGTGGCAGTCTGTGATGCCACCTCTACAACCGAGCAGGAGAAGGTCTTTTCCATTGTTCGCGGTGCACAGCTGGCAGGCACCCGTCTGATTCAAGATAGGCTCTCTAGGAAAGAGGAGGTGATGGGATGCGAGGTGGACCAGGCTTGCCGGCAGGTGATCGAAGAGGCGGGCTATGGCGAGCAGTTTCTCCACCGCACGGGGCACAACATCCACACAGACATCCACGGCCCCGGCGCCAATCTAGATAGTCTGGAGACGCTAGATGAGAGGATCTTGATCGAAGAGAGCTGCTTTTCGGTTGAACCGGGCATCTACCTCGAGGGCAATTTTGGGGTGCGGCTAGAAAACGACCTCTTCATCCATCCGGGAGGGAAGTTAGAAATCACTACAGGCGAACAGACCGAACTGCTCCGTCTGCTATAGGGGCTGCTATAGGGGTTTAAGAGGCGGAAATAGCTGTCAGGATCGATCCCACTAGATTCTGCATAGGCATAGCCAATAGGTCGGCTGGTGTAGCAGCTACAACAGTCTCCCTGCATTTGCAGAAGTAGTCGTAGCGCTTATCGGGCAGGCGCTTCGCCACAGCCCAGAGACTGGGCGTTTGCGTGGTGAGAAACTGGATTTGATGCTTTTTCTCTTTCTTGATCTCTATCTCTACTCGTGGCATAGCCTCACCACCGCGCTGGAGCAGAGCCAGCCAGAAGGCGGCTACCGCTCTCTGTTCGGCTGCCGTGAAGGAGAGCTCAAGATCTTTCATCTCCCTTTCCAGTCTATCTTGAGGAATTTCGCCTGCGAGATCGGCAGCATCTAGTCTAGATTGGAGAGCCTGTTGTAGCAGGGTCTGGGAGGCGGCCTCTGCCTGCATGTAATGGGCAAGAGTGATGCGTAATTTGTCTAGATCAGGTTCAAAACTAGCTACAATCTTCTCGGCCATCTCTTCGATGGAGGATTTGCCGGTGGGAAGCGAAAGGGGCAGCTTCTGATTGATGATGAACTGCTTCAGTGTGTTGCGCTCGGTGGGTAGCTTGCGGAATTGGGCCAGCAGTGTCTCGGCTAGCTTCACCTTTTCCTTGTACTGCTCGATGCTACCTTTGAGGGTGCTGGCAAGTGGCAGCAAGAAGGTGAGTAGCAGTAGCGGAGCGAAGAGTGCAAGAGGCAGATAGACAGGAGCTGTCACCCCTACCACCACCACTGTAGCAGCGGCTAGTATCACAAAGGCCACCATCGCTACCGCCAGCGCCACCTGTCTCCAGGTGCGGCTGATGCGTGCTTCCATGCGCCGATCGGCCAGAGAGGGCTCTAGCAGCGGCTCCCATCGCTTCTCAGTGGCTGGTTTGGCAGCGGGATCCTCTTTTGAAGTAGTGATCTGCCAAGGAAGAGGAAGAGAAACAGGTTCTGCAAGATGCATAGCTTATGCCTACTATAATTTTCGCACGAATTATACAAAGATTCTGCTAATTAAAACATCGGATCTATTTTTTTAGTTTTGAGATGTGCTATCTCGTTGATTATAAACTGGTTGCGGCTCCAGTCTAGGCAGTGCCCATAGCAATCACTAGCTTCTTGGTCAGATCTTCAAGAGTTTTATTTAAAATATCCTCGGCGGTGTCATATTCCGTGCGGTCGATTCTAGCGAAGGTCTGATGTCTGGTTTCGTTTTTAGCTACGGGAGCTTCCACAAAAGTGATCCTACCCTCTTTGCGGGACATCGGTTCGCCACCTCGTCGGATGACAGCCAGCCAGAAAGCTCCCTCGAGGTGTGCTATCGCCTTTTTATCGACGGGTGCTGTTGAAGACCGGGCGCGTTCCTGCGCATCAAGGTAGTGGGCGATCGCAATGCGCAGTCTGTCTAGGTTTTGATCGAATTTTTGAAGAATCTGATCAGCCTGCGCAGGGGTGGAGGCAATGCTATTTGTTGTAATATAATTTTTTAACCCAACTGTGTCGGGGGGTGTCTGGTTGAAGGCGGTCAGTATCAACTCGGCCCGTTTTGCCCTCTGTTTAGCCATTTCGATAGGTGGTTCAAGATGTTTTTGTATAGTGTCCTTGATGGCCACCGCACAGAAAAAGACTCCAACCAGGGCTGCAAGGGCTACAGGAATGGTGAGCGGAAGAAAGAGAGGGTGTGAAAAAAGCACGATCGAGCCTGCGGCTACGGTTCCTAGGGCGGCGAAGCAGGCAGCAGCTACAATGGCTGCTACATAGGCCACCTGTCTCCAGGTACGCTCGAACAGAGCATGACGCCGTTCCTGAGGAGGCAGAGGCTCTTGTTGTAGCAGCTGATCCATCTGCGGGTTTGCGCTTGTCACTCCGGTGAAGAAGGTGCGGTTCCAGGGTAGGGCGACTGATTGCATATGAAACTCCTGCAAATAAATTACAGACATTCTATGAAGTTTGGAGGTTTCAAGCAACTATTTCTGTGACATCTGCGAAGCGACCTGCTTGCGCAGGTGGCGCAAGATAGAGGTAAGCCCTTGGGCGCGGGTGGGGGAGAGCAGGGTGGGCAGCTGGATGGTGCTGGCGACTGGGGGGGGGAAGAGTAGGAGGCAGTGGGGCGGAAGGTCGCTGTAGGTGAGGGCCAGAAGAGTTGCTAGGCCGGCTGAGATGAGGGATTCAGAGTAAATTTCTATTTTAATAATGCCATCGATCAGCTGGCAGCTGCAGAAAGTTTCGCTTTGGCAGCCGGCGACGAGGTGGGCAGGAAGGCGTTTTTCTGGTGGAAGAGAGGGGGCCTGCTTTCCCAGATCGATGATTGCTTCGTAGATCTGAGAGGGGGTGAGCTGGCTTTTAAAAATTTCTACAAGCGGTTCGCTGCGTTGAAGAAGCTGCTTATGCAGCTCTTCTAGCGTTTCCGGGGTAGAGGAGAAGGAGATCGTCATTGACATTTATGCTCGTTATTTTGTTACATCTAGCATGTTTTCGTCAAACCATCCGCTGGGGAGCATGCCGAAAGAAGATACAATTAGAATGGACGGAGCCGTGGAAGAGCTGTTGCCTAACATGCACTTCCGGGTCGTGCTGCAGAACGGTATGCGCGTTATGGCCCACCTCTGTGGAAAGATGAGGATGAGGAACATCCGTGTTTTAGTGGGTGATGTGGTCACTGTCGAGATGTCCCCCTACGACCTGACCAAAGCAAGAATTGTCTATAGGCAAAAGTGATTCGAGGCTTGATCGGGGGTTGATTTTCTGTCGCAGAGAATGTACTCTCGCTGGATTCACGCGCCCAGGTAGCTCAGTGGTAGAGCACTTGCATGGTAAGCAAGTGGTCGTAGGTTCGATTCCTATCTTGGGCAACGTTCATGCGGAGACGAACGATCGCTACATCTAGAGTTAGAGTCTAACGGAGGAATAAAATGGCAAAAGAACAGTTCCAGAGGAGCAAGCCGCACGTTAACGTCGGTACCATCGGTCACGTCGACCATGGCAAGACCACGCTGACAGCTGCGATTACGTCTGTCCTCGCAAAAAAGGGCGGCGCTAAGTTTCGCGATTACGCCTCGATCGATAACACACCCGAGGAGAAGGCGCGCGGTATCACCATCAACGCCAGCCACGTCGAGTACGAAACTGACAAGCGTCACTACGCTCACGTAGACTGCCCAGGCCACGCCGACTATGTGAAGAACATGATCACTGGTGCTGCGCAGATGGACGGAGCGATCCTGGTGGTAGCAGCGACTGACGGCCCCATGCCCCAGACTAAGGAGCACATCCTGCTGGCGCGTCAAGTAGGCGTTCCTGCTGTGGTTGTCTTCCTTAACAAAATGGACCAGATCGGTGCTGGCGACGAAGAGCTGGTCGAGCTGGTAGAGATGGAGCTGACCGAGCTGCTCGAAAGCCGCGGCTACAAAAACACACCCATCATCCGAGGTTCTGCTCTGAAGGCGATGGAAGGCGATCCCAAGTACGTTGAAGCGATCATCCAGCTGATGAACGCAGTGGATGAGCATATCCCCACTCCTGTGCGCGAAACCGACAAGCCTTTCCTGATGCCAGTTGAGGACGTTTTCTCGATCTCCGGAAGGGGTACCGTAGCGACAGGTCGTGTCGAGCGCGGTGTGCTGAAGGTGAACGATAAGCTGCAGCTAGTGGGTCTTGGACCTACACGCGAGACTGTGGCGACCGGTCTAGAGATGTTCAACAAGTCTCTTGACGACGTGCGCGCTGGAGAGAACGTAGGTGTTCTGCTGCGCAACATCGACAAGAAGGACATCGAGCGCGGAATGGTTCTGGCTGCACCCGGCACCTGCAAGGCGCACACAAAGTTTAAGGGAACAGTCTACATTCTGAAGAAAGAGGAGGGAGGTCGTCATAAGCCTTTCTTTAACGGATATCGTCCTCAATTCTACTTCCGTACGACTGACGTAACTGGTACTGTAACACTTCCGGAAGGGGTGGAGATGGTGATGCCAGGCGACAACGTGGAGCTGGCTGTAGAGCTGATCTCTCCGGTGGCGATGGAAGATAACATGCGTTTTGCGATCCGCGAAGGCGGTCGTACCATCGGCGCAGGAACCGTGACGAAGATTCTGAACTAGTTCAGAAAGGTGTGAGTGTGGTGGAGGTAAAGGCCTCCACCTTTGGGTGTGTAGCTCAGCTGGTAGAGCAGCGATCTCCAAAGTCGCCGGTCGGGGGTTCGAATCCCTCCGCACTCGATTCCTAAACTTTAGATCAATTTTTCAAGGACCGCATTGGACTCAAAGACGAACCTCATGGCGCCTAGTTGGATACAATCCAAAAAAAGGGGACAGGTTGCTCATCTCGATTCTTGGAAGGCAGAGCTGCGTAAGATCAGCTGGACCAAGAAAGAGGAGTTGATTTTCAGCACTAAGGTTGTGGTGATATCCACCTTCTTGGCTGGAATCGCTGTCTATCTAGTGGATCTCTCGATTCAGGGAGTGCTGGATCTATTTCGTTCTCTGTTTCGCGTGTTGTTCTCGTGAGTTCGGTAGTAGGAGTAACCATGCACCGATGGTATGTGGTCCAGGTGGTGTCTGGACAGGAAAAAAAAGTTAAAAAGAGCCTAGAGGAGAACCGCAACCTCAAGGGGATGAGCGATCTTGTTCTGGAGGTGCTCGTTCCCACTGAGAATGTGGCCGAGGTAAAGAAGGGGCAGCAGAAGGTCAGTGAGAAGAAGGTGTGGCCTGGCTATATCCTGATCCACATGCTTCTCAGCGACGACTCTTGGGATTATGTCACCAGTACAGGCGGCGTCCTCGGATTCATAGGCGGTGGGCGTCAACCCGTACCGCTTAAGCAGGAAGAGGTGGATGCGATTCTCCAAGATATGGAGGACAAGAAGGGTGGACTGGTCCACAAGCATGACCTTGGCGTAGGCGACCGGGTCAAGATCAACGACGGTGTCTTTGTCAACTTTATAGGCAGTGTCATCGAGGTGCAGTACGATAAAGGTCGCCTCAGTGTGATGGTCTCTATTTTTGGCCGCGATACCCGTGTGGATGATCTGGAGTTTTGGCAGGTGGAGAAGCTCCCACCGGACAATGGCTCCTGAGGAGATTTTTGCGCGGCTCACGCAAAAACAGTGTGAGGATAAGCTATTTGCTGCTATCCTGCGTGAGCTGCTCGGCATACCCTATAGACCGATGTTGGCATCTATGCATGTCGACGAGCTCTTTAGGGTCGTGCGATTTATTGAGTAATTGAGGATATCGATGGCGAAGAAGCTCGTCAAAAAAATCAAATTACAGATTCCAGCAGGCAAGGCTAACCCAGCGCCTCCTATCGGTCCAGCTCTTGGAGCAGCCGGTGTGAACATCATGGCATTCTGCAAAGAGTTTAATGCCAAGACGCAGAGTCAAAGTGGTGATATACTCCCTGTGGAGATCTTGGTCTATTCCGACAAGACCTTCACCTTCATCACGAAGCAGCCTCCAGTCTCTAGACTCATTTTAAAAGAGTTAGGGATCGAATCTGGATCCAAGATTCCCAACCGCGATAAGGTGGGAAAATTAACTCGCAGTCAGGTGAAAAAGATTGCGAATAGAAAAGTCGAAGACATGCGGGTCAACTCAGATGAAGCAGCAGAGATGCTGGTGATGGGAACGGCCCGATCCATGGGTGTCGACATTGCAGAAGGCTAAAACAACAATGACACGCGAAACAAAACGTTTTCGGGAGATAGCCAAACTGTTTGATCCGGTGCGCAAGTACTCGGTCAAAGATGCTATCGAAATTTTAAAGAAGTGTCCACCACTGCGCTTTGATCAGTCGGTGGAAGTTTCTTTGCAGACCGGGATTGATACCCGTAAGTCTGACCAGCAGGTGCGTGGTACTGTATCGTTACCGAATGGTACAGGTAAGAAGATGGCGGTTCTAGTTCTGGCTCGAGGAGAGAAGCTGAAAGAAGCTCTCGATGCGGGTGCTGACTATGCCGGAGCTGATGAGTTGGTCGAGAAGATCAAGAACGGCTGGCTCGAATTTGACGCCATCGTCGCCACTCCTGACATGATGAGAGAGGTAGGAAAGCTTGGTAAGGTGCTAGGTCCAAGAGGCTTAATGCCAACTCCTAAAGCTGGTACTGTCACTATGGATGTGGCCAAGGCTGTTGCTGAACTCAAGGGTGGAAAGATTGAGTTTAAAGTGGACAAGACTGGTGCTATCCACTGCATGGTGGGGAAACTCTCCTTTCCTACAGAGAGCTTGGAGCAGAACGTGGACGCTCTGCTTTCTGCGGTGAACCGCAACAAGCCCTCATCGGCGAAGGGGCGGTATCTCGTCTCATTATCTCTTTCTTCAACTATGGGCCCTGGTCTCTCTGTAGATCTAGCTGGCATGTCCGAAGGTTAGGAGGCGAGAACTAGATGAGAGCAGAGAAACAACTTTTTCTGGACGAACTTCACAGTGTGATAGAGGGCTCTAAGGCTCTGATTGTGGTCAATTATCAGCATTTGGCTCCCAACCTCTCTTCCGAGCTGCGCAAGCAGCTGATGAAGGCGGGAGGTGATCTGACCGTGGTGAAGAAGCGGATCTTGATGAAAGCGGTCGCTGCGGCCGGCATCTCCATCGGAGAGGAGCTTCTGACAGGTCATATAGCCTTAATCTCGGCGATAGAAGATCCCATCACCACCACAAAGGCTGCTTTTGACTTTTGCGGGGCACATGAGGGAGTGATCAAAATTTTATGCGGTCACTTTGAAGGTCGCATCCTTAGCAAGGAGCAGGTTACAACCCTCTCCAAGCTGCCTGGCAAAGATCAGATGCGTGCTGAGCTTCTGGGCCTCCTTGAGGCACCGATGGCTCAGACCCTTGCGACCATGGAGGCTCTGCTGACCAGCTTAGCCCACTGCCTTGAAAATAAAAGTCACACATAATTTATTGATAACCTGACACCTAAGAGTAAATACTATGGACAAGCTGAACAAACTGGTTGATGAGCTTAGCGAGCTCTCTGTACTGGAGATGGCAGAGCTGAAGAAGCTTCTGGAAGACAAATGGGGCGTAAAAGCTGCTGCTGCCGCTCCTGTTATGATGGCTGCTGCCGGTGGCGCAGCTGCTGCAGCTCCCGCTGCTGCTGCTGAGTCTACTGAGTTTGAGGTGACCCTGAAAGAGGTGCCCGCAGACAAGAAGATCGGCGCCATTAAGGTGATCCGCGAGCTGACCAATCTGGGGCTGAAGGAAGCAAAAGATTTTGTGGATGCAGCGCCTAAAGTGGTGAAGCCTAACGCTACAAAAAATGAAGCCGAAGAGATGCAGAAGAAGCTGACCGAAGCTGGCTGCAAGGTGGAAGTGAAGGGCGTTTAGTTCCCTTTTTAGATGAGGGGTGAGCCGCTGCGCTCTCCCTCGTCTTTTTATTTATGTTTTTAGTTGGCGGCGGTGTTGGTTCGGGGCTATCGCCTATTTTTACTGGGATGCAAATAACCATTGTGTAGCTTTCTTGGCTGCTTTAGAATGGTTATGGTTTTTCTGTGCTATCCTCCCAGTCTTTCCGAGCCAAGGCGCCGAGCGCCAGTATGTGAATTGATCCACCAGGAGCAGTTTCGATGTTCAAGAGGCCCCCTCATCGGGTGAGTTTTCATAGTAAGGATGAGATCATCGATCTCCCCAATTTGATCGAAATTCAGATCAAATCGTTTCGTCAGTTCCTTCAGGCTGACCGTTTGCCCCACGAGCGCGAAAATGTGGGTCTCCAGGAAGTGTTCCAGGAGGTCTTCCCCATCAAGTCTTACGATGAAAAGACTGTTCTAGAGTTCCTCTCCTATAGTCTCGGGGTTCCTAAATATAGTCCTGAAGAGTGTATCCGCCGAGGTATCACCTACAACGTGGTGCTGAAGGTGCGTTTCCGCCTTACCGATGAGACCGGTATCAAGGAAGAGGAGGTCTACATGGGCACTCTGCCTGTGATGACCGAAAATGGAACTTTTGTCATCAATGGTGCCGAGAGGGTGATTGTCTCTCAGCTCCACCGTTCTCCCGGCATCTCCTTTGAGCAAGAGCGCCACCCCAAGGGCGGCATGCTCTATTCCTTTAGGATTATTCCCTACAGGGGTAGCTGGCTCGAGGCCGCCTTCGATAGCAACGACATGATCTACATCTACATCGATCGCAAAAAGCGTCGACGTAAGGTATTGGCCACATCATTCATCCGCACTCTGGGTTACTCAACCGATGCCGATATTATCGAGGAGTTCTACAGCACCTGCAAGGTGAAGGTGCGATCGGACAAGGATTTTGCCAAATGGGTGGGTAAAATTTTGGCTGAAGATGTGCTGGACGAGCAGTCTGCCACTCTCTTTGGAAAAGCTGGAGAGAAACTGACCACCGCTATGCTGAAGAGAATGGTGGATGCGGGGATCAGCTCTCTACGCATTGCCGAGGACGCAGATGAGACCAGTCCGGTCATCAAGATGCTGGCCAAAGATCCCACCGATTCCTACGAGTCAGCTCTAAAAGATTTCTATCGTCGCCTCCGCCCAGGCGAGCCTGCTACGCTGGCCAATGCGCGTTCTGCGATGATGAGGCTCTTCTTCGATCCAAAACGGTATAATTTGGGCCGTGTAGGTCGCTACAAGCTGAACCGCAAACTGGGCTTCGAGATCACAGACGAAGAGCTATCACAGGTGACCCTCCGCAAAGAGGATCTGGTGGCCGCTCTGAAGTATCTCACCTCTTTGAAGCGCGGGGACGATACAGTTGCTGTAGATGACATCGACCACCTAGGCAACAGAAGGGTTCGCTCTGTAGGAGAGCTGATCCAGAACCAGTGCCGTATCGGCCTGGCGAGGATGGAGAAAATAATCAAAGAGAGAATGAATCTCTTTGATTTCTCCTCCGACACCCTCACTCCGGGTAAGATTGTCTCGGCGAAGGGATTGGCTGGAGTGTTAAAGGATTTCTTTGGACGTTCTCAGCTCTCCCAATTCATGGACCAGGCCAACCCTGTAGCGGAGCTGACCCACAAACGTAGGCTCTCCTCGCTCGGGCCCGGCGGTCTGAATAGGGAACGCGCCGGCTTTGAGGTGCGCGACGTGCACCCCAGCCACTACGGACGCATCTGCCCCATTGAGACGCCTGAGGGACCCAACATCGGTCTGATCACCTCGCTCTCCGCCTATGCGAAGATGAACGAGTTTGGTTTCATCGAGACTCCTTATCGGGTTGTGCGCGAAGGTGTGGTGACCGAAGAGATCGAGTACATGACAGCCGACCAGGAAGAGGCGTGCGTGATTGCACAGGCCTCCGCTCAGCTGGACGAGGCAAACATGTTCAGCGAGCCGCTCTGTTGGGTTCGCTACAAAGGGGAGTCGATGAAAATCGAACCCAGCCGTGTCACTCACATGGATGTCTCTTCTAAGCAGCTGGTCTCGATTGTAACAGGACTGATTCCCTTCCTCGAGCATGATGATGCCAACCGCGCTCTGATGGGCTCGAATATGCAGCGTCAAGCTGTACCGCTTTTAAGGCCAGAGGCGCCCATTGTAGGTACCGGCCTAGAGAAGCGTGCTGCCAGAGACTCGGGCGCCGTAGTGGTGGTCGAGAGCGATGGGGTGGTGGAATATGTGGATGGATTCCAGATTGTGGTGGCTCCGAAGGATAATCCCCTCGAGAAGAAAATCTACAAACTGAAGAAGTTCATGAGGTCCAATACCGGCACCTCGATCAACCAGACACCACTCTGCTCTGTGGGCGATGAGGTGAAGCAGGGCGATGTGATTGCCGATGGTCCTTCTACCGATGCGGGCGAAGTGGCGCTTGGCAAAAACGTGCTGGTCGCCTTCATGCCCTGGTGTGGTTATAACTATGAAGATGCGATCCTCATTTCTGAAAAGCTGATTCGTGAAGATGCCTACACTTCGATCTATCTGGAGGAGTTCGAGCTCTCTGCTCGCGACACCAAGCTGGGTAAGGAAGAGATCACGCGGGATATCCCCAACGTCTCCGAAGAGGCTCTAGCCAATCTCGGTGAAGATGGGATCATCCGCGTGGGAGCTCCTGTCCGTCCAGGTGATATTCTGGTAGGTAAGATCACTCCTAAGTCGGAGACAGAGCTGGCTCCTGAAGAACGTCTGCTCAGAGCGATCTTCGGAGAGAAGGCGGCCGATGTGAAGGACGCCTCCTTGACAGCGCCTCCTGGAACAGAAGGGGTGGTGATGAGCGTGCAGGTGTTCAGCCGTCGCGATCGTCTCTCGAAGACCGATGATGAGGTGGTGGTCGAGGCCTCTCGCGTGAAGGATATCCATCACGATTACAAGACCAAAGAGGCAGAGCTGCTACTCGAGTTTCACGAGAAACTGGGAGCTCTCCTTCTGGGAGAGACTGCCCCAGCGAGCATCCTGCACCGCAAGACAGGCGATGTGATCATCCCTGAAGGTCAGGCGGTGACCCAAGATCTGCTGGAGCAGCTGGAGACAGAGAAGGCGGAAGACCTCCTCATGCCTGATTGCGATGTCTACAATGCTCTTCGAGAGCTGCTGCGTGAATACGATGTGAAGCTGGAGACCCTCAAGACCGAGCATAAATCGGAAGTAGAACAGCTACGCAAAGGAGATGTTGAGCTCGATCCCGGTATCATCCGTCAGGTGAAGGTCTATGTAGCTACCAAGCGTAAGCTACAGGTAGGAGACAAGATGGCCGGCCGCCACGGAAACAAAGGGGTGGTCTCCAAAATTGTGCCCGAAGCAGATATGCCCTATCTCCCATCGGGTCAGGCGATCGAGATGATTCTCAATCCGCTCGGCGTGATATCTCGTATGAACATGGGACAGCTGCTAGAGACCCATCTTGGTTATGCCGCCAGGAAGGCGGGTATCTACGTAAAGAGCCCTGTTTTTGAAGGCTTCCCCGAGAATCGCATCTGGGACATGATGGAAGAGCTGGGTCTCCCACGAGATGGCAAGACCCACCTCTACGACGGAAGGACTGGCGAGCGGTTTGATAACCGTGTGGTTGTGGGATACATCTATATGCTGAAACTAGGTCACCTGGTTGCAGATAAGATCCATGCTCGCTCGATCGGACCCTACTCTCTTGTCACCCAACAGCCTCTTGGTGGTAAAGCCCAGAGAGGAGGACAGAGATTCGGAGAGATGGAGGTGTGGGCGCTACAAGCTTATGGCGCCGCGCACCTGCTCCAAGAGATGCTCACTGTGAAATCGGATGATGTGGCCGGAAGGACGCGCATCTACGAATCGATCGTGAAGGGAGAGAACATGCTGGAGGCAGGTACTCCAGAGTCGTTCAATGTGCTTGTCAATGAAATGAAGGCCCTGTGCCTTCATGTGCGCCCAGAACGCGCAACTGATGCAACTTAAGAGAGAGCCATGTCTCAAGAACCATTTCAAAATTCTCAGTTCGACAAACTGACGATCAAAATTGCCTCCGATGATGTGATTCGAGGGGAGTGGTCTCGTGGCGAAATTAAGAAGCCAGAGACCATCAACTACCGCACATTCAAGCCGGAGAAGGGAGGTCTTTTCTGTGAGAAGATCTTTGGTCCTACGAGGGACTGGGAGTGCGCCTGCGGCAAGTACAAGAAGATTAAGCACAAAGGGATTGTGTGTGATCGCTGTGGCGTAGAGGTGACCCTATCCAAAGTGCGGCGCGAACGGATGGCCCACATCGAGCTAGCTGTTCCTGTGGTGCACATCTGGTTTTTCAAGACAATGCCTTCCCGCGTAGGGAACATCTTGGGAATGACCGCTTCCGATCTGGAGAGGGTGATCTATTACGAAGAGTATGTGGTGACCGATCCAGGCCGCACTACTCTAGAGCGCAAGCAGCTGCTCACTGATACACAGCATCGCGAAGCGCAAGAGAAGTGGGGCTCAGACGCCTTCCAATCTAAAATGGGCGGTGAGGCGATTGCTGAACTTCTGGAAAAAGAGGATCTGGCTGCCCTGGTACAGGAGCTGCAAGAGAAGCTGCGCAAGACAAAATCGATGCAGGCGCGGATGAAAATCGCCAAGCGACTGAAGATCATCGAAGGCTTTGCCTCTTCACCCAACCGTCCCGACTGGATGGTTCTCTCCTGCATTCCCGTAGTACCGCCTGACCTTCGTCCGCTGGTTCCTCTGGATGGCGGCAGGTTTGCTACATCCGACCTCAACGACCTCTACCGCCGCGTGATCAACCGTAATAACCGTCTAAAGGCGATTTTAAAGCTGAAGACGCCCGAGGTGATCATCCGCAATGAGAAGAGGATGCTACAGGAAGCTGTGGATGCTCTCTTCGACAACGGTCGTCATGGCCACCCTGTGATGGGAGCAGGAAATCGTCCCCTGAAGGCTCTTTCAGAGACTCTAAAGGGTAAGCAGGGACGTTTTCGTCAGAACCTCCTCGGTAAGAGGGTGGACTATTCGGGTCGCTCTGTGATCGTGGTAGGGCCTGAGCTGAAGTTCAATCAGTGTGGTCTGCCCAAGCAGATGGCGCTCGAGCTATTCGAGCCCTTCATCGTGAAGCGACTGAAGGATGAGGGCTATGTCTACACCATCCGTTCTGCCAAGAAGATGATTCAGAGGCAGGCCCCCGAGGTGTGGGATGTGCTGGACGATATCATTAAGGGCCACCCGGTGCTGCTCAACCGCGCCCCCACTCTTCATAGGCTGGGGATTCAGGCGTTCGAGCCGGTGTTGATTGAGGGTAAGGCGATTCGGGTTCATCCTCTTGTCTGTACAGCCTTCAATGCCGACTTTGACGGTGACCAGATGGCGGTTCACGTGCCCCTTTCGGTAGAGGCGCAGCTAGAGGCCAAGCTTCTGATGATGGCTCCCGACAACATCTTCCTACCCTCCTCTGGAAAGCCTGTTACGGTGCCGTCGCAGGATATGATTCTGGGCCTCTACTATCTGATGCTCGATCCTATTCTCCATCCTGAACAGGAAGGTAAAAAAGTCAGGGTCTTCAGCAGCCCTGAAGAGGTGCTTCTCGCTATGAGCGCTTCAGGCAGCTATAACTGGTTTGAAGAGGGAGCTTTGCGTGAGGGAATGCGCTGCGATGACCTGGGTCGTGGTCTTCCGGTGCATGAGAAGATCAAGGTGCGTGTACGAGGAGGAATCATCGAGACCACTCCAGGGCGTGTTATCTTTAACACTATCGTGCCCAAGGAGATGGGGTTCCAGAACTACACTCTTCGCAAAAAGAAGATGAGCGAACTGGTGCTCGAGACCTACAAAAAGGTAGGCCTTGAGGCGACTGTTCACTTCCTGGACAATCTGAAGAATCTTGGATTTGCTGCCTCCATGAAATCGGCTCTCTCGATGGGAGTATGCGACATAAGAATACCTGTCAGCAAACCTAAGGTGATCGAGGATGCACAAGCACGCGTCGATGTAGTGCGTAAGCAGTATGAAGATGGAATCATCACCGATGGCGAGCGTAAATCGAAGGTGATCAGCATCTGGACAGAAGTCTCTGATATTCTGTCGGAAGAGCTGTTCCAGCTGATTCAGCAGCCGATGAATGGCGAGCTCAACCCGCCTTATCTGATGATAGACTCGGGAGCGCGCGGTAATAAGTCTCAGGTGAAGCAGCTGGGAGCGATGCGCGGACTGATGGCCAAGCCATCGGGAGAGATTCTAGAGTCGCCCATTACTTCCAACTTCCGCGAGGGACTGAGCGTTCTTGAGTACTTCATCTCCTCTCACGGTGCGCGTAAAGGTCTTGCTGATACCGCTTTGAAGACCGCCGACTCGGGTTATCTAACCCGCAGGCTGGTCGACGTGGCTCAAGATGTGCTGATCACCGAAGAGGATTGCGGTACACTGGGTGGCATCGAAGTCTCTGCTGTGAAGCAGGGCCAAGAGGAGCTACTCCCTCTGAAGGATCGTATTTTTGGTCGCACAGTGTGCGAAGAGATCCACCAGCCGGGAGACTACACCAAGGTTCTGGCTAAGTCGGGCTCTGTGTTGACAGCACAGCAGGCTGAGGCGATTGATGATGTCGGCATCGAGTCGGTACGTATCCGCTCGGCGTTGACCTGCGAGACCCGCCGCGGCGTCTGTGCGAAGTGCTATGGCCTCAACCTCGCCAATGGTCGCCTTGTGGCGCAAGGCGAAGCGGTCGGTATCATTGCGGCGCAGTCGATCGGTGAACCGGGAACGCAGCTGACCATGAGGACCTTCCACCTGGGTGGTATCGCCTCTGCAAGCATCACCCCCGAAATCATCGCCGAAGATTCGGGTATCTTGGTCTACGTCGATCTGCGTACCGTCCAGAACGAAGAGAAGCAGTGGGTGGTTCTGAATAAGAATGGCTCTCTGCACATCGTTCGCGATGAGGGAAGATCTCTAGAAGAGTACAAGAGACTGCTGAGCACCAAGTCGATCGAATCGCTACAGTCATTCCCTCTCGAGCTGGGAACCAAGGTTCTTTTGGCCGATGGAGCAAGGGTGGCCAAGGGCACCAAGATTGCCGTCTGGGAGCAGCACAATATCCCGATTATCTGCGAGCGTCCTGGTTATGTGAAGTACGAGGATCTGGTAGAGGGAATCTCGACGCAGCGCGAAGTGAACAAGCAGACCTCTCAAGGAGAGCTGATTGTGAAACAGCACCGCGGCGAGCTGCATCCACAGATCGTCATCTATGCTGACCTAGAATATCAAGAGCTGGTGGGCGCTTATGCTATTCCATCCGGAGCGGTGATCTCGGTGGCGGAAGGGTCTTATATCTCTGAAGGCGCCCTGCTGGCCAGGTTGCCACGCGGAGCGATCAAAACAAAGGACATCACCGGCGGTCTTCCACGGGTGGCCGAGCTTTGCGAAGCGCGTCGCCCAAAAGATGCTGCCGAGATTGCCAAGATCGATGGTGTGGTGGACTTCCGAGGCGTGCAGAAGAACAAGCGCATCGTGGTAGTTCGCGATGACGAGAGCGGCATGGAAGAAGAGCACCACATTCCTCTGACCAAGCACTTGATTGCCCAGAGGGGCGACCAGGTAGTGAAGGGGCAGCAGCTGACCGATGGTCTTGTCGATCCTCAGGAGATCCTCGAGATCTGCGGCGTTCGCGAGCTACAGAAGTATCTGGTGAACCAGGTACAAGAGGTTTATCGCCTACAGGGTGTGGATATCAATGACAAGCATATCGAGATCATCGTACGTCAGATGATGCAGAAGGTGCGCGTGACCGATCCAGGCGATACCACCTTCCTCTTCGGTGAAGATGTGGACAAGAAGATCTTCCACCTCCAGAACCGCAAGGTGATGGAAGAGGGGGGCAAGGCTGCCCAAGCGGCTCCTGTGCTTCTTGGTATCACCAAGGCCTCTCTCGGTGCCGAGTCGTTTGTTTCGGCCGCCTCCTTCCAGGAGACAACCAAGGTGCTGACTGATGCAGCCTGCGATGGCAAGACTGACTACTTCCTGGATTTCAAGTCCAACCTGATTATGGGTCACATGATCCCAGGTGGAACTGGTTTCCCCGAGTACAAGAAGCGCATCACTAAGTATGTTGATGTGACAGAAGGGGAGGCGATCAACTTCGACTTCACTGATAGAGCCGAAGTAGCCGGTGCCCTAGGAAGTTAAGGCCACCGCACCACACAAGCAATTAAGCCCCGCTGGAGAGATCCAGCGGGGCTTTTTTATTCGATCGAGCAGTCGTATAATGGGCGGCTTCGCCGCAGGTGCAGACGACCAGGGAAATTGCATGAAGAAATAGCTTGATACTTCTTGACGATATACTGAAATTCTACCCTCAATCGCACCCCGAGGGGGAGTTGTTCTCTAATTGCGCGCAAGAGCCCTCATTTTTTGCCTAGGGAGTTGCACAAATAAG
>DAHXNQ010000081.1 GCA_027365315.1 Rhabdochlamydiaceae bacterium | reverse complement strand
CCTATTCCATACTTCTTGGTCTCGGAAGAGTAGATGACGCTGATGTGAGCTCCCACTAGATCGGGGCTTCCAAAATAGGGGGGCTCCTCAAATCCATCCTCTTGGATAAAGGTGACCAGTTTATGGATGTAGGCGTCGTCTAGATCGACGTAGACGAATCCAGCAGACTCTTTTAAAACCCCAGAATGGGGCAGGCTGGTCTGGATGGTGTCCAGAATTTGGGGGCAGGCAGGCGCCTGCTGACCTATGCAGCTACAGACCAGCATCATCATAGCCATGACCAGACGATTCAGCAGTTGCATAGAGTATCTCCTTTTTAGATTTCGTCGCGAAGAATCTGATCGCGGTAGGAGGCCATCAGGTCGACCATGTAGGTGATGTTATGAAGGGTGGTGAGAAAGAGCGCTGCCATCTCTTTGGCCTGGAAAAGGTGGCTGATGTAGCCGCGGGAGTGGTGGCGGCAGGTGTGGCAGCTGCAGGCGGCATCGATTGGCTCCCAGCTGGTGGCAACGGCAGTTCTGATGAGATTGAGGGGCCCCTCTCGCGTGAAGGCGGTGCCGTGCCGGGCAGCTCTGGTGGGATAGGAGCTGTCGAAGGTGTCCACTCCAAGGGGCAGCGTCATCTTGAGAGAGGTGAGATCGCCAATGCCCAGCAGGTGATTTGGCTTCTCCTCGGGAAGGCGTGGGAGCGTGAAGGCCAGCATTCCTCGCATCTCCTCTCTTGTTTTACCCACGCTGCCCCCAATGGCGTAGCCATCGAAAGGAAGGTCGCTCAGCAGCTGGCAGCTTAAGGCGCGTAGCTCCTCCGAAACGCCGCCATGCACCACAGCGTAGATCGACTGTTCATTCGGGTTTTTGAGATGCTCATCGAGCGAGCGTTTCTCCCAGCGGTGGGTTCGATCGAGTGATTTGCGCAGAGCCACGCTATCGATGTGGTAAGGGGGCAGCTCGTCAAAGGGGATGATGATATCGGCACCTAGATCCTTCTGTGCTGCGATCGAGCTTTCTGGGGTGAGCCAGAAGCGATTGCCATCGCGGTAGGAACGGAAGAGCACCCCCTCCTCGGTGATCTTCAGAACAGAGCCGTCCTGCTTCTTAGCACCAGCCGATTTCAGCTCGCTGGTTACGCCGCCGTAGGCGAGGCTAAAGACCTGAAATCCTCCGGAGTCTGTGATGATGGGAAGATTGCGCCCCATAAAGCGGTGCAGTCCGCCTGCCTCGGCCACCACCTTCGATCCTGGCTGCAGCATCAGGTGGTAGGTGTTGCAGAAGAGCAGTTGTAGGCCAGTGCCCGAAACTGCAGCGGTATCGAGAGCTTTGATGGTGCCGTTGGTGCCCACCGCCACAAAGCCTGGCGTATCGATGACGCCATGAGATGTGATGATGCGTCCTACGCGTGCGCGCGAACGGGATGATTTGTGAATGATCTCAAACTGTAGCGCCACGAGCTGCCCACCTGCGCGCTAGTAGAGAGAAGGGAATCGATAGAGCTACCCCCAACAGCTTACCCACATAGGCTACGATAGAGAGTTCGGTAAGGTGGGGAAGAATGCCTTGTAGTCCTACCATACTAAAGACCGCTGTATCGAGCGCTGTGCCTAGCAAGGTGGCGCCAATGATGCGAGCTGGGAGGGGCAGGGCTCTACCCAATAGGCCCATGAAGAGGAGATCGATCGCCTGCCCCGCGGCGAAGGCGGTGACCGAGGCGAGGAAGAGACGAGGCGCTGGCGTTAAGAGGGCAGCGTAGGCGTGGTGGTAGAGGTCGCTAGGATGGGGAGTGTAGAGCAGGTGGAGGCGGCTGGCTGCAGCAAAGAGCAGCAATAGCCCCAAGCTGATGGCGCAGAGCCGTAAAGACTCCTTTCTACCAAACCGGACGTTGAAGAGACTTAAGGAAAATAGAGCTCCTACCGCCAGAGGGTCGCCAGCACTAGCACAGAATCCAAACAGCTCTATCTCTTTTAACGCAAATAGGTTGGCGAGAATGCCCTGCAAAGTGACCCAGCTGCCCAGTGCCACCTGGCCTCCTCTAGCCATCAGCAGAGCGGTACCGGCCAAAAAGAGCGTCTCTGCAATCCAAATCGCTTCGTCCATTGCTGTTACCTAGCCATTCAAAGAAATCGAGCTGCCAGGATAGCCGATGGTTTGATAGATAGAAAGTGCTTGAAAAAAGTTTACTGAGGTCGCGGGGAGAGGATTGTCAATCGATGGGAGGTCCTTGTATTCCGCCCTGTCAGTTGCTGAGCCGCTTGAATCAGGAGCAGCCCTGCTATACCGCCTGTTCGCTGCCGAATTATCTCTAAAGGGGCGGCAGGTCTGCCAGGTAGCCAAGAGTCTAGCTTGTCTGCTAGGTTGTAAACCTCTTCTGGCATATCAGGCCCGTTTACAGCTCTCATGATGATCGCCGCCTTCATTGTAGCGTCGATTCTGTTGGATCCGAGGAGGTAGAGCATCTGCTCACGCTCAAGCTCGCAATCGGCAGCAGCCTTTAAGCAGCGCGCTTCTGCCAGTTGACAGAGTTTCTCGAGAACGAGTGCGGCGACGATCTTATGTTCTGATCTGTTTGAGAAGTTGTAATGGTTGCTCATGTTAAAAAGGGGGGTCCTGCAGTGCTGGGTAAGGAGGAAGCGCGCGGATATGCTGCCCTAGCTGCTGCTGAAGGCGCAGATCTATTTTGCAGTTGTTAAGAGGATTGGCGCGGTTGTAGAGATAGAGCACCTTATCGACATAGCGTGCATGGGAGCCACTCATCTCTAGCAGAGGAAACATCACTGCTAGATCGACCCCCATCGGTAGGAATTTGCCCTCCCACAGAAGGTCCTCTTTGTGAATTTTCTGAAAGAGGCCAGCATAGAAGCTGCGCAGATGAGAGGAACGCCAGGGGTAGCGGCGCACCCTGCCTCCCAGCAGTACCTTTAGGGGGATCATCTCTGATGTGATCGGCTCGGAGGGCTTCATGTCGGGATACTCAACAAAGCTGCCGTAGGTCATCCAGACATAGGGATTGGCGTAGACTCTATTGAGATAGGCCAGCACGCCATCGTGTGCGAGAAAATCGTCGCCATCGACTAGTATAACAATCTCTTTTTTGCTGCAGCTGTGCACCGCTCTATAGATATTTTCGAGCGCGCCCACATTCTTCGGATTGCGGATCAGAGTCACCCTTTTCTTGGGGTCCATCTTTTCGATGAAGAGGGCAACCTTCTGTTGAGTGTCGTCGGTTGAGGCATCATCGATGTAGATGACGCGGAAATTCTCGTAACTCTGCGTGAGGACCGAAAAGAGATTGCGCTCACAGAAGAGCGAGTTGTTATAGGAAGGAATGATGACGACAAAACGTTTCTCCTCGGCAACCGGGTATTTGGCGTAAGCGGCGGGCTGCTCGTGTAACGTTCGGTAGACCCAGATGAAGGCGGCGGCAAATAGCAGAGGCAGTAGGAGTAGAAATCTTCTCACAGACGAGAAGATACTCAACGAACGATTTTGCGCGCTAGCAGGGCTAGAAATAAGGGAAATTCTGCCCTTGCACGGTTCTCTGCATCAGCTTTTGCCCCTTGACTAGCCTTGGGAGAACACCACTCTTCTAGGAGGATCGTGGCAAAACCGCTCTCTGCTAGCCAAGAGAAGTAGGAAGAGAGAGGGCGGTGGTAGCTCACTGTCGCCTCTTCTCCTTTTCCCGGGTGGGTCTGGATGGGAATCTCCATGGGGCTCATGTAGCGCTCGATCTCGCGCGCCTGCAGCTTCTTTTCCTCTTTCCAGCTCCAGTGGGACTGGCGAGGGATGCGGAAACAGGGGTGATTTAGCACCAGTAGCAGATGGCCACCCTGCTTCAGCAGCAGCGAGCAGTTCTTCAGTGCTTTTTCACCCTCATGCATATTCTGAAGAGCCAAAAGGATCGCAGCATGGGTAAAACTTCCCTTTAATTCCGATGTTTCTGGAAAGAGACAGTTTTCACCAAAGAGCTGGCAGACATCCCCCACATCAAATCGCTGGGCAGGATCGAGGCGCTTTTCGCGCGCCTTCTGAACCAGGCTTTTGGAGCTGTCGATACCCAGATAATCCACGCCGGCAGGGATGTGACGAGCCAGAACCCCCTGACCGCAGCCCAGATCGACAAGGCGCGATTCTTTCTTTAAGTTTAACATTTTTAGTGAGTTGGGAATGACCAATTCGCGGTGGTAGAAGTGTCCCTCATCGCCTACGATGCGGTCATACCAGTCGCCTACCGATTCCCAAGATGAGTTTTTTTTCGCCATAGTGGGAATAAGCCTAGAGGAGGACGGGCTCTTTGTCCAGTTGCTCTTTTAAAATATTTTCTACCGATTGAAGGGGGTAATCTTTGAGAACCGGGAGCGTGTACGACAATTTATTCTGGTATCGTGTGGCGATGAAGCGAATCTCTCTGCTGTAGATCTCGGGTTGCTTGCGCGCTGCATCGTAAGAGTAGCGACCGATATCGATCTGAATGATCTTATCTCCGAGGAAGCCAAAGTTGGATATAGGATTGGGATCTTTGTCAAAGATCCCCTTGCTGCAACGAGAAATGAGCAGTTGAAAAAGGTCGTCGATGCGGCGGTGAGCCTCTTCTATTTTACCCTCCTTCACTAGCCTCTTCAGGCAGTCTAGAACTGGCTCGGCGCGCCTCTGCACGATAAAGAGAAGATTGCCAATTTCAACCACCTGCAGACAGCCGATTCTGTCGTAGAAGGGGATTTTCAATCCCCATTCGGGGGTTTTGTTGAGGTGGAGATAGAGTAAAGCTGTCTCCTCTTTCAGATCGTGGTAGGCGGCGTAGTAGCTGCCATAGGTCTGTTCGAAGCAGCGGTGCAGCTTTTCAATTGTATGCTGGCTTCCTTTTTGCAACTGTGAAAGAAACGGGAGAGAGAAAAGCTTCTGCCCAGCGATCCATCTGGTGATAGGTTTGGGGAAGAGACGATGGCAGCGCAGCAATTTCAGTACATACTTTCCATCTTCGGAGGCAAAGACGTAGCACTGCGCTCCGTGATCTAGGTAACGAAAGGGCTGATCGAGAATGCGCAGCAGATCCTGTTCTTCTGCGGCGGACAGGGGAATGTCCCATCTGGGGTCGTTAGGTTGGTTCGAATAGACTCGATCCCAATAAAATCCGCCTGTTTGCAAATGGCAGGGATAGTAAAGCAGGCCAAATCCTACGACGAATAGGCAGAAAAGCAGAAAATTCTTTATGAGGTGCATGAATCGACTCCAGATGTGGGGAGATCATTCTTGCGCATCTGATCGAGTTTATCAAGGAGGTGTCGTTCTAGTGATGGGAACCTTTTTGAGAGCCATGGAAGGAATTTGCGCAATACGTACCTAATGTCTTCGCAGTATACTTTCGGCTTGGTGTGCTCTGGACCTGCCTGATAGCGGCCAATGTCGATCTGCACTACCTCTCCATCGATCAGTCCAAAGTTGTTGGTGATGTGAGGATCCTGGTCAAACAGTCCCAGCTTTGCTCTCTCGAGCAGTCTAGCTAATAGACCATCTATCAGCTGCTTTGCTCTCTCTTCGCCCCCCTCTTTCATCATCCGCTCAAGCTCGGGTACAAGCCAAGAGGCCCGCTTTTGCAGCAAGAAGTAGCTCTTTCCTAAATCGAGCTGATAGGCGCAACCGATCTTGTCGTAAAAGGTGGTTGTAAATCCCCATTCGGGCGTCTGATTGAGATGAAGATAGACTAGTGCCGTCGCCTCTTTCAGCTGCTTATAGGCGATCATGTAGCTGAGAAAGTGCTTCTCTCGCTCGCTTTCTCTGTTTTTGCTGTAGTCGCGATCGAGTCTCTGTATGACTGTAAAGCCGGAAATCTTTGCTGCCAGGCGCAGCCAGAGAGGGGAGCGCATTTTGTGTAGCCTAGGAAACTTGATCACATAATTGCCATCGGCCGAGGCGAAGGCGTAGCACTGTGCTCCTTTGCCTAGATAGGAAAATGGCTGCTGTAGCAGTGCGATGATCTTCTGCTGCTCCTCTTCGGAGAGCTGTAGTTCCCATCTGGTGTCATAAGCGAAATCACCTTCGATTTTGTGCCATCGAAAGCCTGCTGTCTGCCATCTGACAAAGAGAGCCACCGTTGTAAAAGCAAGAAAAGGGAAAAGAAAACAGCGAAACCGATGCGACATGAAGAGAGGCCACTTTCTGGTGTAGCCAATTTAAGAGAGCCTGTTTTCAGTTGTCAAGATGTACAGCAGTTGTACATTGTCGGATTTTTCTTGCAATATTCTATAAATTGCATATTGTATAAACGAACTATACCTCTGGAGGTATGATGGAAGTGGGAGCGATGGTGCGCGAACTGCGCAAAGAGCTGAAGATGTCGCAGGAGCAGCTAGCGCGCAGGGCCGCTGTACCGCAACCTTATCTCTCTCGCTTAGAGGCGGGGATGATGCTACCCAACCTGGCAACAGTCGAGAAGATTCTCTCTGCCCTTTTCTGTTCGCTCAAGCTGCAGCCAGAGAGAGGAGAGCAGTTTACTCAAGAGCGAGAGCGGCTGATCGAGACTGCAGCGGTGAACAAGGTGGCCTATGTTGAGGGGCTGTTTGCCCATCATGGCATTGTTCTCTCTGCGCAATTTCTCGAAGAGTTAAGAAGAAGACAAAGAGAACGGGAGGCGAAAAAAAGCGTGCTGCAGGGGTGGGACGATCTCTTTCCTCTTCCCATTCATAGCGGGGGTGTGGAGGGGCTCTTGTCGCCACCAGAGGGACCCAAACTAGCTAGTGCTCTATTGAAGTTGCTAGATGCCGAGCTGTTTAAACTTCCTGCGCGGGCTAAATCGAAGACAAGAGCCTTTTCCTGGCTGAACGAAGGCTGGCTACTGCGTTTAGCAGAGCCTTTTCTCTCTCTGCAGGAGGAATTACCAGAGTCTCTACAGAGGCAGCTGGAGCGCAGCTTCCGCGCTCTGTGCGACGAAGCGGCCATCTGGCAGAGGATGCCCCGTCTTTCTATCGATGATCATGCGAAAAGGTTAAAAGAGGCGCTAACTAACAGACTGGAGGGGGTGCCCTTCGCTGCCATTCTTGTGCAGTTTGTGACGGATGACTACAGGGCGACTCTGACCCTGCTAAATGAAAAGAATGCCCAGAATAGGACTCGAACCTACACACCTTGCGGCACCAGAACCTAAATCTGGCGTGTCTACCAATTCCACCATCTGGGCAAGAGGATCAATGATAAAGAAGAGTGTGGTTGTCTGTCAATCACCTCCAGTTGGAAGAATTATTATTTTAAGTGATGTGGTGAAACTGGTCGAATCTAAGTGATTGGTCAGGTAGAATAGCGCGGTTATGAAAGCTACCGATCTGAAATATCCCTCCGCTTGGGAGGAGAGGCGCCCCGCACTGCATGAGGGGGTCTTTTTTGTGCCTACCTATTATCACGAGCATGCGAGAGAGCTGTTTCCCGAGTGGAAAGAATTTTTTGGAAGAGAGGCGCCGCTGGCGATTGAGTTTTGCAGCGGCAATGGCACCTGGATCTGCGAGCGAGCGACGGCGGATGGGGAGCGCAACTGGCTAGCTGTCGAGATGAAGTTCGAACGTGTGCGCAAGATCTGGAATCGGGGGCGCTGCAAGGGGCTAGAGAATCTACGCACCGTCTGCGGTGAGGCGCTCACCTTTGCCACGCATTATCTGCCAGAGGGGTGTGCCGAGGAGATTTTCATCAACTTCCCCGACCCCTGGCCCAAGGGAAAGCATGCGAAGAATCGTCTACTGCAGCCTCTCTTTGTCGAGCAGCTGGCGCGCGTGGCCAAAAGGGAAGCGCGCTGCACAGTGGTGACAGATCACCACCCCTACGCAGCGCAGGCGCTTCAGCAGATGCAGGCCCATCCCGCTTGGGAGCCGATCTACGGCGATCCCTTCTACATCACAGACTGGCCAGGTTATGGCAGCTCCTACTTTGACGAATTGTGGCGCTCGAAGGGGTGCGAGGTGCGCTATCTCAGCTTTGTGAGAAAGTGACCGATGGAACAGCGGATCGATCTAGAAGCTAATGACCACAGAGTGAAGGTTCCGATGCGTCCCTGTGACGATCTCAATTGGAGCCATCTATCGATTCCTGAAGAGGGAACGATTCTCTGGGAGCTCGATCTAGGCCTTGAGCAGGCTGTTATACCTCTGCGCAGTGCTCCGTTTTTTTACGCTCTGGCTAAAGGGATTGAGCTCTTTTCCAAAGAGCTGCTTTCTAACTATCGTGAGCGCACTGTTGCTGTTTCGCTCTATCGCGGCGATCTTGCTTTCGAGGAGCGGATCTGCTGGGATGCGGAAGAGGCCATTCAAGATAAGAGACTTTATGCTGCACGCCTGATGGCAGACTACCTGAAGAGGCTGCTTTCGTTTCTGCCAGATGATCTGCTTGTGGTGGTGCTGCTGAAGGTGACTGACAAGATGGCTGCAGGTGAGCTGATGCAGCTTCTCTCTCGCGCGTCGTGGGAGCAGCTGGCTGTGGCCCTATGCGGCAGCAATCTTCCGGTGACGTCGCTTGTCTGGGATGGTGAGGATCGGATCTTCAGCCGCTTTGGAGATGAAGAGCTGCCGGCACTTGGTCTACTGCTACCCGATGATGAGGTGTGGAGTGAAGAGGCTCAGCAGTGGATCAACGATGCGGTAAAGAGGCTTACAGGGCCATTTCGCATCGTGCCCGAGCTGCTGCTGACGCAGGATTGGGAGGGGCTGGACCAACTCATGGTGCACTCTTCTGCCACCACTAGGCAAGGGGCGCGGATGGTGCAGGGCTTTGTGGAATCTGGCGGAACTGTTGTCTGAAAAGGAAATCGGAGCAGAGGGATTCGAACCCCCGACCTACTGCTCCCAAAGCAGCCGCGCTAGCCAAGCTGCGCTATGCTCCGATTTCGGGATCCATTCTGCAGAATCTGAGACTTTTGGACAATCAAAAGCGTTTTCTGTTACAGAGCCAAGAAACGAGGAGATTCTATGCACCCCTTTCCCGAAACAGCCTCTTTCAAGCGGTTAGCGGAGCTGGCTAAGGAGGCTCCCGACCTGACAAAGAGCATGGCTACCGAGCGCATCGACAAGTTGTTTCTAGAGCAGCTGGGGATGAAGCTGCTCTTTGCCACAGAGAGGGTGGACGAGGCGATCTTGGCCGATCTGGAGCATCTAGCCAAAGAGCGTGGCGCCGCTTTACAGATGCGCGCCATGCAGTCGGGCGAGGTGATCAATAGGATCGAGGGGTACGAGAGCGAAGAGAGGCGGGTGCTGCACACCGCGGTGCGCGATCTCTCGGGGGGCAAAGGACTATCACCACCCGTACAGGAGGCGTCGCAGGCGGCCCTGACCGAGTTGAACAAATTAAAGAGTTTTTTAGAGCATATCGGCGACCGTTTCACCGATCTGGTGCAGGTGGGGATCGGGGGGTCTGACCTGGGGCCGCGCTCCCTCTATCTGGCTCTTCAGCGCTATGGTGTGAAGGGACGGCGGGTCCACTTCATCTCCAACGTCGACCCCGACGATGCGGCTTTAGCGATGAAGGATCTCGATCTGCGCAAAACCCTTGTGGTGGTGGTTTCAAAGTCGGGCTCAACCCTAGAGACAGCCACCAATGAGGCGCTGGTGGCCAGCTTCTTCACCCAAGCTGGGCTGAAGCCCAAAGAGCACTTTATAGCGGTGACCGGCAAGGGCAGTCCCATGGACGATCCAGCCAAATATCTCGCCTCTTTCTACATCTGGGACTACATCGGCGGACGCTATTCGGCCACCTCGATGGTGGGTGGGGTGATGCTGGCGTTTGGCTTAGGCTATGAGCAGTGGCTCGAGATTTTAAAAGGGGCGCACGAGATGGACCAGCATGCGCTGACCGAAAACCCGCACCAGAACCTTCCTCTTCTGGCAGCGCTTCTGGGAATCTGGAACCGCAACTTTTTGGGGCACCACACCTGTGCGGTGATCCCCTATTCGCAGGCGTTAACGAGGTTTCCAGCCCATCTACAGCAGCTCGATATGGAATCGAACGGCAAGAGCATCGATAGGCATGGCAGAGCTGTTTCGTTTGCTACAGGTCCCATCATCTGGGGGGAGGTGGGGACTAATGGGCAGCACTCCTTCTACCAGTCGATCCATCAGGGCACTACGGTAGTGCCGATTGAGTTTTTAGGATTCCGCCATTCGCAGTATGGCAAGGATATCGAGTTTGAGGGGTCGAGCTGTCAGCAGAAGTTGATAGCAAATCTCTTAGCGCAGTCACTCGCTTTGGCTACCGGTCAGAAGAGCAGCAATCCCAACAAGAACTTCGCCGGCAATCGCCCCACCAGCATTTTACTGATGGAGAAGCTCGATCCGCACACCATGGGTAAGCTGCTCGCCTACTACGAGCATAAGGTGGCTTTTCAGGGGATGATCTGGGGTATCAACTCCTTCGACCAAGAGGGCGTGCAGCTGGGCAAAAAGCTGGCGCTCTCTGTGCTCGATGAGATGAAGAACAGGAAGGGAACCTTTGTCTTAGGAGAGGCGATGCGCCGCCACCTCTAGTGCCAGAGCTGGCGGCGCCATCAGTGAGGGAGAGGTGAGCAGCAGCTGACCCACCTTCGCTAGCTTGTGCTGCAAAATCTCTAGCCTTACACCATCTAGATGGCTATCGAAATCGTCGATAGCGAAGATAGGGCCCCCTTCGATCTGATCTCCTAGTAGCTCGCGCATCTCATCTGCCTGAGCAAGGCGCAGAGCCACCAGCAGACAGCGCTTCTGCCCCTCGCTGCAGAAGCGGTGAGCCAGCATCCCCTGAACCAGCATCTCTAGATCGTCGCGATGGGGGCCTACTTTGGTATGACCCGCCTCGCGCTCTCTTGTCTCCTCTTCGCGGTAGCAGTGCATCAATCCCTCTAGCGTCTCTGGCCACTGGCTTTTGTAGCGTAGCTCCATCTGGTCGGCTCCCGCCGAGAGATCGAGCATATGGAGGGCAGAGGCGCTGCTCCATCTAGAGATCAGTTTTTTTCGGCGTTGCATCAGATAGCTTCCCGAAGAGGCTAAAATCTCTTCCCAGGGTAGAAGTATGGACAGAAGTGCAGAGCCGCTAGCTCCAGTTCTCAGCAGGCTATTACGCTGCGCCAGCGCTTTTTGGTAGCGCGCCAGCTGATGGAGATAGGTGGGGTCGAGCTGCGAGAGAAAGAGATCGAGCATCCGCCTGCGCTCGGCTGGAGCTCCCTCAATCAGGGAGATATCGCGTGGCACCATCAGGATAGCGGGAATCAGTCCCAAAAGAGCGTTCCAGGAGGGAAGTGGTGTGTCGTTCAGAAGCGCCCGTTTCTCTTCACCATCGAATGATAAAAAGAGCCTCTGCTCTACTCCGCCCTGCAAGAAATGAGCCTCTATCGAAAAGAAGCTAGAGCCGTGGCTGATGATCTCTCTAAGGTCGCGCGTGCGGAAAGAGCGGCCGGTGCTTAAGAGAAAGAGTGCCTCTAGCAAAGTGGTTTTGCCAATCGCATTGGGCCCTAAGATCCAGTTAGCGCTAGGTGCCAGCAGAAGCTCCCGCTCTCTCAAGAGGCGGAAGTTTCGAAGCTGTATCCTAGTGAGGCGCATGGAGTGGCGTCTAGAGCTCGAGACGCATCGGCATGATCACAAATTCTGCCGAGGTGGAATCGGTGATGAGGCCGGGGTTGTAGGGATCGGTGATATCGAAGTTGACAGTCTCGTCCTCGCTATGGCGCAGGATGTCGAGGAAGAATCCTGGGTTGAAGGCGATGTCGATTTTAGGTCCGTTGTAGTGCACAGGCATCGAGACTTTCCCCTCGCCAATCTCGCCGCTCATCGCAGAGAGCTGCAGCGAACCGGGAGAGAATGAGAAGCGCACAGAGCTGCTGCTTTCGGAGGTGAAGAGCGCCACCTGCCTGAGCAGGGCAATCAGCTCCTCGCGGTGCAGTGAGATCGATTGAGGCGTCCTTTTGGGGATCACGCGCGAGACATCGGGGTATTGACCGGAGAGCAGTTTTGAGACCAACAGCACCCTTCCTGATTCCACACCGATCTTATCTTGCATCAGCGTCAGATGTACCGAAGGCTCTTTGCCATCGAGCATCTTGACGATCTCCTCGACAGCTTTAATGGGAATGACATAAGAGCCTGGCGCCTCTTTGGAGAGGTCGACATCGGCTTTGAGGCGCGCTAGCCTCTTGCCGTCGGTGCCGATGAAGGTGGCAACGCCTCCCTGGCTCTGGATCGAGACGCCACTGAGCATCTGGCGATCCTCTTCTCTGGCCGCTGCTGCAAAGGCGGTGCGGGAGAGTAGGCTCTTCAGCAGTGAGGACTCGACATCCAACTTCAGGCCGCCTGTTAGGTCGGGCAGTTGCGGAAATTCCGATTTACGCATGCCGTGGATCTTGAAGTGGGAGGGGCCAGCCTCGATCGAGGCAATCTCGGAGCCATTGGTTTCGATGGTGATCTGAGGCATCGTCAGTTCGCGCAGCAGCTGGAAGAAGCGGCGAGCCGGTAGTGTGATGGCTCCCTCCTCCAGCACCTTCGCCTGAACCGAGACGCGGACGCTGACCGTAAGGTCGCTAGCGGAGAGCCAGAGCGCTCCGTCGCACGCCTCGATCAGTAGATTGGCCAGAATGGGGATGGCTGGCTTTTGCGATATGATGCTCTGGATTCTTCCTACTACAGCGGCAAGTTCCGGCTGCGAGACGATGGCTTTCATCGGGCAGGCTCCTCCTCAATCAGGGCGAAAAACCGGATGATAGCTTACCGAGCTCCTTCGGGCAAGCTACTCGTCGCGGGATCCGCGGAGTGTGCGTTCGATCGAGCGCTTCTGCTCGCGTTCACGTAGAGCTTCTCGTTTGTCGAACGTTTTTTTGCCCTTGCCGCAGCCGATCTTCACTTTGATCCTACCATTTTTGAGGTAGAGAGCGAGAGGGATGAGGGCGATGCCCTTCTCTTGAAAGAGCGATCCAATTCTTGCTATTTCACGGCGGTGCAGAAGCAGTTTGCGCTCGCGCCGCTCTTCATGGTTGTGGATATTGCCAAATTTATAGGGGGCGATGGAGCAGTTCTTCAGAATGACATCGCCATGCGAGACGAGGATGTAGGCATCCTGTAGGCTGCCGCCATGGGCGCGCAGCGACTTCACCTCGGTACCCACCAAAACGATACCAGCCTCGAAGGTCTCGAGAATCTCATAGTCGTGGTGGGCCTTCCGGTTGGAGACCAGTTCTGCGTCGCTCTTCTTGCCCATGCAGCCTAGTTTAACAGGAAAAGAGATTTCTCCCGAAGGGAGTGAGGCGCAGACAGGGCTGCCTCTCATAAAGACCCAGCTGGACTGCCCCCATTTCATAGAGAGCTTGTGAGAGCATCCAGAAGAGCAGTTGCTTCTCGGCATCGGCATAGACTGGAGTGCGATAGTGCCACTGCTTGCCTTGGCGTACCAGCTTGATCGAAGAGGCCTCCTGCAGAGCGACCAGTGCACCGCTTACAAGGTCGGAGATCAGGACCCAGGCGTCTAGTGGCGCCCTGAGGATAGCTTTTTCAGCCTCTCTCACCATCCTTTCCGACTGCACCGATGAGGGTAGTTTAGCTAGATCGGGGTGGTGAGATAACGAGCGGTGGATCTGTAGAGCCTGCTCCTCGGGCTCCATGCGCAGCCAGGAGGGGGTTGTTTCGGTGGGTATCCAGAGGCCGTCGCTTTGGCGGATGAGGCGCAGAGATTCTAGGCGCGCGAGAAGCGGCGCAGCCTCTACTGCCAGCGGTCTATTTTCGCAGACATTCCAGAGGCAGGTCGAGAGCTCCTCCAGGAAAGCAAAGTGGGCAAATTCTTTAGCTTCAACGCATTCTGTAGGTAGAGGCTGTGGCCTTGTCTTCTCGAGGAAGAGAAGATACTCCTTCCACTCCTCTAGAGGTACCACCACCTCTTGCCACTCTTCTCCAATGCGTTCGTAGGTGAGATAGGCGGCAAATTGGAATTCGAGAAGCAGCATCGTCTCCTCAAACTCTTCAGGGGAGAGGCCATAGCGCGCTCTCACCTCGCTTCCCATCAGCTTCAGCTGAGGGCTAGCCAGCAGCTCCTGCACAATCTGATAGCCGGGACCTTCAAGAGTGGTCAGCTCTGCTAAATTTTTTTCATAAATGGAGGGCGTTTTGAGATACTGTTCGATCAGCGATTCGAAGATCTGGTCGGCCGACCGTGGAATGGAGTACCAGGCGAGAAGCTGGTGAATGGGCACCTTCTTCAGCAGCCCTTGCACAAACTCTAGCCCCGGTTTGAACTCTTCGGAAAACTTGGCGCTCTCTCCCTCGTAATATTTGCGCCTCTCTTTGTCGACCACCACCTCCGTGCCGCGGATGGCGAGAAGTCCCATCTCTTCAAACATGCGGAGGCTCTCAAGAGCTCTTTCGGTATGGGGGGCGAAGGGGCGCAGCAGCTCGCGCAAAGGAGTCTGCACGGGACTGTAGAGGATTTCCTCTAGCACATCGAGATCGGTTTGGCTGAATTTAGCCATCATCAGACGACCTTTTAGGTCGCCCTGAAGGTCGTAACCTGTCAGGCAGATCTTACTCTTTTTTTGTGGCGTAACATCCAGCATACAAAACCTAAAAAAGGCCTCTCAGCCGCCTCTGAGCCTATGTGATCCACACCATTCTTGCAAACTCCTTTGATGGGCATTTGGCATTTCTTAATATAAAAATAATGGTCAACTTTTTTTGTCTACGTTCTAGTTTTGCGCTCAAAAGCGAAGGTTTCTCCTCTCACAAAATTCGTCCCCATGTAAACTGGGCGGTTTTGTTGGGGTATGACGTCATGAGCTCGCAGAAATATGACCATCAGGCGATCGAGGAGAAGTGGCAGCGCTTCTGGGAGGATAACCAGACCTTTCTGGCAGAGGTCGATCATAAAAAGGAAAAATATTACATCCTAGATATGTTTCCCTACCCCTCTGGGGCGGGGCTGCATGTGGGGCATGTGACAGGCTATACAGCTACCGACATTCTGGCCCGCTACAAAAGACAGAAGGGGTTCAATGTTCTTCACCCGATGGGATGGGACAGCTTTGGCCTGCCTGCCGAGCAGTATGCCATCCGCACCGGCACCCACCCCAGCATCACCACTCAGCAGAACATCGACACCTACCGCCGTCAGCTCAAATCTCTGGGATTTAGCTACGACTGGTCGCGCGAAATCGCCACCAGCGACCCCCGCTACTACAAGTGGACGCAGTGGATCTTTAGCAAGCTCTACGAAAGGGGGCTCGCTTACGAATCGGACGCTCTGGTCAACTACTGCCCCGCGCTGAGGGCGGTGCTGGCCAATGAAGAGGTGGAGAATGGTCTTTCAAAAGAGGGTGGTCATCCGGTCGAGAGACGCCCTCTTAGACAGTGGGTTCTCAAGATCACCGAATATGCAGAGAGGCTGCTGACCGACCTAGAGGGGATCGACTGGCCTGAATCGCTGAAGAGTGCGCAGCGCAACTGGATTGGAAAGAGCGTGGGCGCCAAGGCCACCTTCAAGGTAGCGGGAACAGAGGGGATCACCATCTTCACTACTCATGCTGAGACGCTGGTAGGAGTCACCTATCTGGTGCTGGCTCCCGAACATCCTCTTGTCTCTTCTCTCACCACTCCCCAGCAGAAGGAGGCGGTGGCTCGCTATCAGAAAGAGGTCTCCTCCAAGAGCGATCTACAAAGAACCGAGCTAGCCAAAGAGAAGAGCGGTGTCTTTTTGGGCAGCTACGCTATCAACCCTCTCACCGAAGAGAAGGTGCCTATTTGGATTGCCGATTATGTGCTGCTCTCCTACGGAACAGGGGCTGTGATGGGGGTGCCCGCGCACGACGAGCGCGATTTTGACTTTGCTTCGCAATATGGGCTGCCCATTGTCGCTGTCATCGAACCAGATCCCGCCGAAGTTGAGGGTGAGTCGTGGGAAGAGGTGAAGAGCCAGGTGCTGGCAGGCAAGAGACTCTGGACGGGGGGCGGCCGCATGGTGCATCCCCACTCCCACCAGCTGGGCTGTTTTGGTCTACCTTGGGATCAGGCTAGCGAGGCGATGGTACAGCGTCTTCAAGAGAGGGGAGCCGGGGAGAGATGCGTCACCTACAAGCTGCGCGATTGGCTCTTTTCGCGTCAGAGATATTGGGGCGAGCCCTTCCCCATCCTTCACTTCGAAGATGGTACCAAACGGCTGCTGGATCTCGATGAATTGCCACTTTCGCCGCCCGAACTGATCGATTTCAAGCCTCCCGAGGGGGGAGAGAGTCCCCTTGCCAAGGCGACAGATTGGGTCGAGATCACCGACCCCAAAACCGGCAAGCGGGCCCGTCGCGAGACCAACACCATGCCTCAGTGGGCTGGCTCCTGCTGGTACTACCTCAGATTTTGCGATCCCGCCAACGCTGCGGCAGCCTGGAGCCGCGAGGCGGAAGAGTACTGGATGCCGGTCGATCTCTACGTAGGAGGAGTGGAACATGCTGTGCTGCACCTTCTTTACGCCAGATTTTGGCATAAGGTGCTCTTCGACTGCGGCCTTGTCAGCACGAGCGAGCCGTTCCAGACTCTGCGCAACCAGGGGCTTGTGACAGCTAGATCGTTCCAGCATCCCACCACCAAAGTCTACGTTGCCGCCGAAGAGGTGCGCGAAGAGAAGGGCCATTTCTATCAGATTGGCACCGGAGAGGAGCTGCTCACCCAGATCGATAAAATGTCTAAGTCGAAGCTGAACGGCATCACTCCCGATGAGATGATCGAAGAGGTGGGAGCCGACGCGTTGCGCCTCTACGAGATGTTCATGGGACCTTTCGATAAAGAGAAGGTCTGGAACAGCGAGGCGGTACAGGGCTGTCGTCGCTTCCTAAACCGTTTCTACGATCTGGTTGTTTCGGAGAGAGTGACAGACGAGGAGAATCTCCCGGCAATGCGCCTAGCTCACAAGTTGGTCTCTCAAGTCGAGCGAGAGATCGAGGCGATGCAGTTTAACACAGCGATTGCCAAGATGATGGAGTTCATCAACGCCTTTGCGCCACTTCCCGCCTACCCGCGCGCAGCGCTGAAGATGGCTACGCTGGCCCTAGCTCCCTTTGCTCCTCACATGGCTGAGGAGGTGTGGGAGATGCTAGGAGGTAGCTCTTCTATCGCCTACCAGCCCTTCCCAAAGGCTGACCCCAAAATGCTCGAGGAGGAGACCATCCTCTACGTAGTGCAGGTGAATGGCAAGACGCGCGGCAGCTGGCAGCTTCTCAAAGAGCTAGGCCGTGATGCTATCATCGAGCAGCTAAAACAGGAGCCGCAGGTGATGAAGCACCTAGCCGGTACAACCGAGGAGAGGGTGATCTTTGTCCCAGGAAAACTGGTTAATTTCGTGGTGGGTACGAAGTAGTTATAGAGCGTGTCTTGGGTTAGGAGCGCTTCTTTCGCTGCCCTGGTGGCTCTACCGGGCTATGCGACATGGGAGGTACCGAGGAGCGCTTCTCTCCAAGTGGGGGCTCACGCTACCATCGCCACTCTCGATCGATGACCGCCCCATCATCTGGCTGCACGCCGTCTCTTTGGGTGAGACCAAAGCGGCCATCCCTCTCTGGGTCACCATCCGCAAAGAGCTCCCCTCTGCCCGGATGATTTTTTCTGCCACCACCGAAACCGGCCTTGCCGCGGGATGTCAGACCTTCCCCGAAGCGGAGCGCCACTTTCTTCTGCCGATCGATCTTCGCTCCGTCGCTAAACGCCTGGTTAGGCGGCTGCGCCCACAGCTGCTGCTGCTGGTGGAGGGCGATCTCTGGTATCACCTCTTAAGCGAAGTGAAGGCAGCGGGTGGGCGTGTGGCGCTGGTGAATGGCAAGATCTCTGAGCGCTCCTGCCGGCGCTACAGCCTGGTGCCCCATTTCACCAGAATGCTTCTGTCGCAGATCGATCGCTTCTCTCTTCAGAGTGCCGAGTTTGAAAAGAAGTTTCTGTGCTTAGGTGTCGATTCAGAAAAGATCGCCATCACAGGAAATCTGAAGCTTGATGGACGTCCCGCACTCTCCGCCCGCTCCGAGGCGGAAAAGCTGAGGCAGCGTCTTCATCTTAGAGAGGGAGAGAGAGTGATCACCATTGCCTCTACCCACGATGGCGAAGAGAGGATGCTGTTGGAGGCGCTTACCTCCGCTTCTTGCCGTATTCTGCTGGCGCCGCGCCACCCCGAAAGGTTTGCCGCCGTGGCAGCGCTTCTTTCGTCGATGGGGCTACAGTTTGCACGCTGGAGCAAGATGAGGGTTCTCAACCAGCAGATTGTGCTAGTGGATATCATGGGGGTGCTCGCTCCCTGCTATCTCCTCTCCGATCTAGCGATTGTAGGGGGCAGCTTCGTCCCAGGAATCGGGGGGCACAACATTCTCGAGCCGATTCAGCATGGCATACCGGTTCTCTTTGGCCCTCACATGGAGGCGCAGCAGCAGCTAAGGGATATGGTGCTAGAAGCGGGCGCTGGAGTGATGGCTGGTCCAACTACCCTCCCTTCGCTTCTACAAAACCATCATCAGATCGATGCGATGCGATCTGCAGGAGCTCATCTAGTCAATTCTCTTTCCGGAGTGGCTACAGCCACCTGGCAGCAGCTGCTCCCGCTTCTTCCTCAGAATAAATAGGGCAGAATCTTGTAGCGTACCTTCTGGCAGTGTAAATCCCAGAACTCTCCATACTTCTCGGCGCAGCGTTTGTCATCGCGTATCGCGCGCTCGATCAAGAGAGTCATGAGGAAGAAGAGGTAGAAATAGGGAAGAAAGTAGCTAAAGAGGGCAGGTAGCGTCCAGCAGAGCGCTCCAGCCACTTCGGGCACATAGTGGAAATGGCGCGCCACTCCCCAAAAGCCAGAGGCGAGTAGTAGCGTCGATTTTTTCTCGCCACCTTCGGTGGTGTAGTTGGCATGTGTCACTTCTGGTTTGCGGCCCCAGATGCGGCAGGCACCCTGATGAATACGCACCATCTGGCGCTGCCTATCGGCCATGTAGTTGGTTAGAATCGCCAGTGTGCCGACAACGAAGATCGTCATCGCCACCATAAAGGGAAGCTGAAAGGGATGCTGCACCATGAAGAGGGCGGGCGAGGTGTAGATCGCTGGTACCCAAACGAGACATCCCCAGCAGATGTAGAAGCCGGCCTGGTCGTGCATGATGTCGAGCGAACGGAGATATCCGGTCTCCCAGATGAAGAACTTGCTGATGTAGAGCAGCTGCAGTGCCACCGAGATCATGAGGGTATTGGAGAGGAAGCCGTAGAGCTGCTGCTGCTTGGCTGCAAAGGAGAGCAGCAGCAGCGCCCATCCCATCATCCCAAAGCGGCAGTTGGTGAACATCTTGATATCCCATCCAGCGATGCGTGGATAGAGCTCGGTGCCCCAGTAGTAGTCGAAGATGAGGTTTCCGCTGATCTTGGCGTCCGATGTGGAGGGGAAGTAGCGCCCCTTGCAGTAGAGCAGCAGGCAGAGAAAGAGACTGAAGAGATTGAGAGCACCCACTAACTCTCCTAGATGATCGTAGAGCAGAGTGGGCGGGAAGAGGTGAACTCCCCACGTAGCGGTGCAAAAGAGTGCAAGAGTGGTGAAATAGGCCGATATGCCGTTGGCTTTGTAGACAGGTATATTGCCTTGAGGCGTGATAGGCCCCTCAAAGCGCCTACCTGGCAGAAGACGCATCAGTGCCAACTGAGAGATAGCGTAGATAGCGATGATGCTCCAGGCTACCTTCGAGCCCCAGAAGACCGGTGCCCAGGCGCTCCAGATGGTAGCGAGCAGCCCGTGATGAAGCATCCTTCCCCAAAGTAGAGCGAGCGATCCATCGAGCTGGGTACAGGTATACCACATCAGGATGGCTATAGGTGGACAGGCTACAATCAGAAATAGCGGCATCATAGTATGACGCAAAAACTGCGGTAGGTGACTCGTTTGTAGACGGGCTCCCATAATCCTCTCTAAGGTGTACGCTAGCGTCATCCTAGAAAAAAGTAGGAAAAGTTGCGAGCAAAAGCTCCATAGAAAAGTTCGATTGAGTAATCTCCTCGCTCTCTCTTCAACCAAGGAGATTGTTATGACTCACCCAACACCATTTTCATCCAGCACTGAAGCAATCACTCTGCAATTGACTCCTGCATCTCCTGGTCCTCAGTTGAGGATGGTTTCGGCTTTGTCAACGAGCTCTATCGCTCGAGCCTCGCGGGAGAATGTTTTTAGTGAACCTCCTCGCTGTCCCTTCGATGAAAGGATCGATCGTTATGTAGAGAGTAGGCCCAATAAGGGAAATCATCTCAAAGTGATGCTCGATGGAGAGAGTGCAGCGTATCGGTTGAATAATAGCTCCATCTCGTGGAGAGATCGCCATTTAGGAGAGGCTACCTGTGCTCCCTTAGCACCTCTTGGCTGCATTCTTCTCATGCACCATTTAGCGAGGCAAGAGCATACACCTCTTTTGCTTCGTCTGACCGATCCTATGCGTCTACGCTATGGGAGCCGAGGAAGAATGTACCATGAAATGACCCCTTATCTTCCGACGCACATGGAGGCGCTATCTAACTACTTAGAGGGGAATCAACGGGAAGAGGGTTATTACACCTGGACTCAGAAAACTGGCGAGCTCCTCCTGAAAGAGGAAGAAGGTGCAGCTTACTGGGCGAAGGAGGTAGAGCTGACCCTTTCCGAGGAGGCGCAAGAGAATGCAACGTCTATTGGCCTCGTCCTACACGAGGTGGCGTTTCAGATGATCAGAGCAGATGATTCGCGATGTGAAGAGCGCCGCCTGATTGAGCTCTATGTGCCGGATTGGGAAGATGGAAAAACGATGTATGTGCCCCAGCTGTTAGCGGTGCTGTTCTGGATGGAAAAGTATGCGCCTGCTAGCAATCCGGTGGTCCACTGCAGTGCGGGCGTCAGCCGAACGGGAGTGGTGATGGGTTGCAGAGCTCTGCTTGCGGAACTGCGTTTTCGTCAAACAATTCCAACGTTAAAAGAGATCAGGGAGACCCTGCTTACGCAACGCTGCTTTATCTTTGGCAATGAGCAGGAGGCGATGCTGAATGAGGCGATCGATCTAGCCATCAAGCATCGATCGATCGAAGAACTAGAGAGACGGACAACTCAGCTAGCCACCGAATATCGGTTCGTTCTCCAGCAGGATGGAGAGATTTCCCCCCGTTAGCAGTAAGGGCTTTGAGAAAAAGAGAGGGAGGTGCTAAGCTGGGCACTTCCCGATCGCGGGGTGGAGCAGTGGTTAGCTCGTTGGGCTCATAACCCAAAGGCCGGAGGTTCGAATCCTTCCCCCGCTAATACAATTTAGGCAGCTTACTCTTTGTAGCTGCCTTTTTCTTTACGGCGGTATAGCTCAGTTGGTTAGAGCAGCGGAATCATAATCCGCGTGTCGTTGGTTCGAATCCGACTACCGCTAAATTTTTCGAAGAAAAATTAAGCGGTAGAACGAGCCAACTGCTTGGCTCGCGTTCGGATTCGAAGCGAGCCCCATGCAGGGGGCGAGCCGGCAGGAATCCAAATTCCTCTAGCAATCAAGCCATTATATTTTTTTTACTGACCAGTCCCGTAGGGGATTTTGAAAAAAAATCCACATCGTAACCCCATAACAACCAACCAATAACGAAAAAATAATTACTCGGATTGCACTCCTTTTCCATTCCGCTTTAGACTCCCTCGCGAGAACAGCACAATTCTCTCTGAAATTGGAGTAATGCATATGTCGTCAGGTATATTTGGATTTTCAGCAATGAAAGGGTGGTTCGGTAGCCATAGCTCTTCTGATGAATCTTCCGCGCAGACTGTGGATAGGTTGCAAACCTCCGCAGGGCTTAGCAGACACGATCGAGAAGTTCTCTCATCTGTCCAGAGGGTGAAAGAGCTCAATAGAACCATGGGGCCAAAGATCGATGGTAGCATCAAAAGAATGGAGCGGAATAACCAAGAGCTCGAAAGTTGCGTGACTCAATTAGAAGCGCGAGCGCGTGGATATCAAGAAACAGGTATTGCATTCTCCTCGTCACTTGATGGCGAATGAAAAAACGCTTCCAAGGAGCACCTTATGCTCTTGGAAGCGTTCTAGCAACTGACGCTCTTCGTTCTATTTATTAGAAAGCTCTGCCTTCATCTCAGCTAAGACCTTATGTAGCGCGTTTACAGCTCTAATTATTTTTTCATTAGTTGCTGTTGCTTTGTCGATGACCTCATCGTTTCTATGAGATACCTGCAGGCACTCGTTTTGATAGTCGATAACCATATTATCTACTTCCAGCTTGGTTGCCTTTGCTAGATTCGGTGTGTGAGGGCTATCCAGCATGGAATCATTGAATGCTGCAACAGATAAGCCGATTAAGATCTTCACGAGAGCTCCTCCCACAACCCCACCCGGTATTTTTGGCACGAAGAAATCGATAGTTTCTTTTACGTTTGATTTAACGGCTTCAGTTGTGAGTGAGGGCACAGCTGAATCTGCCTTCTTGTCCGATTTTTCTCTGGCACCGTTTGTATGTTGTTGCAACGTTTCTAAAGCGCCTTCTCGTGCGACATAGGTGTGGTTGGAAGTCACTCTCTTTCCGAAGTAAGTAATTGCTGTAGAAAGAACCCAGAAATTAGCGAGAGGGCTGGGAAGCAGGTTCTTTAACCCCTCTTTTACTATGGCCGGTCCCACTTTTGTCCCTAGTAGCTCTGTCATAGCCTTTGCCAGCTCATCGACATCAGCGGAATCAAGCTTGTAATACTCTACGCCCTCTTCAAAGTGATTGATCCTGGCTTGCTCATTTTCAAATCCTGTGCGTAAAGTTTTTGCGGTAAGGAATGCATTGGCATACTCCTTGTCATCTACTAAGGCCTGCCTGTTCTCAGCAAGGTCGGGGGTGAGGACTTTACTGATCACCTCGTCGTAGAATGATAGCAGGATGTTTCGCTGCTCTTGGGTGAGATGGGGGTTCTGAAGAAGCTGCCATATATCATCAGTGACTGATTGCAACTCCTCTTTCCTCCGACTGAGTTCCTCCTCTAGCTTTGCCATCTCGGCAATCTGAGAACTCACGACGCTGGCAGCCTCTTCTGAGAGCTTTTCGATTTCTCCAATCTTGTCATGTATATACCCACCATCGGCGTAGGGTGAAATCCTTTTATCTATAGCACTTGTTACTGTTCCGATAGCGATAGCCTGAGTCACTTTCCCCAAGAAACTATCCCACCAGCTTTTAGATTCTTCTGTGTTTCCTGAGCTCTGACTCTCTTCTGCTCCGGGGATATTCATGATTGCTGTATCCGCGTGCTTTGTGCTTAAGCAAGAAGGGATGCTATCTGCTACCAATGTGAAGTTTGGCTGTTGTTGTACGATAGCTGTAGTGGGCTTTGGCGGCCTTACCATCACAGCTTTATCTGCCAGCCTTATTGTGCTTAAGGCTTCATGAGCAACCTCTAAGGTTCGCAATGCATAGGGACCTGTTGCCTCTCCCACAACTGTAAGGTTTGGTCGCGTCTGCACGTCTATTTTACGATTCGCCTGCTGCTCGGCGATGGGTTGCTCTAAGGCGGCCATCTGGCGGCGAGCCGCGGCTTCAGTATCAACTGGTAAATCGCGGGCCTGGGTTTGCTTGTTGCGAATGGGCGGCTGCGCTGTGATAGAGGGCAGCTCTCTTGCCGCTATTCTGCCTATTATTGGCCTAATCACTCTTGATGTTGCTCCGATCATTATCACTCTTGATGTTGCTCCGATCATTGAAAGCATAAATTGTCCCTCGTTGACTATTCGTTATTAATATTACCTTAATTCAATATTATATTCAAGTTAACACATATAATTAAACATATTAATGAAAAACAATCTGATAACTTGTTGATAGTAAACGTCTTATTTTTTTAGTTGATTATCGATTTTTCACATCCGCTATTAAGTGTGTATATAATTGATATGCAATTAGATATGAATTATCTACACTAGCGTTTGATATACATGTTGTTATGTAATCAATTGATTATGTGATTGTTACGACATAAATTGTTATTATCAAATAATTTGTTTATTTTTTATTAATATTCGCATACAATTGTTGTTAACGATAAAAACAATTTGGAGTTTTTTGTTATGTTATCGATTTTTAATAAATCCGATTCATGTATCACACATAACCGTGATTCGATCAGCAAGCGTGATCTGGAGGTTGTTGAAGCTGCGATGAGGGTGGAACAACTCAACAGAACCATGGGAGTTCGAATAGATCATGCTATCGATAGAATGGACAGGAACAATAAAGAGATAGAATCCTGCGTGGATGAATTGGAAAGGAGCGTGGAGATTTGCTTCCCATCGCTCGATGACGACAGCCTACAGAAAACCAAGAGTCTTGGAAATAATGCGATTCACAGACGTTCTGGATCGTGGAACTAGCCAAGACTGCACTATCAGCTCATTCACCACTCTAAAAAGTCCCTAATTCCTCGCTGGAGGTGGGGACTTTTCGTTTTTGTGAGAGTAGTCTGTGAACGAAAATAGGCCCACAGATACTGGGCAGATCGATTTTTGATGCTCTAGTTTTCCTGTTGGCGTAGAGTCTCTGACTCCGGTGAGGAGGCTAGCAGGCCAAAAGAGAGCCAGCCTCCCTCATAGCCCACTCATAGAGAGGAGAGACACCATGTTGCCAGTCGTCACAACTCCACGGATTCAGCACCTACCCTTCTCACACCCACCAGCCCTCGATGCTACAGAGCCGCCTCCATTGGATGAGAATGAAGCCCTGCCCGACCTTGGTCAGGTGGTTGAGTTTGAAAATGCTGAATTTCAGAGAGCCACCGATTCAGGAGTGGTCGGTCTGCGCAACTTTGTCCAGATTCACCCGGCGGTCGATTGGATTCTTGGTTCCAAGATTGGGAAAGAGGTGGTGGCCATCGCTTTTGGCATCTATACGGCGGTGCAAATCTTCATTAACGGACCTCTCGAGCTGCGTATTCTGACTGCCGTGGCCATCGTTCTTATTGTGATTGTCTATGGTGCAAGGGCCTTTGAGAGCTGTGCCAAGATGTCGGAAAATGCAATCGCCAACTTCCACAATAAAAAGCTATTGCAGTATAGGGCCTGCATCCAGCAGATCGGTTTTTTGGATGAATCGATCTCTATGGCAGACGATTGCCTCACTGCCAGCAATGAAGTGGAACCTCGTTTGACGAACTACAATGCGTTTATCAGCAGTATGCAGAAGCGCGCGACCGACTACCCAGGATCTGTAGATGCGCGCCTTTCCGCTGCCTGGCTAGCGATGAAGCCCCACATCGTGAGGGTGGCGTCTGACCAGGGTGCCGCTATGCGAGCCGAGGCCACCTCGTTGCGCAACAAAAGCATCCACGCCAAACGGCAGCAGCAGCGCTTGGCCGCTCGCACCTATAGATTGGCCTCCCCCTACTGGTCGGACCGATTGATCCAGCTGCTGAGCTGCTGTGCACCTAGGCAGCAAGCTGCGCCACCACACCAACCTCAAGATGTATAGCAGGGGATCTTGACGAGAGAGCGCTAGGGAGCATACCTTATGGCGAGTGAATCAGGGAGAGCAGATCGTGAAAAAAGCCTATACGTTTGACGATGTGGCTCTGGTGCCGCAGTTTAACAATGTGCCCTCGAGAACCGCTCCTGTTCTCGAGAGCTGGCTGACCAAGAGTCGCAAAATAGCCATCCCGCTGCTCGCTTCCAACATGGATACGGTGATGGGAGAGGAGCTGGCCGATCTGCTTATTCAGCAAGGATCGGTTCCCATTTTTCACCGCTTCACCGACCTATCTAAACAGGAGGCGTGGGTGCGCAAGTATGGCGCTAGCAGTTTTATCTCCTGTGGGCTGCATCAGATCGACCAGGCGCGCGCGCTGCTGGATCTGGGCGCTGCTGGCGTCTGCATCGATGTGGCGCACGGCCATTCCGACAGGATGCTGGCCGCTATCCGCGAGCTGAAGCGTACTCATCCAGAGAAAGAGCTGATCGCAGGCAATGTCTGCACGGCGATGGCCTATCACGACCTAGTCAACGCGGGCGCCGATGCGGTGAAGGTGGGGATTGGTCCTGGGGCCGCCTGCATCACCAGGGTGGTGACAGGCTTTGGTGTGCCGCAATTTTCGGCGATCCAGGAGTGTGCGGTGGTGGCTGCTAGATTGCGGGTGCCGCTGATTGCAGATGGCGGTATCCGCGAACCTCGCGATCTGGTGCTGGCGCTGGCGGCAGGTGCCAGCACGGTGATGATGGGCAAGCTGTTTGCCCTCACCAAGGAGAGCGCTGCTCCCAAACGGGCTAGCGCCGTAGCACCCTCTGGTTATGAGGCTAAATATCGCGGACAGGCCAGCGAGGACTTTCAAAACGAATTTTACGGTGGTCTGAAAGAGAAGACCTCGGCTGAAGGGATCGATTTTTGGGCCCCAGTTTCTGGCTCTGCGGTGGATCTGATTAATAAATTTTTAGGAAGTCTTCGCAGTGGCCTCACCTATGGAGGAGCTCGCGATATCAAAGAGTTGCAACGTAAAGCAGAATTTGTAGAGGTCAATAGTTCCTATTCTACGGAAAGTTTTCCTAGATCATCTGAGAAATAGAAGAGTATAATCGGCTCCTTATTCGTCTGGTTAGGGGTTTGGAGCAAAAGTGATAGCGAGACATGCTGAGAGGCTCTTTCTTCTAGCTGCCATGCTGTGCGGATTCTGCATCTGTGCAGAGTATGCCATCACACGCCCTGTCAGCAATTCGGTCTTCATGGCCACCTATGGTAGTCAGCTGCTTCCCTACGCCTGGCTGATTGGTGTACCCCTCAATTTTGGTGTTGTCTCGCTCTACAAGCGGCTGATCTCTCGCATCGGCTGCTGGAGAGTGATGCTGCTCTCTTTTCTCGCTGTGGGGGTGGGGAATCTGCTGCTCTCCTTCTTTCTCAAGGGAAGCCAGCTACTGCCTCTTCTTCTCTATCTCTGGAAAGATATCTATATACTACTGATGTTCCAGCAGCTCTGGTCGGTGATCCACTCGGTGGTGGACGAGAAGCGCTCCCGCTATCTCTATGGTGTGCTCTTTGGGCTGGGTGGAATAGGAGGAGGTCTGGGAAGTCTGGTTCCTGGATTTTTGGCGGTGCGCGCCGGCTCGGAGCATCTGTTGGTTGCTTCGCTGCCCATCTATTTGGTTCTGGCCGCTAGCTTCTATCTGCTGCTGCGCTCGGCAAAAGAGCTGGGCTTCAGCGAAGAGAGTCCGTCTGGCAAAAGAGAGAAACCCAGCTGGCAAGAGGGGTTCAGGATGGTGGTGGGCAGCAGAGCCCTGACGGCGATTCTGCTGCTGGTGGTTTTCATGCAGGTGGCCTCGGCTCTTGTCGACTTCCAGTTCCAGACGCTGCTCTCTCAACATGTGCCGGTGAAGGATCTTCGCACAGCCTTCGAGGGGAAGGTCTCTTCGGTCATCAACCTGATCACCCTTTCGTTGCAGTTTTTTGGCACCTATCTGCTGGTGCGCTGGATGGGGCTGAAGCGCACTCATATGCTGGTGCCCACGATGTTGGGCGCTGCGGTGCTCTCCTTCTTCTTCTTCCCTATCTTCCCGATGATGACCTTCTGCTTCATCTTAATGAAGTCATTTGACTTCTCGCTCTTTCAGGTGGTGAAGGAGATGCTCTACATCCCTCTCTCGCAGAAGGAGAAATTTTCGGCCAAGGCAGTGATCGATGTCTTTGTCTATCGCGCTGCCAAGGCCTTTGCCTCGCTTCTGATTCTCTTGATGGCGCCCCTGTTCTCTTCGCACCAGATGCCTCTGACGGTGGGGGCTCTGGTGATCTTTTTGCTGTGGGGCTTCACGGTGCAGCGGATGATCAGCTCCTCCCAACCTGCCACCGCTTGACACTCTCTTTTTCCTGCACTAGTGTGCAGAAAACTATAGAGGTGGATGAATGGCCCTATCTAGAGATCTCTATCTTCTCGATCCTGCCCTGAATAAGGGTACCGCCTTCAGCATAAAAGAGCGGGACGAGCTGGGGCTTCACGGACTGCTTCCAGCGGCTATCTCTTCGCTCGACCTAGATCTAGAGAGGGCCTACAGCAATTTTTGCGATCAGCCGACCCCTCTTGCGAAGTGGGTCTTCTTAAGTGCGCTACAGAATCATAACGAAACGCTCTTCTATAAACTTGGGTTAGAACATGTGGAAGAGATGCTCCCGCTCATCTACACCCCCACCGTGGGGGATGCATCGATGCGCTACAGCTCGCTCTACAGGGGAGGGAGGGGTCTATTCATCTCCTATCCGCTAGCAGATCGCATGGATGAGATGCTTGATCATCTGAATGAGCATCCGGTCGATGTGATTGTGGTGACCGACGGAGAGCGGATCTTAGGGCTTGGTGATCTGGGGGTGGGGGGGATGGCAATTCCTGTAGGGAAGCTGGCTCTCTACACTCTCTTTGGCGGGGTGCACCCGAGGAGGACCATGCCGATCATTCTGGATGTGGGCACCGACAACGAGGAGCTGCTGCGCGACCCGCTCTATCTCGGCTGGCGCCACCAGCGCCTCAGGGGTGAAGAGTATATGGCCTTCATTGACCAATTTGTGAAAGGGGTGAAAAAGCGCCTACCTCAGGTGCTGCTGCAGTGGGAGGATTTTGGCAAGAACCACGCTCGTCCTATACTCGAGAAGTACCGCCATCGGATTTGTAGCTTCAATGACGACATTCAGGGCACCGCTTCGGTGGCACTGGGCGCCATTTTAAGCGCTGTGCATCAGGCTGGTACCAAGCTGGAGGAACAGAAGATCGTTGTTTTGGGCGCCGGTTCGGCCGGCATCGGCATCTGCGATGTGCTCTGTAGCGCTATGGTGGCGTGCGGCATCCCCGAAGAGAAGGCGCTCGGCGCTTTTTATGTACTGGATCGGTCGGGCCTGATGCATGCCGGCAGTCACCAGATGGATCCCCATCAGAAGCGTTTTGCTCGCAAAGAGGCGGAGCTAAAAGGATGGGGGGTCGACAGCAGCAAGTACATCTCTCTTCTAGATACCATTCAGCATGCCCACCCCACCATTCTCATTGGCGTTTCGGGTCAACCCGGCACCTTCACGCGCGAGATGATCGAGATAATGGCGCAGCATGTGAAGCGGCCGGTGATTTTGCCTCTTTCCAACCCCACCTCCCGCATCGAGGCGACGCCTGCCGATATCATCAAATGGAGCTCGGGCAGAGCCATCATCGCTACAGGCAGCCCCTTTGCTCCTGTAGAGTGGGAGGGCAAGCGCTATCCCATTGCCCAGTGCAATAACGTCTACATCTTTCCTGGAGTGGGGCTAGGAGTGATTGCGTCAGGGGCCAAAGAGGTCTCGGAGGGGATGTTCCTGAAGGCGGCGGAGGTGCTCAGCGACCACTCGCCTATGCGCCTCGATCCCACAGCCTCTCTATTTCCCTCCCTCAAACAGCTGCGCGAGATCTCGCAAAAGATCGCTCTGGCAGTCGCCCTCGAGGCGGTGAAAGAGGGGCTAGCGCCCTCCACCACCGAAGCCCAGCTGCAGCAGCAGATCGCCGCTAAAGTCTGGTCTCCCTCTTACAGCTCCTAAGGACGATTTAATTCGACGGCGATGCTGGGGAGGCGCAGATTTTTGAGACTGCCGTTCTCGTAGGCATCCCTTCGCTCACAGGGGGGGCATTAAGATATTACTGTGCATCTATTTACGCAACATGGCGCCGCTCGATGGTCTCGGTGCCCTTAGTCAACTTGGAGAGCAGCGAGGCGATGCGTCCGGCAAAGTGTGCTGTTTCCGCTCCCCTTAGCCGCGCTTCGCTAGTGGCATGTGCTCTTTCGATCCATTGCATACTCTCTTTCTGCTCGAGCGCGAAGCGCATGGGTGCTGACGCAAAGCTGGAGAGAAAGGGCATAACACCTCGAGACAGATGGGTCCATTCTACTGTCTGATTTTTTATTCGACAGTAAGCGATTTGGCGAGATTGCGAGGTCGGTCGATCTCTTCGATGCCGCGCTTCCTGGCGATGTGGTAGGCGAGTAGCTGGCCGGCTACGGCATAGGGGATGCTGGCCATCTCGTCGGAGAGATCGGCGGGTAGCCAGAGGATGTCGTTAGCGATCTGCTTGAGCTCGTCGGCTCCTTTGGGGGCGATGGCGACAACAAGGCCTCCGCGCGCCTTCACCTCGAGGAGGTTGCTAAGATGCTTCTCGTAGGTGCGTCTGTTGCCACAGAGGCCTACTGCCAGCAGTTCGGGGCAGACAAGAGCGATAGGGCCATGCTTCATCTCTCCCGAGGGGTAGCCTGTAGCGTTGACATAGGCGATCTCTTTCAGCTTGAGAGCGCACTCCATAGCGGTGGCCTGCATGTAGTGGCGGCCGAGGAAGAAGTAGCGGTCGAGATGGGCGTAACGGGCTGCGATCTCTTCGATGCGCTCTTCAAACGCCAGCACCTCGTCCAGATATTCTGGGAGGCGCTGGAGGTCGTCGAGAAGACGCTTCTCTTCGGTAGGGGCGAGAGCGCCGCGCACCTGGCCCACAAAGAGGGCGAAGAGCGACAGCACAGTCAGCTGGCTGGTGAAGGCTTTAGTGGAGCAGACACTCACTTCGGGTCCTGCATGAAGCATAAGGCAGTCATCCACCTCTTGCGTCAGCCTGGAGTGGGGCACATTGCAGATGCCAAGAACCTTGGCGCCAGCGCCATGCACTTCGCGTACAGCGCTGATGGTCTCCTGCGTCTCTCCCGACTGGCTGATGGCGACAAAGAGTGTCTCGCGATCGATCACCGGATTGCGGTAGCGAAACTCCGAGGCGATCTCTGCCCGAGCGGGGATTTTGGCCTTCTCCTCCAGCAGTGAGGCTGCGATGCAGGCGGCATGCCAGGAGGTGCCACATCCGAGCAGAGTGATGCGCTTGATATAGCGCAGCTCCTCTTGGGTGATCGACTTGAGATTCAGATTGATCTGTTGATCGACACTGGAGATTCTTCCCTGGTAGGCGCGGCGGATGGCGGCGGGCTGCTCGAAGATCTCTTTCAACATGTAGTGCTCGAACCCCTCCTTCGATACAGAGCCTGTGCCCGACCAGTTGAGGCTCTCCATGTTAACAGGAAGAGGTAGCAGCTGGTCGCTGTAGAGTTCGATCTTTCCGCGACGGATGCAGGCGATCTCTCCCTGTTTGAGAAAGAGCACTTCGATGCCAGGGCGCGCTAGCGCCTGGAGGTCGGAGGCAAACTTCACTTCGCCAGAAAGCGGGTCGCGAGCGATGCAAAGGGGACACTCTTTAGCAAACGCAATGATCTGATCGGGATGGTTTTGATGGATCAGCGCTACGGCCCAGAAGCCACGGATCTGCTGGATCGCTTTTTTCACCGCCTCGAGTAGATTGCCCTCGTAGAGATGGGCTACCAGCTGCGCTAGCACCTCCGTGTCTGTGTGAGAGCGGAAGCTGATTCCTTGCTCTTCTAGTTCGCTACGCAGGGCGAGATGGTTTTCGATGATCCCGTTATGTACCACTGCCACCTTGTCGCTGCTGTCAAAGTGGGGGTGGGCGTTCTCTTTGGTGGGCTTGCCGTGAGTAGCCCAGCGCGTATGGGCAATGGCGAGATCGAGCCGCAGCATCGGTGCTACAGCCAGCGCCTCTTCTAAAGAGGCGATTCCTCCCGGCTCTTTGCGCACATCAAATAGGCCTGATGAAAGGCCGGCAATGCCAGCAGAGTCATAACCGCGGTAGGCGAGTTGCCTCAGCCCCTGCAGGCATTCATCGGCAGCATTTTCCGAGCCGATGTAACCAAAGATTCCACACATCGTAACGCCTTGCGAAACGGGTTATTTCCAAAAGAGTAATTTTTGCCACCAGGGCTTCATCAGAGCGACCGAAATGAAGGGCACTGTGCAGAAGAAGAGCAGCCCCACTGCCAAGAGGGTGGCGTAGCGGGCGGGCGATCCAAAGAGAAGCTGCTGGGGCGGAAGGAAGCTAATGGCGATGGCGACCAAAGAGGTGAATCCTCCCACGCAACAGAGCAGTGTCATCGCCCACTTTCCACCGGGAACTTTGTAGGGGCGGTGGGTGTGGGGGTGTTTCCATCTGAGGTAGAGGCCAGCTGCAAAGAGCAGCACATATCCTACCAGGTAGATCTGAGCGGCTAGAGCGGTCAGTAGCCAGAAGGCGCTGTTGATCGAGGGCATGAAGAGAAAGAACAGCGAGAGCAGGCTAGTGATGAGCGCCTGTGCGATCAGTAAAGTCGAAGGCATATTGGCTTTGTTGGTTTTGCGAAAGATGGCGGGTAGGTCGCCATCTTGTGCCACAGCCAGAAGTCCGCGGCAGGGGCCTGCAATCCAGGTGCTCAGCGATCCCACCACACCAATCACCATCAGAAGAGCCAGAACGGGCACCATCCAACCCCATCCGTAGTGCAGCATGAAGGCGGCAAAGGCTTGAATGGGGCCTGTGACCAGGCTGATCTCTTGCTGGGGCACCACCGAAGCAAGCGCTAGCACACCCAGGGTATAGAGCGTCAGAATCACCACTACCGAAATGAGGATGGCGCGCGGATAGTCTCTCTGTGGTTTTTCCACATCGAGGGCATGTACAGCCGACATCTCTAGGCCTGCCAGCGAGAAGAGGATGCCGGTGAAGAAGACCAGATGTTTGAGATCATTGAGCGGTGGGAAGAAGGAGGTGCTGCTCACATCGATCTGCAGAGGCAACCCACGCATCCACCAGTTAATACCCAGGAAAATGATCACCCCTGCTGGAATGAAGGTACCCAGCCATACGCCCAGGTTGGTGATGTGGCTAGAGATCTGCATGCCGCGCAAATTCAGCAGTGTCATACCCCAGAAGACGATCAGGATGACAGGCACGGTATAAAATATATTATTTGCTAGCTCGGGAGCAAAAGTATAGGCCAGGGTGCCTGCGATGAAGGAGAGCATCAGGGGGTAGAAGGCGAGATTGTTGGCCCATTGAAGCCAGATGGCGAGAAAGCCCACTTTGTGGCCAAACGCCTCCTTCACCCAGGCGTAGAGGCCGCCCGCTTTGGGCCAGGCGGTGGCCAGCTCCGCCGAAACCAGCGCAACCGGTATGAAAAAGCAGAGCGCCGCTATCAGCAGAAAAAAGAGCGAGCTGAAGCCATATTCGGCCGCTATGGGCCAATTACGGATGCTGCTTGCCGCAGCGATGTTGATCATCGCTAAGCTGGTTACGGAAAGAATCCTGTGTTTGCCAAACATGAAAGCGAGCCCCCCACTGGGTTTATACCCGCTGCTCGCTTTAAAGATCAATGCAGGGCAAGAGGCTTAAAGGTGCTTTACCAAGTAGGGCGATGGCCGCCGCCGACCGGGACGTTGCCGCCGCCGGTGTGGGAATGGCCGCCGCCGACGGAGACATGCCCTCGGAAGCCGCCTCCTGTGGGCACCACCGTAACAGAGCGCTGCTGGATAGGGGGGGCATAGCCGCCGACATGGTGGGGCACCTTTATGATAGGTGTATAGGAGGGTGTGTAGGTCACGACAGGAGAGGAGAAGCCGTCGCTCACTCTCTGGCAGAGCCCCAGCCAAAAGAGCGCTACAATGGGAAGCACCACAACTGCCAGGGGGATCAGGATGGGGGAGAAGATGATGAGAAGCAGCACAATTGTCATGACCTTCAGGGCGGTACCCATCCAGCTAGAGCTGTTCTCAGGAGGAGGTAGAACAACTGCTGAAGCGTCGGGTTGTGATGTCGTGGGAGCGATTGTAGTCATGATGGCTTCCTAGATCTGTTGTGCGCGGACTGTCGAGGCTTGGTTGACGTTGATCAGCAGCGTTGGATAGGCGGTGAACCAGGAGTCGTTAATGCCCAGGATGACGGTGTCGTTGACGGCCCAATCGTCCCAGACCATCTTCTCCACATCGCTGACATACCAGGTGGAATAGAGGCCTCGTCCGCTGACGAGCGAAAGGATGCCGTGGGCGCGGTCGATCCCGATCACCCAGTGGCTGTTCTCGCCAAATTCGAAGGGGCCTAGCAGGATATTGGCCTGTACCTTGCCGCCGGTAGCTTGGTTCTGGAGGAAGAAGGCGTGGGTGGGGGTTTTGTACCAGGGATCGTTTTTAGAGATGAGTAGTGAGTCGCCAATCCTCCAGCCAAAGAGGGTGGCAATGTCTTGGTAGGCGATGCTCCACTGCGAGCCATCCTCCAGGATCACGGTGCTGTAGTCATAGGAGAAGTTGTGGATCCAGTGTAGGTGAAGGCTGGAGACAACGTTTTGCTCTGTGCGCAGAGAGACAGCCTGTTCGAGCGAGCGCTCGCCTGCTGCAATGGGGAGTGAAGCAAATAGGGAGAATGTAGCAAATAGCAGAGATCGCATGTGATGGCCCTTCTAGGTCGAAGAGCTGGGCACTTTACCAAATCGATCACGGTCTCAGTCAAGGAGTTTCGTAAAACTTCACCAAGTCTCTCTTTAGAGCATGTGAAGTGGACTCGTCGAGATAGGCCATATGGCCACAGGGGTAGATGTGAGAGGTGACCTGCTTTTGGAGGGCGGGTGGCAGAAGTAGATGGTCGCGTGTGTATTCCATGCCTGCAAAGGGTGTGGCAAGATCAAAAAGTCCACCCAACATCAGCAGCTTCATGCGAGGATTATAGGCCAGTGCGGCGCGCAACGAGGGGGTGAGGTCGAGCGCCTGACCCTGAGGAAACTGCCAGTTGATGTTGACCTGGATGTTGAGAGTCTCGTAGGGCATCTCCGTCTCCTTGAAGCGCAGCTCTTCCACCAGATAGGCGCCGAAGGTGGAGGTGATGAGCGACGATATATCGGAAGAGCTGGGATCTTGCATCTCTAAAGCCTGATCAGCCGAGGTATAGAATCCTTTGTAGCGACTGTCATATCTGCCTATCGCTGTCATGCTATTTTGAAAGAGCTCTGTGGCAAAGAGCTGTGGATCGATGCGCAGGCTGTTTTTCTCCACCAGATTGCGTGGTAGTCCGGTTAGCTGACAGAGCTGGTCGATGATCTGATTCTGCTTCTCCTCAGAGAGCTGATCTCCTTGGTAGAGAGCCAAAAGATAATCCCCCAGAGCAAATTGGCGCGCTTGCTCCACCGCCGTTTCAAGAGTGGGATAGGGAGAGAGAGAGAGCTTTTTGTGGTACCAAGCGGCAGCTGTGTAGGAGGGAAGATAGAGCACCTGAGAGAGTACATTGTCCGGTGTGAAGATGAACTGAGAGAAGTCCACTGCACAGGAGAGCAGCACGACGCCATTCAGTCCGATGAAGAGCTCTTCTTGCAGATATTCCGATAGTCCCGCTGCACGGGTGGTGCCGTAGCTTTCGCCGAAGAGATACTTAGGCGAGAGCCAGCGGTCAAACTGAGTGAGGTAGTCACGGATGAAGGCACCGACAGCCTTGATGTCGCTTTCCACTTCGTAGAACTGACCCGCCTGATCGGCCTCTATAGCACGGCTGAAGCCGGTTCCTATAGGGTCGATGAAGACAAGATCGGTTTGATCGAGAATGGTATCTTGGTTATCGACCCAGCCGTAGGGAGCCATACGGTCGGCGTTCACCTTCTGGTAGGGAACTCTCTTGGGTCCAATGCCGCCTAAATGCAACCAGACAGAGGAGGAGCCGGGGCCGCCATTAAAGACAAAGGTGATGGGCCTTTTATCCGCACTCTGCCCACCCAGCTTGTCGTAGGCGGTGAAGAACATGTGGGCGGTCACCTCTCCCTTCTCGTCGCGCAGTTTCAGTGTTCCCACAGTGGCCCGGTAACGAAGAGGAGATCCATTCAGGGTGATCTGATGCTCCGTGCGGACTAGTCCTCTTTCCGAGATCGACCAGTGTAGCGTGGCGCTCTCCTTAACCCCCTTCACCTCAGGCGCGTTCTGCGCTGCAAGTGGAGAGAGAAGCAGAAGAGAAGCTAGAAAATAACGAAGCATGGCTAAACCTACCGTTTCAGCCATTCTCTACGCGGGGGATTTTTTGGCCATCCCTCTAACAATCGGTCGGGATCAGTGGGTGATCTGTATGTTTTTAATAAACTCACCGTCAATGAGTTGTAGTAGTGATGCGCGGGATGCTTTTTTCGAGATCGTGCTCTCTAAGAGCGCAAGTGTGCTTCTGTGGCGGTGGAAACTCTCCTCGTAGAGAGCCCGTTCACGGATGGTGATAGCTGGCCCTTCCAGGATCCAGAGCAGATGCTGCCTCTCTTCGGTACCCAGCTCCTTATGACCTCGTAATAGATGACAAAGGGCATAAAGAGAGGCTGCCATGGGGGCGCCCTGATCGATTCCATCTTTGCAGCTGCAGCTATAGAGAGCGGGACGGAAGAGAATAATGCAGCGTAGGGCGATGAAGAGATGCAGTAGCTGGACAAAGAGAATGCGCTCCTCTTGCGAGAGCTCGGCGCGCTCTTCAAAAAGGTGGCTATGAATCCAAGAGATGGCCTTCTGGAAGAAGAGAGAGCGATCGGAGAGGTGCCAGCTCTTGGGGAAGCTGTAGCCGCACTCTTCTAAAGAGGCGAGTTGCTGCATGAAGGCGCTTTGGAAATCATCGAAGTTGAGATTCTGGTACTCCTCTGTCTGCAAAGAGAAGGGGGTGGTGCCAGGTAGGGTGAGAAGCAGCAGCTTTCCTTCGAGAGCGAGCTGTCTAGAGAGCTCCTCGATCGCCTCGCAGCGGGCGAAGTCGCGCCAGCTGGTGCGATTCTGTAGATTGATCAAAAGGTAGCAGCTCTTTTCGCCGAGTGCAGCGAGGAAGGCGGGGAATTCTTGCACAATCTCGGCCTTGTGCAGAGTATCCTGCTGCGTGGGCGAAGGGAGATGGATGCAGCTCGCATGGAGCTCCCCCCCCACGAGGGAGAAGAGCGGGCGGGGAAAATTGTTCTGCAAGAGGGGATCAAACCCCTGCAGCAGCCCTCTCTCCTCCAGTAAGGCGAAGGTCTTTAAGAGTGGACCTTTGGGCAGGGTAGCAAAGAGTTTGCGCAGCTGGTCATCGCATCTTTGTACCTCCTCTTCAAGAGATCCGGCCTCCAGAGCGGGGGCGAGAAGAAGGGCCAGCGCCTCCTGCTTGCAGTCAAAAAATGGCGCTGTGGAGGGGAGAAACATCTGGGTTGAGAAGGCTTTTAAGAGCCGCAGGGTGATGGAGAGCTCTTCGGGGATTTGGCTCTCGGCGATGGTGCCAAGCTCCATATATTCAACTGTCCCGAGCGCCTCTCTCACAAACTGTTCAAAGTTACTGAAATAGGCGGCCGGCCCCTTTCGTGTAGAGGGGAGGAGATGGTCGGGGTTGCTGGCCAAGAGAAGCGCATAGAGCGCCTTGGCTGTGGCGGCGATCATCGGATTCTCTTTCCTAGCGAGCGACCTTTGGCAGAATAGATCCGCCTCGTAGGCGGTGCGCTGGTGGATCTCCTGGGCGCGCAGCAGATAGGTTCGGGCCAGGCTCTCGCGGAGCGGAAGAAGTGAATCGATTCCTTCTATCGCGATTTCTGCTATATCGAACTGCGCAAGCAGCTTGAGGTGGCGCAGAAGAGAGCGGCTGAAGAGGGGCTCCCCATCCTCGCCCTCGATCAGGAAGAGCTCATAGAGCTCATCGCGTGTCACCAGCTTGATGGCGTCGAGCCCCTTGTAGTGGATCTCCGATGAATTTTCGGGCCCCAGTCTATGCAGTAGCTCTTTAAAGGGACGCTCTTCATCGGGAGGGGCTTTAAACTTGCGCTCGATCTCCTGCATGTAGAAGGCTTTGAAGTCGAGATACTCCTTTAGCTCCTTCACCCGACTTCCCTCCAGCATCGACGCAAAGAGCGACTGATTCAGTTCGATCTTCTGAACCGCCTCCTGAACCAGGGAAGAGAGGGCGCGTAGTCCCCTTTGAGTATCGATTCTTGCCAGTTCGATATCCCCCTTGTGCACCACCTCCTTCATGTAGCCAAGTATTTTGCGGAAGGTCTGCTTGAGAGCCTCCTTTCCTTCGGCGGGAGGGCGTTTGGCTAGCCAGTCTGGAAGTCCTACAGTACCATGCTCTTGACATTCGGCCAGGTCGGCCAGATGCTCGACTGCTTCGAGCACGCTAAGGGGCTGTTCTTTGGGGATGGCCATTTCTTACTTCACCGTTCTACTAAAACATTATTTCACATAAATATAATTGTTTTTCAATTGTTATTAGTTTTCACACTCTAATGTTTGGTTATTTAATTTTTTTTATAGAACAAAAATGACGACGTTGGTAGTAGTAGAAGAAGACCATCACCGGAGAGAGTTTCCATGTTAAGACCAATCTCTGTTCTGGCCACTTTGGCTTCTCTTTGGGCGCTCTCTTTCGGTTTTGCGAGCGAAGTGGCTGTACAGATGCAGCCGCCCGCACCCAACCCTTCACCCATACGTGTGGTGCCGGTTAGACCCACTCCAGAGGGAGACCGCGTTACGGTTTACATCATGTTTCCCTCGGAGGGGGAGTTGATCGATAAGACTAAAGTGAATGTCCAGATTCGGATGGAGGGGTTTCCTCTTGGAACTAAGAGCGATTTTCCAAGAGCTAAGGAGATCTACAACAGTAAAATAGGACAGTCTCTGCACATCTTCATCGACAATCAGCCCTATTTCGTTGAGAACAATTCGATCATCGATGCTTTCTACGACAATCAGCTCTATTACAATCTTACAGTTACCTTTCAGATCCCTTTTTCGCTGAAGCCGGGGATGCATGTGATGCGCGTCTTCCCCGCGCGCTCTTTTGGCGAAAGTCTGAAGGGAGACAAGTGCTACAAGGCTCTAGTTTTCTACTACAAAAGTAAGAAGAACGACTATACGTTTGATGCCAATGCCCCCTGCCTCACCTACAATGAGCCTCAGGGACAGATTCCCTACGATGCCGATACCCCGATACTTCTAGACTTCTACCTAGCTAACTGCGAGCTCTCTCGCGATGGCTATAAGGTGCGTTTGTCGGTGGATGGAACGGTGCAGCGCATTCTGATGCTCTGGGTGCCCTACTATGTTTATGGGCTCTCGAAGGGAACGCATCACATTCGGCTAGAGCTACTCGATCGCAATAACGATCCAGTGCCCGGCCCCTTTAACGACGTCCAGCGCGAAATCATCCTGAAGTAGGAAAGCTCGGAGGGGTTACTCGCCAGGCTCTTCCTTTAGGGAACGCTGTGATCTAGCTGCCAGCATAGCTGGCAGCGGGGGATCTTCTTGCGTTCAGACCAAAGATCGTAGCGAGTCTGTAGATTCATCCGACTTTGCAAGAAGAGCCTATAGCAGATCGATTAAGGCGCCTCGCTGCGCGCTTGCGCCTCTTCCCGTCCCTGTTGAACTAGTTTAGGCTGGGATCGTCGGGGATCATGGCGAGGGTGGCATATTTGCCCCCCATCTCGCGCAGGACGGTGCGCCAGAGCTTGTCAGAAGGGGTCTCGAAGACGAGGTGTGAGGAGGCGGGATGGATGAACCATTCGTGGCTGAGGATCTCGCGCTCGAGTGAGCCCATGCCCCACCCCATGTAGCCAAAGCAGAGGTAGACATTGGGGCCGTCGGCCTTCGAGATCATCTCGCGCAGTAGCTGCAGATCGCCCCCCAGGTAGACCCCTTTGCACACCTCGAGGCTCTGCTCGGAGGCGCTCTGTTCAGAATGCAGCATGATCATCTGGCTGGGCTGGATCGGACCGCCTGCTCGCACCTGCACTCTTTCATTCACTCGTTCAGAGGGGGGAATCAGCTCTTCGGGTAGCTCGAGGTCGATCGGCTTATTAAGGATCAGGGCAAAGCTGCCCGAGGGGGAGTGTTCGCAGACAAGCAGGACGCTGCGGAAAAAGAGGCCGGCGTCAATATCGGGGCTGGAGACCAGAAGGGAGCCTTTGCCAAGTCTTCCCAGTGATGCGCTATTTTCCATCAGTTTGTCTCCTCAGGACATATGCAGGCGTTCTTGGTGGCTTCGGAGAGCTCTTGGTTGTAAAGCTTCAGGTTATCGGCTAATTCTTCCACATCGCGCATCAGCTGTGCAAAATCTTCGCGGAAGAGCGAATCTCCCAGGATTTGCGCTTTCTCAGGGCTACCCTCGGCTTTGTTGACCAGGATGGAGAGGCGCGCCATCGAGGTATTGATCTGGTCGACCTCTTCCTGGAAGAAGGATTGGAACTGCTGGGGTGAGCGGAGAGCCTCGAGGAGATCGGCACGTTTGGTTCTCTGGCGCTGCCACCCCTTGTTTAGATGGAAGAGTAGACCGTAGTGGTTGATGTCATTCATCATGGTGTCTGCTTTGCTTAAGATTGAGTTGGTGCGGAGGTAGAAATCATCATCCTCGATGAATCTGCCTAGGGAGCCTTTGCCCTGCATCACATGGGTGGCGATCTGGTCGAAGGCGTGGCTAGCTCCTCTTAAATTGTGGAGGGTGGCAGAGATGTTGTCGTAGGCGTTTGATTCGCGTAAGAAAGAGAGTGCATGGTCCACCTCATGCATAGCATTGCCAAAGTTATGCAGGCTGATTTTGACCTCGTGAATGAGGCACTGCCGGTTCACCTCGTGCACTGCTGTGGCAATCTCCTGCATCGCATCGCCAAATGAGTGGACGGCATGGGATAGATTCTCTTTGTTTTCGTCGATCCACTGGTTGACCAAGCGGAAGGTCTCTTCGGCCTTGCCAGCTAGATCGGAGATCTCGTTCATGGCATTTTCGATCGGATCGGTCGAATCACCGTAGATGAGCTGAGTGGTGATCAGTTTGGGAATGACGCCGGCAGGAGGAGTGCGGGGGGTGATGGCAACCGACTTCTCGCCTAGCAGACCAGAGGTCTGGATGCCCACCTGATCGGTACTGTAGACCTTGACACTCGAATCGACCTTCAGCTCCAGCTGGTAGAAGTAGTAGAGGCCGTGAGAGTCGGTGGGGCCGGTGCGGGCGTCGAGGACGGGAGAGATCGCTACCACTTCGCCAACAGGCTTACCGGCAAAGAGGACCCTGGTACCCACTCCGATCTGATTGATGTTGGAGAAGCGCACCTCGAGCGTCTCCTTACCGTCGCCCACACCAGGCCTGAGAAAGAGAACGATTCCCACAATCGCGGCCGAGGCGCTTATTACAAAAAGACCAATCATGAAGTGCTTGGTCTGTTCGTGTAGTGTCATGTCGGCCTCCTGAATGTGCGCGGATCCTGCGTGGCCACTTTGCGAAGGAAAGAGATGATAGGATGGTCGATCTGAAGGAAGGCATCCGGTTTGTCGATGAAGAGAATTTTTCCATCCTCATGCAGGGCTAGACGGTCTCCCACGTAGAGAGCGGAGGCGATGTCATGAGTTACAACGATGCTGGTTGCCTTCAGCTCTTTTTGGGTCTTCACAATCAGCTCATTGATCTGCATGGCGGTCATGGGATCTAGACCGGTGGTGGGTTCGTCGTAGAGCAGAATCTGAGGTCGATAGATGATCAGTCTGGCTAGACCAGCTCTCTTCTTCATCCCGCCCGAAAGCTCCGATGGCATCTTCTGCTGGGTCTCTTGCAGTCCTACCATCTCGAGCGCACCTGCCACCAGATCATCCAGCTCTCGATCGCTATACCGCTTGCCAGTGGCGCGGTTGCCATGTTGCGCCAGGTAGAAGGCGGTGTTATCGTGGATGTTCAGCGAATCGAATAGGGCCGCTCCCTGAAAGAGCATCCCCATGTTGTGGGTAGCGTCGTAGAGAGCCTCTCCTTGCAGGTCGGTGATGCGCTTGCCATCTACATCGATGGTTCCTTCGTCGGGGCGGGTGATACCGATGATATGCTTCAGCAGCACGCTTTTTCCTACGCCCGAGCGCCCCAGCACCACCAGCGTCTCACCCGCTTCAATATCCAAATTCAACCCCGCCAGCACCTGGTGCGAGTTAAAACGTTTTGAAAGATTGCGAATCTGAATGATCATATGAAGGGGAAAAAATACTGGTGAATGATGTTCAGGCCGAGGGTCAGCAGGAAGTTGATAAAGAGGATGCAGCAGTAGACAATCACCACGCTCTGGGTGGTGGAACGGCCCACTCCTTCGGCGCCTCCTGAGGTGGTCATACCTTTGAAGCAGGAGATGGTGACGATCAGGATGCCAAAGACAAATGATTTAATCACTCCCGTGAAGAAGTCAAAGATCTTCATCTGGGTGTGGATCGGTTCCATGTAGCTGTGCGGGGCCATGCCAAAGAAGTAGACCGCGATCAAGTAACCGCCTAAGACTCCCATGATGATGCTGAAGATGGTTAGAAGCGGCATCATGAAGGTGCCCGCTACGCAGCGCGGGGCTATCAGATAGCTGTTGGGGTTGACCGCCATGGTCTTGAGCGCATCCACCTGCTCGGTCACCTGCATGGTGCCCAGCTCGGCGCACATGGCGGCCCCCACGCGTCCTGTCACCATGAAGCCAGTCAGCACAGGTCCAAGTTCTGTCATCATCGCCTTGGCCACCATCAGCCCGGTCACGCCTGCAAGACCCTTATCTGCTAGCTGGTAGAAAGATTGTGCTGCCAGCACAAGACCGGTAAAGAGGCCGGTGATGGCCACAACGGGAGTGGAGGCGACGCCAATCTCATAGAGTTGCTTCATAAAGAGGCGGGGCGAAGGAGGATGCCTGAGTGAGGCGCTGACCATATCTCCTAGCATGCAAATATATTGACCCAGAGAAATGAGAAACTTTAAATGGAGCATAGGCCAGGAAGCAACATTCTCTTTAATTTGGAACTTCTTCATGGTAAGCTTCTTAAACAAGGTTCCACTTGGGTGGCATGATGCTCTCAAGATTGATTTAAAACAGTAGCTATTCAGAAACAAGAGTAAAATAAATATTTTTCACTCTTTTATATCGATAGATGATCGGTTAGACTAGTTGCTATGTTGAAAATTTCTGATGTTACACTAGCTTCGCATCAATGGAGCACCCACCATCCTAAGGGTGTAGAGCCCACAAAGATCGAGCGGCTCGTTAGGGGATTGCTGCGCAATCTTGCCTCTACCTGGGATGTGATCAACATGATGGAGTGGGATATCTCGATCTCCTGGGTGGGGATTGGCGCCACCAATCTTCCCGAGGCGGCGGTCTATGTGGGTAGACTAGGATTAAGCGGTAAGGAGCTGGCGGACGATCTGATGAAGAGTTCTCAAGATCTCACTCTCACTACGCTATGGAAGGTGGCCCACCGGATAGGAGTGCGGGCTGTCCGCTGGTTCATTACTGCCGGCGCGGTCTTTCTATTTGTGGCACGGCAGATGCTCTTCACCTTTTCGATGGTGCAGTGGCGCTTCACGCGCACAGCTCTGGGGGTCTGTTATCTGGGAATTGGTCTTTACGAGGTAGGGCGTCAGATGGTGGCAGCTGCAAGAACCAGCCTGCGGGGGAGGGTTGGCACTGTCCAGTCGGCGCTCTTCTGTATGCAGGTAGCTCGCAGTGCTCTTCTGGTGGCAGTCGGTGCACTGGCTCTTGCCACCCTCTTTTCTCCGACACCACTACCCTTCATAGCAGGCGCCCTCTGTACAGCGGGCATCATCGGCTTCTCTCTCTCTATTGTGCTGACGCGCCGCTATGGTGAGACGCTCTGTCCTAGCTAACTTTAGCCGCGGACGGCGAAGGCGTTCTTTTCGCCTTCGAGTATTTTGCTTGTGAGGTCGGTTTCGTTGCGGCTGGTTTCAGTTCCTGCCTGCTTGTTGCTGCTCTGTGCTCCCGCCTCGGGGCCTAGCTTTGTGTTCACATTAATGTTAGCATCTTGGCTGAAGCCGTGCGCTCCCTCCTTGACCACACTACATCCTGCTTGCCCCAGATCTCCGGCCATCTTAGCCACATTGGCGGCTACTTGATGCATGGTGGCAGTAGCCACGGCACTTGCTCCCAAGCCGGCAGCAGAAGTGACTCCTCCTGCGCCTGCAAACCCTGCAGATATCAGAGTGAATGTGAATATGGTGCGCCGTTTAGTGGAGGTCTCTTCCACCAGTCGCTGATTCGATTGGGTATTCGATAGGTCATGATTAGCCAGCTCGCGGCTAGCCTCTGCATAGGAGCGCAGGATTTGAGACATCGAAGTTTTGCTCTTTCTGATTGTCTTCTGCTGCTCGCTCTTCTGAATCAGCTTATTCAGATTGGTTTGAGTCTCGGTGCTCTGCTGTCTATTTTTCTTTCTGCGCTGATTCGACCTCTCTGTGGAGAAGTTGCTTGCAACGATGTCTGAGTTGATGTGGTTGGCAGTGATCGCCATGGCTAAGCTCTCCTTTTCTTTCTTCGTCTGGTCACGCTGCGAAGCATCCGGATGGTTCCCTGCATGGTAGAGGAGGTGATCCTGGCGGCCATTCCCATCTCCTTCAGAAGGCTGGTGATCATCTCGCTGCTTCCTTCAGCAAACCAGTGCCTGATGGTAGCGATGTTTTGTAGGCGTGTCAGCTGTGCTTCGCCGATCAGTTTGCGCACATCGCCTGCCGATGCGCCAGCATTAAAGATCGATTGCATCAGCAACAGCGCTGCCTGGATCATGGTGGGGATCTGACTACCGATCTGCAGCGACAGCTGGGCAAAGTTGGTGACTAGCAGCGCAGGAGCTGCAATCGAGCAGATGAGGGTGAGCCCTCCCGATACCACCAGGGAGGCGATCATCCCCGCCTTGGACCCTTCGCCAAAGATCTTGCCCGCCAACCAATCCCAGGCACCTGTATGGCGCATGACGGCGTTACCCAGCATGCAGACTCCTAGACCAATCAGGCAGAGCCCCACCCCAGAGGGGGCGGTAGCAGCTCCTACACCGATGCAGGCGGCGGCAGTGAGCGATTCAACCACCAGCCGCAGCGTCGACCAGATCCCCTGTTGCTCGAGGAGGCGACAGGAGCTTTCCATCTGCTTCATGAGATCGCGATGGCGTCCATCTAGATCGAGCGCTCTTTCGTTCAGGGTGGTCATGTTTTCAGCGACTGTGGAGAGCATCTCCTCGCGCACTGCATCGAGTGAGTGGGCTAGCTCTCGTTCGGCGGTGCGCTGCTGACGCTTTCTTTTGCTGGAAAAGTCCACCTCCTCCGGAGGGGGCAGCAGCGGCTGCGAGCGGGGATAGGGAAGGGAAGCGGAGGGTGCGGATACCAGCTCATCGGTGGGCAGCGGCGCCGCTTTGCGGATGACCGGCTCGGTCTCTTCTTCTTCTTGCAGCTCCATCATCTGGGTCTGCAGTAGACGGATCTGCTCGTCAGAGAGTTCCCGCTCGACCGAGATGCGATCTCTAAGTGATACCACGACTCATCTCCTTGGCAACAAATTGCTCAAGCAGCTCGAGGCGCGCGCGCATCCAGCTCTCCTGCTGCGAGGGATTAGACAGCCTACTCAATGCTAAAGCAGTCGCCTGCTTCGCTTCTAGCCATCGCCCCAGCGAGACGAGGCACTCTGCCGCATGAAAGTGGGGCAGCGCTGCTGCCTCATCCAGTGCAATCAGCACCGCCCAGCCAGCCATTGCCTCTTCATACTTTTGCTGCATCTGTCGCGCTCCAGCAAGCCCCTGCCAGGCAGCTTTGTGCCATGGGTCGGCCAGCAGCAGCTGCGAAAAGAGCTGCTCAGCGCGGGCATAGTTCCCTTGAACATAAAAACTGTAGGCAAGGCTGTAGAGTAGAGTCCGCTTTCTCTTGGAGTAGAGCGGGGGGGAGTGGGCTGTTCCGCCCACTTGAGCAACAATCTCTTTGAACTGAGGAAAAGATGCTACAAAGGACATGGCTCTTTAGCTTCGGCTCGAGTTGCGCACAATCGTGTCGTTACCGGTATCGTAGTGCTGCACGATGTTACCGATGATCTCCCAGATGCGGTTGCGCAGCTCGAAATCATGCTGCAGCTCGAGGAGGTTGATGTTCAGGAAGGGGGTCGAGACATGTTTTGCCTCCTCCATTAGCCGCGCATCCAGCCGGTTCATCGGCTCTTCCGAGTTCTTCCATTTGTAACGCCCCTCATCGATGATGCCGGGGATTTCCTGACGCAGCTCGTCGGCGAAATGGCGCAGCTCGGGCGTGTCAAAATTAATCTCCTTACCACCCTCCTGCCTCTGCCGTTCTAGCTCGCGGCGAAAGGCATTAAGGACGCGCAGCTTCGCTACAATCTCGTCATTCTTGGCCGTCTTCTCCAAGAGCTGCTGCTCCTTCACTTCGTGGAAGCGGTCTCCCAGCTTGATCGATTCGGCACCTAGGTTGTACCCAATGATGCGGCTACGAGCCTTGACCAAAAGCTGCTGCTCTTTCGTTTCGTGGAGGAGCTCGTCCGACTTCTCGAAGGTGGCTAAGTTCGCCCCGATGGTAAGATCATTGTTTCCCATAAGCGGATGATTCTAACCACATGCGCTGATAATTACTAGACGTATGAGGTGGCCCGCAAAACTTTAGGCCCCTAGAAAAATCGATGATTTTGGCGTCCGTTGTCAGAGCCAGCTTGCTGGCCCCTTGCTGTTCTGACGAGACCATACCCGAGAGGGTAGGCGAGGAAGAACAGCGACAAGGGACGCCAAAAGGGCGATTTTACTGGGGGCCTAAAGTTTTGCAACCACCTCTGTGGGGTTACCACTTTTGGGAGAGGGCATCCTTCAATACGACGATATCGAGGGATAGGTCTGCTACCAGCTTTTTCAGCTTTGAGTTCTCAGTTTCAAGGGTTTTTAACCGCTTGATTTCTGATAGGCTCATCGAGCCATATTTTGTCTTCCAGTTGTAGTAGGTAGGGCCGGAAATGCCATGCTTGCGACATAGTTCTTCCACCTTTGTGCCCATGCGTGCTTCGTCTAAAACTTTTAAAATCTTTTCTTCATGGCTCGCGTCTCCATTTGTCTTATGTTGTACACGAACCTCTACTTCGGGCTGGATCAGTTTTTAGGGGTCACAGGTCAGGCCTTAGTGAGCTTTTTCGCGGAGCAGGAGAGCGATTGGAGAGCTCTTGTCATCAAAATCCCACCGAAGGCTCTTGAGTGACTTGTCCGTTGTCCATGCTTCATGGAATGTTCGCACAAATTGTTCACATGCATATGATGATCTCTGCTCTGCTGGCTGGATTTTCTCCTTCAGTTGAGATGTCACTTTCTCGAGGTTTAAGGATTTACAATCCTTATCATCACCCTGGTTGTTCAGGAAGTAGCCTATCCTTCCGACCTCCTTGCCCAGCTGGACAAAATCTTCTTCGGTCAACTCTTTCCAGAATTGTTGAAAGTGGGCCATCAATTCCTTGCTACTCTCGGCCTGTGCGGTGCTACGCAGTTGGCTAACGACCAGCTGTCCATACGCCTCATTGAGAGCGGTTTTTTGTTCTTCGCTGAGTTCATTTTTCTTGCGTAGCTCGCCTGTAGGATGGACAAGATGGTCGAAACAGGCGGTGGCAAACGCCTTGACGACATCCGGAGAGATCTTTTTGTGTAAAATGGATTGTAAACGCTTGGTGAGCCGCTCTATACTCATCTCGCGCTCGGCTAAAAAGGTGACGTTTTTCGCGAGAAGTCGCGCTCTGTTGATCTTTTGCAGCGGCATCGGCTCTAACTCATTCTGCGCCGTGTCCTTATCTATATCTATAGATGCAGCTATTCTTTGGTTATGCTTTCCGAGCTCTTCAAGAGTGAATTTGGGTAGCTGCTTCTTGTCATTAAGAAGCAGATGGGTAAACTCAAAGCGCTCCTGTTCGTACTTGGTCTGCGCCGTAGTTAAACTCTTGATCCGATCCAACACCTTTTGATGCTCTTCCTTCACCTTGGGAGCTGAAGGTATGCAAGGGAGCTCACCACTATTAGCTAGAAAATCGTAGGCTGAGATCGCGCACATTGCTATTGCTAATTTTTTATTATATGGTTCATCTAATCGAACTCTTGGGGTTGGGCTAAAGAGTGTGCTCATGCGATCTTCTAGTGTCTTTTGTGACACATTTGAGTTGATCAGATGTTTGATCTGCTGGAAGTAGTTTGGCTTATTCAGAGAATTTCTTATTTCAATTTTGTCGCCGTCCTCATGATACTTAACCAGTTTTTTAGCCCAAGCTAAAAAGTCCTGAGCTGAGTGTGCTGACTGATTCTGTAGAGCTCTTGAGTAGTGGGCTGCCAGCATAAGAATTACCAGGGCAGCGTCCAGCCGTGTCTCTTTGTCTTGAAAATCTTTTTTTAGCGCCTCTTGTTCTTGGAGCACCTCCTTGAGAGGCTTGTATAAATTCTCGTTGTCGTCCACGTTTAACAGATCGTTGCAGAAGTCGAAAAAAGCTTCTTTGGCGCCGTGGTAGGAGACAAACGCCTCGACCAGCGCTGTAGTTGCTTTCTGCGCTTCGGGGTCGCTGACCTTATGCTCTTGGGCTAGCTTCAGCAAATTGGTCTTGAACGCTTCGGCATACTTCTGGGTGAAGAGAAAGGATGGAGTAGGGGGCGGAGGCGTTGTCGCTCCTCCGGTAGATGCATCGCCTTGGGTTCCTCCCTTGGGATCTAGCTTCTCTGCCAGCCACTTAAAGAACCTGCCTAGGCTGGGGATTTTCTCCAACGTTCTCAAGATCGAGAGAGCCAGGCGTACGATGCAGTGGCGCTGAGTCGGCTGCTCTAGAGAATCGGTGGTCTTGCTTGCAGCTTTGGTGGAGGGCCCTTGTTTAGTGAGGGGCTGCTGCGGGTCGATTTTGCCGGTCTCCGTTGGAGCACTCGTCTGGGTGCTGACTGCTGGAAGGGACATCTCATTTATCCATTAAAACGATGAAGTTGAGAAGGAGAATACAAAAATCGCCAATTCAAAGCTATATAAAAACTTTTTTTTTATAGAGCCGGCCCATTCAACAGTGGCCCATTCAACAGCGAAGTGCAATAAACAGACTAAAATAGAAAGTGGTCAGAGATGACTACGAACTCTATGGTGATTTTTTGATACACCAGGAGGAACGTATGCCCAAAGGCTATCATCATCTGACCACTTTCTATTTTAGTCTATTTGTTGCATTTCGCTGTTGAATG
>DAHXNQ010000065.1 GCA_027365315.1 Rhabdochlamydiaceae bacterium | reverse complement strand
TACCGCATTGAATGTAGCACCTACGGCCACTACAGCCATTTCTTATGGAATTACCGCAGCCTCCTCCAACACCAATGGTCTTGCACTCTCCTTCGCTCCTGCTGGAGGCACCATACTCACTGTGAATGGAGCGATCAGCGGACCGACAGCTGTGGCTGTAAATAGCGGTACTGTGGCGATGTCAAGCGGTCTGGCCAATACATACACCGGCAGCAGCTTCATCAATAACGGTACGCTCCAGATCAATAGCCCTAGCAACGTATCATCGGGGGGTAATATTGCCTTTGGAGGAAGCTCTCCCATTCTGGCATTGGGCTCCAATTGGGGCGCAGTAGGGGGGACAACCATCCCCAATACTCTCCTTGCGAGTGCAGCAGCCACCTTTAATCTGGGGGGCCAGACAGCTACTCTCACCGGAGGAATCGATTTAACTGCTGCTGGTCTGACCTTGAATGGCCGTGGCACCCTAATTTTAAACCCCTCTTCGAGCGGTAGCTACAGCGGCACCAATGCTCTTACCATCAGCAGCGGTACCACCCTGCAGAGCGATGTGGCTGCTGCCCCACCCGTCATTGCCAACAATGGCACTCTGCGCTTCCAGCTGGGTGGTGGCGTAGCGGGCACCTATGGAGGCACGGTCACAGGGGCTGGCATACTTGAGGTGGGATCGGGCACTCTGACTTTGCAGGGGGGAAGTGTGACGTTAACCGGTAGCGGCGGCGTCGGCATTCTCTCTGGGGCCACACTTGCTGTGAATGAGACTGTCACAGCCAATATGCTCGTTAAAAGTGGTGGACTACTACAGGGCACAGGCACGATTGTCGGCATGGTGCAGAATAAAGGCACCATCTCGCCCGGCAATTCGCCCGGCACTCTCACCATCATGGGCAGCTATGTGCAAGCGAGCGGCTCCACCTTCGATCTCGATTTTGGCAGCTCCACATCGTTTAGCTTGCTGCAGGTTCAGGCTCCTCTAGGCACTGTAGGGATTAGTAGCAATACCACATTAATGATGGAGCTCGATCCCTCCACCCTCATACTCCCCTCGGAAGGGCTCTACACCTTCATCACCTCAACAGGTGGAGTCACCGGCACATTCTCCAATATCATCTTTCCCGGGCCGCTGTTTGAAGGGTTCCTGGTCTATCCCGGCAATTCGGTCTCGCTGGCCCTCATTACAGTGCCCATCAACGACATTGTGGTGGGTGGCAATGCAGGTAGCGTGGCAAAGTGCATCGCTCACCTCGCAGCAGAGAGCCTAGCAGCAGGTGTGACCACACCAACTGATGTGCTGACCGTGCTGAAGGCGCTCGCCTATGCAAATCATGCCGGCACCCTGCGCAGCAATCTAGAGCAGTTTCAGCCAGCGCTCTTTAGTGGTTTCACCGTTGCACAACAAGAGGCCAGCATCAAAGTACTGAATGCTCTGGCTCAGGCGGGCGATCTGTGGGACAAAAACCGCTGTGCGGTAGAGTGGCGCGAAGATCATACCGTGCGCGGTTGGTTCCAGCCCTTTGGGGAATTCACCCAGCAGAATGCCACTGGAAGCGAACAGATAGGCTTCTCCTCGACAACAGGGGGCATTGTGGGCGGAGCTGACTACAAGCTGCCCTGCAACTTCTATCTGGGAGCGGGAGCTGCCTACACCTACAGCGATGTCGATTTCCACCACCATCGCGGCGACGGCTCGATTCGCAGCTACTACGGCGGCCTCTACAGCAGCTGGATGACAAATTTCTTCTTTGCAGAGTTGGCTGTCCTAGGCGCTTATAATAACTACCACGGCAACCGCAACATCAGGGTGAACAACAACCCCGCCTTTGTCCTGAATCGCACCGCCAGCCACTCACAGGGTGGTTACGAGGTGGCGGGCCACATAGGAGGCGGCGCTCTCTTCCAGAACTCGCGCGGCACACAGTTCACACCCTTTGTCTCGTTTGACTACATCTTCCTCCATCAAAACAGCTACCAGGAGTATGGAGCGCAGTCGCTCGATCTCTCGGTGCGAGAGAAGCGTGCCAACTATCTGCGTGCTGTAGGCGGCTTCACCCTTTCGCAATGTTTCACCATTCGGGGAGGCAAGCTGGTGCCCGATCTGAAGCTCAGTTATGTGCGCGAAGAGCGGATGAATGGTGCCGCTACCGAGGCGGGCATTCCTTCCACAAACAATGGCCTGGGACAGTGCTTCTTCACTGTGAAAGGAATTAACCCCTCTCGCAATGTCTTTGCTCCAGGCGTGGGACTCTCATGGCTGAGCAAAGAGATGCACTACTCGGTGACCGCGCGCTACAACGGCGAGTTTAGCAACCACTACATGGACAATGAAGCAACCCTGCAGGTTGGCTTCAATTTCTAGAGCCGCGAACGCAGGGTAGAAAAACTTCTATGCTGTTTTTTCCGTGAGTTGTAGTTTGCCCATATGGGCAAGGGGTGTGTGTATTATGGGTAAATTGCATCGTCAAAAAGGTCCATCAAAGTGGGCGTATGCTCTGGGATTGGTCTGTCTAACGAGCTCGATTCAAGGACAGAATGTAAACGGCACCTGGTCCGCCACTACGAGTGGTGTATGGACCACCAGCAGCAATTGGGTCAGTGGTATAGTTCCAACAGGACCTCTCGGGGAGGCTGTTTTCCCCTCAGTAGGAGCGGCGCCGATCACAGTCACTCTAGGAACTGCCATCAACATTGGCACAGTGTGGAGTGAGTCAACCACAGGAGGGACTACTTATACCATTGGAAGCAGTACATCAGATGGGCCTCTGCAGATGGGAGGAAATTCTTATCCGAATCCCATTCTAATATACCCCACCTCCCCTGCAAGTGCTGCCAATCTTGTTGTCAATTCACCGATCACTCTGTTGGCTGATCTGAATGTCTCGATAGCCAATACAACCAATACGCCAACAATTACGCTGAATGGTGTGATTTCAGGTGGTTTTAATGTTTACTACAACGATTTTGTATATTCCGCTCCAACCAATGGAACCTATGTCGTAAATGGTGCCAACACCTACACGGGAGCAACCACCTTGGGCGGTAGTGGCAGCACAGCCAATGGTATTGTTCAGTTTGTTCCCGGAGAGGGAATCCCTTCTAGCAGCGCTATCACGGCCTACAATGGTACACTCCAGCCTAGCGCCTCCGGAACTGTCCCCAATAGTGTCACCATTGCTTCCTCAAGCTCTCTGACCATCGATACAACAACTGCAAACACAGGAGTCACCTTTTCGGGCCCGGTCACCGTACCAGCTAATGGAGCCACAACGGTACTGACGGTACAATCCTCCGTGGCAAATACTCCCCTCATTCTCAGTAATGCAAGCAACGCATTGAGTGGGGTGATCAATCTCCCTAGTTCAACCAGTTCCCTGCAGTTTGGCAATACGATGACAGTGAGCAGCCCCATTACGGGATCGGGATCTGTTAACATTGCAGCAGGATCGGGTAACATAGTCACCCTGAGTGGAGCCAGCAGCTACACTGGTACCACCTCTCTCATTTCGGGAACGCTCAGCATTTCCGCAGCGGATAATATTGGTACAGGCGGCACCCTTGCTCTCGCTGGAGGAACGCTTCTTGGCACCAACAGCATAACACTGTCAAATCTTGTCACGATTTCAAGCCCAAGCTACATCGCAGTGTCAGCAAACCAAACAATGATTCTATCAAGTCTGGTCTCAGGGAGCTCCTCCCTCACCTTTCAAGGAGCTGGATTGCTTGAGCTGAACGCTAGCAACACTGGATTTGCAGGCGGCCTCATTGTAACGGGAGGTAGCGTAGGGACAACGGTGTCTGAGGGTCTGGGTGCTGCAGGCAACACGGTCACCCTCAATGGGGGAGATATTCAGCTGGTGACCTCGTACGTCGATCTGCCTGTCAACATCGCCTTTAACTCGGGTAACGGCATCAACATGCTTGGCAACTCAGCAGCTCTAAGCGGGGTCATTTCGGGAAACAGCTCCCCCTTTCCCATTAGCGGCAGTAGCCCGGGCCAGGCAATTACCTTAACCAATACAGCTAACACCTATGCAGGCACCATCTCGATGGAAGGCACCGGCTGTCCTCAGCTAGAGATCGCACCTAGCGGCACTACCACAGTCAACTATTCTGTCATCTGTAATGTGGGAACGCCGGGAGCAGATTCTTTCGTCGCATTTGTTCCTCCTTCTGCTGCTACCATAACGATGACAGGTATCATCAGCGAGGGCTCCATCACTCCGGGTAGCAGCAGCATCGCTGCTGGTGGTTCCGGCACAACCATACTGACTGCTAACAACAACTATGCAGGCGGTGTGAATGTAGGTAGTGCGCTCACTCTAAGTCCTACTACCTCTGCCACCTACTCGGGAGTTTTTACCGGGACTGCTTCGCTCACCATCGGAGCTGGTACGGTGCTCTTAAGTGGTAACAGCCCGGCTCCTGGGTTCATCTCGCCAATCGCTGTTGGCATACGCGCCATCCTTCAGGTGGGGCAAAATACTGTTTTGGGTAGTGGTCAGATCCATCTAGATACTAATGCAGGCATTGACGCAATAGGCTCCTTGACGCTAGCCAACAACATCTCGATCTCCGGTAGTATGGGCATTTTTTTTCAGAGTTATGGGGAGACGCTCACTCTCTCGGGCCTGCTGTCAGGATCTGGCGAGCTGGATCAGCAGGGACCAGGCACGTTAGCCATTACGAATAGTGGTAACAGCGGCTTCACAGGTAGCATAGGAATATTCGGGAGTACCCTACAGACTCCTGGAGGCACAACTCTTGGTACAGGGGAGATACTGCTTGGTGGTACGCTGCAGCCAACTGGATCGTCTCCTACGATCACCAATCCAGTGTTGTTGGATCCTTCCGCTACTATCGATCTATCTCAGCTCACTAGCACCACTGCTACTATCTCCGGACCCATCACTGGTACAGGTACACTGAACCTGACCGGCCCATCGACCAACATCCTTTCTCTCACCAATACCGGTAACAGTGGAGCAGCGTGGGGAGTCAATCTAGAAGGAGGTATCCTTAGCTTCGCAGCGATGACCAACATCGGAACGGGTATGATCACTTTTAACGGGGGAACTCTTCAGACAGCGGGTGCAGGCCTTACCATTCCTAACTCGGTATCGATTACGAGTGGAGTGCTCGATCTAGATGGCCATGCTATCGAAACATTTAGCGGCGCCTTCACAGGAAGTGGCATTTTAAATGTAAGGAGCAGTGGAGTGAGTAGCACGCCCACTCTCAATTTGACCAATAGCACGGGTGGCAACAGCTTTAGCGGTACGGTTGTTCTTAATAACCCTACCGCATTGAATGTAGCACCTACGGCCACTACAGCCATTTCTTATGGAATTACCGCAGCCTCCTCCAACACCAATGGTCTTGCA
>DAHXNQ010000072.1 GCA_027365315.1 Rhabdochlamydiaceae bacterium | reverse complement strand
GCGCGGAGCAGGTGAGCAAAGCGAACCGGGTACGAGCAGTTCTCGGACATCTCTCAGCCTATTTTTTTTGTGTGAAAAGCTAAGAAAATATCGAGTTGAAGATTTAATGGGAACTTAGACAGGCCTTATCCGCAGCTATTTGCGCAACAAAGCCATTTTTTCGTGGAAAAGGTGCGGGAACAGGCGGTCGGACAATTTTGACACCTGGCAAAACTCTTAAGTAGGAGAGGTTAAGCCTATTAAGAACATTTGTATTGGTCACAAATGAAATGATCTCTGTAAAACAGCGTAGTTTTTATCAAAACACCCCCCATAAAATAGCACTTTTCTTGCCGAAACACCCCCCATAAAAGAGCGAATATGCCATAAAGAAGAAAAACAGGGGGGGGTGATGCGCCGAACGATCGAGCCTATTTTACAGAAATGGAAGGACCAGAGTGGTCGTTTGCCCATTATTTTACGTGGAGCCCGCCAGGTAGGGAAAAGCTTTATTATCGATAAGTTTGGGAGAGAAAGCTTTGAATCGCTGGTGACGTGCAATTTCGAATTCCGCCCGGAACTCGTTCATTGCTTCGATAATCTTGACCCACTTTCCATTTGCGCCAAATTGGAAGTCGCATTCAAAACAAGAATAGTTCCTGGTAAAACACTCCTGTTTCTGGATGAAATTCAAAACTGTCCTAAGGCAATTACCTCTCTGCGCTATTTTAAGGAGCAGCTTCCTGCTTTACATGTCATTGCCGCAGGATCGTTATTGGAGTTTGCTCTTCATGAGGAGCAGTTTTCATTCCCCGTGGGACGCGTGCAATTTCTTTATCTCAAGCCTTTGTCTTTCTATGAATACCTCATTAGTCAAAAGCATGATCGGTTGGTAGAGGTGCTGGATCAGGTGACTTTGCAACAGCCACTTGAACCTTTTATCCATGAACAGCTGCTTCTGCTGCTCCGAGAGTATTTCTTGATTGGGGGGATGCCGTCAGTTGTTCGATGCTTTCTGGAAACACGATCTTTCCTAGAATGTCAGACAGTTCTGACCGGTTTACTTGCGACTTACCGATCTGATTTTCCAAAATATGCAACGAAGACTCAGTACAGGCATTTGCAAATCTTTTTCGATCGAGCTGCGGGATTAGTTTCGAAACACTTCAAATACATTCTTATCAGTTCTGAACATCGCTCTCAGGATCTTAAAATCGCGTTGGAACAGCTAGAGTGGGCAGGATTGCTGCATAAGGTATTAGCAACAAGTGCTTCTGGTATTCCACTGCAAACACACGCCAAGGAGAACAAATTCAAGCTGTTATTTTTGGATGGTGGGCTCGTCAACTGCGCTAACAAGCTTGATATGCAGACGGCGTGGGATACGGAATTGCTGCAGATTAACGCTGGAGCGCAGGCGGAGCAATTCGTTGGTCAGGAGCTTCTGGCTTATGACGATCCTCATATGAACTCGCAGCTCTATTATTGGGAGCGAGACAAAAAGGGCTCCATGGCGGAGGTGGATTATGTGATTCAGGCGGGATCCAATATCCTGCCCATCGAAGTTAAGGCGGGAACAACGGGTAGTCTTAAATCTCTGGCGCAGTTTTTGCTCGAAAAGCAGTCCCCATTTGGTATTCGCATCTCACAGCATCCACTATCGTTTCATGAACGAATTCTGTCTGTCCCGCTCTATTTGATTGGCCAATTGCCGCGCCTCATCGCGGAGATGTGAGTGATCATAGTTCAGACCTGAGAGACAGCTGCTCTGACCTTGCCTCCAATCCTGGTCCAGTTCTAGTTAGGGGTTCCAGTTGGTTGTTCATCGACCTTAAGGACAATTCCTTTCCAGGCCTCTGCTACTTCTGAGGGGATCTTCCCTCCCAGGGCCTCACCTTCACTGGCGACAAGGTGTAGCCTCTATTTTCCAAAAAAAATCTTTTTCCATAACAGATTCTGCTTCATAAAGAGGTGGCAGCGGCCTATGTAGGGCCAGATTTGTTGTTGCATGGCCTCTGAAAGATGAACAGTAAGTATAAGTTCATATGGTTCCTTCTCCCGTTTATTGCGTTTGCGCTGATCTGTTTTATCTATCTCGATTTTGCCAAGGTGGATGTGCTGAATCCGAAGGGATGGGTGGCGCTCAAGCAGCGCGATCTGATCATCTTCTCGACGTTGATGATGCTGATCGTGGTGATTCCCGTATTCATCCTCACCTTTGTCTTTCTCTGGAGATATAGAGAGGGCAACGAGAAGGCGAAATATAACCCAGATTGGAATCACAGCCATCTGGCCGAATCGATCTGGTGGGGCATTCCATGCCTCATCATTCTTGTGCTCAGCATCATCTGCTGGAAAAGCACCTATCAGCTCGATCCATTTAAACCGCTGGAGACAGGGAAGAAGCCGGTCAAGATCCAGGTGGTGGCGCTGCAGTGGAAATGGCTCTTCATCTATCCCGAGCAGCAGATTGCCACCGTCAATTTTTTCCAGATTCCCGAGCAGAGGCCGATCCATTTCGAAATCACCTCTGATGCTCCCATGAACTCGTTCTGGATTCCGCAGCTAGCTGGGCAGGTCTTTGCCATGTCGGGAATGAGAACCAAGCTGCATCTGATCGCCGATGAGGTGGGTGAGTTTAGGGGTTGCTCGGCCAACATCAGTGGGAAGGGCTTTTCGGGCATGCACTTCATCGCTAAGGCCAGCACCGAGGCCGATTTTGATGGCTGGGTGCAGGAGGTGGCGGGGGCACCAGGCCAGCTTGGCTGGGCCGAGTACACTCAATTAGCGAAGCCAAGCGAAGATGATCCGGTCGCCCTCTATCGCCTGACCGATGGGGATCTCTTCGATCAGATCATCATGAAATATATGGCGCCGATGAAGGAGATGGCTGTGCAGAGCGAACTAGGGGGGGCAGTATGTGGGGAAGACTGAACATCGATGCCTTCAAGCATGATCTGATTTTAAACATCGCCGATGCGTCGATCATTTTAGGGGGCCTCGGCCTGGTCTTCTTGTTGAGCTACTATCGCCTCTGGGGCAAGCTTTGGCGCGATTGGATCACCTCTCTCGATCCCAAAAAGATCGGGGTGATGTACATCGTTGTCACCTTTGTGATGTTGCTGAAGGGGGTCTTTGATGCTGTCATGATGCGTGCGCAGCAGCTTCTCTCGGTGGGCGAATCTCAAGGCTATTTGACGGCAGACCATTTTCAGCAGATCTTCACGGCCCACGGCACCACCATGATCTTCTTTGTCGGCATGGGGGTGGTCTTTGGGATGCTGAATCTGATTCTACCGCTTCAGCTAGGTGCGCGCGATGTGGCCTTTCCCTTTCTCAACTCAATCGGTTTCTGGCTCTTTGCTTCGGGGGCATCGCTAGTGATTCTCTCGATGCTGGTGGGTGAATTTTCGGCCACCGGGTGGGTCGCCTATCCGCCGCTTTCGGGGCTTGAGTACAACCCGGGGGTGGGGGTCGACTATTGGATATGGAGTGTGCAGATTGCGGGGGTGGGGAGTCTGATTTCGGGCATCAACTTCTTGGTCACCATTTTGAGGATGCGCTGCCCAGGCATGACGATGATGAAGATGCCAATCTTTGTCTGGAGCGCTCTCTGTACCATGATTCTGGTGGTCTTTGCCTTCCCGATCTTAACAGCGACCATCAGTATGCTGGCTCTCGATCGCCTGATGGGGATGCACTTTTTTACCTCCAGTTTTGGAGGGAACCAGATGATGTATGTCAACCTCATCTGGGCCTGGGGCCATCCAGAGGTCTACATTCTGATTCTGCCCGCTTTTGGGATCTTTTCTGAGGTGGTGCCCACCTTTTCGCATAAGCGGCTCTTTGGCTATGTCTCGATGGTCTGGGCGCTGATTGCCATCACCATTCTCTCCTTCATCGTCTGGCTGCACCACTTTTTCACGATGGGTGCAGGAGCGAGTGTGAACGCTTTCTTCGGCATCATGACGATGCTGATCGCCATACCCACCGGCGTGAAGGTCTTCAACTGGCTCTTTACGATGTGTAGGGGGCGGGTGCGTCTCACCACGCCGATGCTCTGGTTTTTGGGCTTTGTCGCCACCTTCTCGATCGGCGGTATGGCAGGGGTGCTGATGTCGATTGCACCGATCGACTTTCAGGTGCACAACAGCCTCTTTCTGATCGCTCACTTTCATTCGGTGATCATCGGTGGTGTGCTCTTCGGCTTTTTCTCTGGTGTCACCTACTGGTTCCCGAAGTTCATCGGGTTCAAGCTGAATGAACGCATCGGGAAATGGGCCTTCTGGTGCTGGTTCTCAGGATTTTTATTGGCTTTTATGCCTCTTTATCTTCTCGGTCTGATGGGAGCGACAAGGCGTCTCAGTCACTACGAGGCTTCGACAGGGTGGCAGCCCTTCTTTGCTGTGGCAGCTGTGGGGGTGGCGCTCATCAGCCTCGGCATCGGCTTTCAGATCTTGCAGCTGATTGTCAGCATCAAACAGCGCCATCAGAACATGGATACCACAGGCGATCCGTGGGATGGTAGAACGCTTGAGTGGTCTACCACCTCTCCGCCACCGCTCTATAACTTTGCAATCATTCCCCATGTGCATGAGCGCGACCCCTTCTGGGAGATGAAGCATCCCACCTGGAAACATCCAGAGAGACCTCCCTATCAAGAGATTGAGATGCCCAAAAATAGCGCGATGGGTCTTTACATCGCCCTGTGCGGTCTCACCGTCTGTTTTGCTCTCATTTGGCACATCTTCTGGTTGGCGATCGTGGGCATTGTAGGCGTCATTGCCTGCATGATCATCCGTCTAGCCGACAAGGACACAGAGTTTTTTATACCAGTCTCTGAAATTGAGGCTACCGAGGCTAAGAGGCGCTCATGACACAACCTTCGCTCACCGCTCATGCCGATGCCCATCTAGAGGTGACCCACCGCACTCTCTTTGGGTTTTGGGTCTATCTGATGACCGACTGCATTCTCTTTGCCACGCTCTTTGCCACCTATGCGGTGCTGCATGAGGGCACCTTTGGTGGACCCTCGGGGCGCGATCTGTTCAGTCCGCCCTTTGCTTTAGCCGAAACTCTGCTGCTGCTCTGTAGCAGCTTCACCTGTGGCATAGCGATGCTGGATACCCAGCCAGCTCATAAGAAGAGGCTGCTTGGTTGGTTTATTCTCACTTTCTTACTGGGAGCCTCCTTTTTGACGCTCGAGCTGACCGAGTTCACCCGTTTTGTCCATGAGGGGCATAGCTGGGAACGCAGCGCCTTCCTCACCTCATTCTTCACTCTTGTCGCCACTCACGGGCTGCATATCTCGATGGGGCTGCTCTGGATGATTGTTCTGCTTGTGCCGGTATGGCGTCACGGCCTGACGCCAGTTTCGATCAAGCGGCTCACCTGCCTTAGACTTTTTTGGCATTTCCTCGATGTGGTCTGGATCTTCATCTTTACAATCGTCTACCTGATGGGAGTTGTATAACATGTTTGACACTCATACGGATGCAGGGCAGGAGGTGGAACATGGGACGCTGTTTGCGTACCTGCTAGGATTTGTTCTCTCTCTCTTATTGACTGGGGTAGCTTATGTCGTGGTCACCAAACAGCTACTATCTGGTGGGAGTCTCATGATCACGCTGGGTCTACTGGCACTGACTCAGGCGGTGATCCAGCTGCTGCTCTTCCTGCATCTTGGTAGTGAGCCGAAGCCGCACTGGAATGGGATGGTACTGCTCTTTATGGCGGCGGTTTTAGCCACTATTGTGAGTGGTTCGCTCTGGATCATGTATGACCTCGATCATCGTGTGATGATGATGTCGGTGCGGCCATGATCAGAAGCTATTATCTGCTGACGAAACCGGGCATCATTTTTGGCAATGCGCTTACCGTGATCGGTGGGTTTGCCTTAGCGGCAAAAGGCCATATCAACCTCGGGCTCTTTTTGGCTACTTTGGTCGGCCTCTCTCTGGTGATTGCATCGGCCTGCGTACTCAATAACTACATCGATCGCGCCGCCGACGAGAAGATGGCCAGGACAAAGCATCGCGCTCTTGTCAGGAGAATCATCTCTGTTCGCAGTGCGATCCTCTTTGCTCTGCTGTTGGGAGTGGCGGGCACCCTCATCTTGGCGCTCTACACCAATCCTCTGACGACAGGGGTGGCGCTATTTGGATTCCTCTTCTATGTGGTCTTCTACAGCGTCAGCAAATACCACTCGATCTGGGGAACTGCGGTGGGGAGCATGGCGGGCGCCGTGCCACCTGTAGTGGGCTACTGTGCCGTCAGCGGGGGCCTCGATGCGGGGGCGATCATCCTCTACATCATTCTTGTGTTCTGGCAGATGCCCCACTTTTTTGCGATCGCCATCTATCGCCTGGAAGATTATGTGGCTGCGTCGATACCGGTGCTGCCGGCTAAGCGTGGTATTCGTGCCACCAAGATCCAGATGCTGCTCTACATCGTCGCCTTCACCATCGCGGCGCTGATGCTCACCCTATGGGGCTATGCGAGCTACGCCTATCTGGTGGTGGCGGCCTTGCTGGGATTAGCTTGGCTGGGGCTCGGTATCAAGGGCTTTTATGTCAGCAATCAGAACCGCTGGGCTCGCCAGATGTTTGCGCTGTCGCTGGTCATCGCCACGGCGCTCTCTATCATGATGTCGGTTGATCATCTACTAGAGAGGCCTTCGATGTCGCTGGTGGTGAAAAGTCTGCGACGTTAATGCGACGTCGCCCCTTCGTTACCAACGCGGTAGATCTCCTCCACCTGATCGATGCTAGAAAAGCAGTAGTTGAGGTCTTTCAGAGTTCCTGTGGAAAGGTCGTAGACCCACGCATGCACCCAGAGCTGCTGGCCGCGCGCCCAGGCATCCTGCACGATGGTGGTGTGGCAGACATTCAGCACCTGCTGCATCACATTCAGCTCGACAAGGCGATTCTCCCGCTCTTTCTGATCCGAGATGCTCTCTAACTCGCCTTTAAAGCGGGCATAGATGTCGCGGATCGCGCGCAGCCAGTTGTCGACAAGACCGATGTGGCGATTCTGCATAGCTGCCTTCACTCCACCGCAGCCGTAATGGCCGCAGACAATCACATGCTGCACCTTCAGCATATCGACCGCATATTCCAGAACCGATAGGCAGTTGAAGTCGGTATGGGGGAAGAGATTGGCCACATTGCGGTGCACAAAGAGTTCACCCGGTTCGAGGCCTACAATTTCATTTGCAGGAACGCGGCTATCGGAACAGCCAATCCAGAGATAGAGGGGGGTCTGCAGCTCGGCCAGGTGGTGGAAGTAGTTGGGATCTTTTTTCGTACGGCTGATCACCCACTCTTGATTCTTTTGAAAGAGGTTTTCAAGCTTTTCACACTCTCCCGCAGCATGGCCTCCCTGCTTCTTCTTCGCAGGAGTGCAGGAGAGAGCACCGATCGAGCTGGCCAGTAGGATCAGTGAAAGAGAGAGTCGCTTGAGCATAGAATACATTGGATTGCCTTCTAGCCCTCTATAGCTGCTGCTATGATTCTATTCCATACAGCTGCAGTGCTCGTGACAGCCGCAGCTGTCATCCTTGCCGCAGCCTATGTGTGGGTTGCCAGTGTGGCAGCCGCAGGTGGGGCCGCAGGCGCAGATCTCGCGCGCAATCTCTTCCACCTCTTCAGCCGCTTTCTTCACCTCCTCTCGACTAGATGACCGGCTACAGGAGGCCATAGCGATGCAGCTGGCAAATAAGATGAGAGAGAGTCCGATCTGTTTCATAGATACCTCGCAAAACTTTGTAAATTCTTTGGATAGGAGAGGAAATTGTCTCCAGCTTCTGGATAGAAATTGAAGCTTCTGGTGCTTTTTCGACACAATTTTCCATTCTTCGAGAGGTAAGAACTATGTCCGGTAGCTTTCAGGATGCACCTTTCGCTCTATCCACTCTAGCGTGGAGGGATCTGCATCTGCATCGTTTGTGAATGCAGCTTCCCAATAGTCCCTGCTGCGGTGAGTATCGAGATCCTTGATCAGCTTGTCATGGATGGGGACGGCACGCCAGGCATCGAGGCGCTCCTCATTTTCGAACTGGAGCTTCAGGTCGATGCGGTCTCCCTTTCGTTTGTTGTAGGCAAGAGAGATAAATCCAGGCTGCTTTACAGTGATTGCATGGAGCTCTGGGAACCACTTAGTCTCGAAATAGTCGATTCCGCTATCTGTTAGATAGTACTTCACATAGGCCATAATCATATCTTTTCTCTCCGAAAGATTCTCGACGCAGTGCATGTCCTCTGGATTGAAGGCGGGAAAATTGAAGCAGAGCAGACGAACGGGGCTGCTTCCGGCTGATTTCAGCTGGTGCACCCTTCCTGGAGCGATCGCTACAGACTCTCCTGTCTTCAGAATCTGGTGCACCCCATCGATTTCGATATCAAGCTCTCCATTCACAACAAGAAAGAGCTCCCGCTCGATGCGGTGGAAGTGCCTGGGGGACTCTTCGATCTCCAGAAGAGCGACGCTCCATCTCTGCTCTGTAGCCTCTCCGGAAATGAGGTTATAGACGGCATACTTTCCCGCATCGATTTTGGGTCCGAAATAGTGGGGGTCGACTCTAGGCAGAGTCTCTGTAGTAGGCGGCGTCCATGGCGGCACTTCTACAGGCTGGTGATCCCAAAAGCGATCGTCGTCAGAGAGAAAGGCTGGCAGATCGGTGAGGAAAAACTGAGCGGTTCCTTGAGGGACCAACTCGTGCACCACCCCAGCATCGATGCAGGCGAGATCGCCGCTACGCAGTAGGGGTGGCCTGTCGCTGCCATCGACCACCATAAGTTCTCCCTCTACTACCACAATCAGGTGGCGATGGAACTTGTGGTAGTGAGGAGGTATGGGCTGGGAGATGTCAGCCAGTTCGAGTGTCCATCCCTGACCCGCCTCGGCAGGCACACGAGAGTAGAGCGTGAAATGGTTGTTGATCTTGAGAGCAGAGACCATTGTGGCTACCAGCAGACTCATCACGGCATTCTCCTCTATCCAGATGGGGGAGTATGCCGATTGCAGCTCTAGCTTGCCAATGGGTTATCTTGGCGTGATGATGAAATGTTGGAACAGCTCTTCGGTGGAGAGCTTTGTCATCTTTATTTTCGGTTTTGGGGTGGCTCTCCCAGCCATCATCTTTAAGTCTCGGTTGATCTCCGCGCGCTCTTTGGGCGTGATGGGAGTGGGGAGATCTCTATCTCTCAATGCCCTGTTTATGGCAGGTGCAGTTATTGAAGGTTCGCCCTCGAGTATGTCATATAGATGTTTGTATTTGATGCGAGCGTCTTGACTAGACTTACGTATGGTCGGTCGAAGAGAGGTTGATCTTGGTGGAGTGGGAGAAGGTGGTCTATTTTCTTGGCTGATAGCAGACATAAAAACCCAAATTAATTCGTACGTAGATAATTGTACACGAATTGAGCTTATTGCTTAATCGTAACTTGTGTTATTACTTTGGCCCATTCAACAGCGAAGTGCAACAACGGGTGCCAAATGGAGGCTACCGTTGTTGCACTTCGCTGTTGAATGGGCCATTTATTTTGAAAACCGAATGCGGTAGATGCTCTCTACCTGATCGATGCTGGAGACGCAGCAGTCGAGGTCTTTCAGCCTGCCGGTGGCTAGGTCATAGACCCACCCATGCACCCAAAGGGGCTGGCCGCGCGTCCAGGCCTCCTGCACGATAGTGGTGTGGCAGACATTGAGCACCTGCTGCATCACATTTAGCTCGACCAGGCGGTGATGCCGCTCTTTCTGGTCTGGGATCGTCTCTAGCTCTTCCTTAAAGCGGGCGTAGACATCGCGGATGTTGCGTAGCCAGTTGTCGACCAGGCCGAGCTGGTGATCCTCCATAGCTGCCTGCACACCGCCGCAGCCGTAGTGGCCGCAGACAATGACATGCTGAATTTTGAGAAGATCGACCGCATATTCGAGGACCGAGAGGCAGTTGAAGTCGGTGTGGGGGAAGAGGTTAGCCACATTGCGGTGTACAAAGAGCTCGCCTGGCTCTAGCCCAACAATTTCATTGGCAGGAACGCGGCTATCGGCGCAGCCGATCCATAGGTAGAGGGGATCTTGTGCCTCAGCCATGGTGCGAAAGTAGTTGGGGTCTTTGCTGATCTTGCTATCAACCCAATCTTTATTATTTTGAAATAATAAATTTAGCTTTTTCATATCCGTTAATTTTGCCAAAAAAATTAGTTTTGATTCAACCACTTTCTGTGGATGCAAATCTGTTCTTGATAGATCCAGCGGGCGATGGAGTCGAGTGTGATGGCTGCCGCAGCGGGGTGGCTGGAGGGGTCGACCCCCGGCCCTGCCAGATCAAACTGAAACTCTTCGGGCAGTGTCGTCTTGAGGATAGCAAACTGGTAGCCGCAGAAGGGCTGGTCGGAGATGAAGAGAGCTTTGCAAGGAGTGGGCCCACTTGCTAGCCAGGCGACAAGGGTATCTTCGGTATTGGGACGTTTCAGAGAGCTGCCCTCGCTCTTCATGGGAACAGCGATGTAGGTGACAGGAAGCTGGCGCATCTCCTCTGGTAGATTGGCCTCATCCCATAGAATATGGGCCGCCTCGGATTCATTGCGGCAGCGATCGAGCGTGCTGTCGACGCGAGCATCGAGAGGGCGATCGCCTGTCAGCCAAATCACCTGGTCAAAGCGCACACCCTGCTGCCAGAGCTGGGCGAGATAGTTCATCCGCTTTTTCATGCAGCCGGTTGTGGCGCCTAGAATCAGCGCCGTGTCGTAGCGCGAAGAGGCGGGCTGCCATGCGGTGTAGAGCCTTTGTTGCTCAGCCCAGTTTAGCACAAAGAGCCGCTGCTCTTCTTCCAGTTCGGTCAGTTCCCACCGCTCTAGTCCCTTCTGACAGAGCCACTGTTTCTGCGTCTCGGCTATCAGGTCGCTCTCTGCTGGAATGTCGAGAGCATCGGCCAGCTGCGCAAGAGCAGCTTTGTCTAACGTGCGCTCTTGAAGAGGAGCAGCTACACCGAGAGTATTTAGGCAGAGGGCTAGTAGAAAGCACCAAATCCTCATGAAGAAACCCTCGTTACCAGAGTTAGTAGAGTCTAGCACAAAGACTAATGGTGTGCGACTAGCTTGGAGGCGCGCTGAAGAGCTGTTTCGATGGTGGGGAAGATCTGCTTCTCTCCAATCAGCTCAGTCACGCCAAATTTTTTTAATAGTTTGTGCAGGGAGGGGGCGACGCCAGAGAGAAGCAGTGTCGTTTTGTCTCGGGCGCATTTAAAGTAGAACTCCTTGAGCGCATGCATGCCGCTCGCATCGATCACAGGCACCTTGCGCATGCGTAGGATGAAGATCTGGGGAGGGCGCTCGAGATTGGTGAGAAGGTCTTTGAGGCTGTCAGCCACCCCAAAGAAAAAGGGGCCGGTGATTTCATACACCTCAACTCCTGGGGGCAGCTTGTGGTGTTCGAGCACACCCAGCTCATACTCCTCTTCATGCTCGGGCTCCTCTGGCTCGGTGACAGAGAGCTTCACCACTCCCGATAGGTCGGCCATCCGTTTCATGAAGAGAAAGGCCGCTAGCACCATGCCGATCTGCACTGCTACGGTTAAATCCACCAGCACAGTCAGAAAAAAGGTGGTAAGCAGTACGATGACATCGCCAGCTGGCGCCCTGAACAGATGGCGGAAGTGATCGATCTCGCTCATGTTCCAGGCCACCATCATCAGTACGGCCGAGAGGACAGCTATCGAGATTTGACTGACGATGGGTGCAAAAGCTAGTAGGATCACCAGCAGAGTGATGGCGTGGATCATGCCTGCTACAGGGGTCTTGCCTCCTGTTTTGACATTGGTGGCCGTGCGTGCAATGGCGCCCGTAGTAGGTATGCCACCGCAGAGCACTGAGCCTATGTTGGCCACTCCTTGCGCCATCAGCTCGCAGTTGGAGCGATGTCTTGTGCCCGCCATCCCATCGGCCACCATGGCTGATAGAAGAGACTCGATTCCCGCTAAGAAAGCGATGGTGATCGCATCCATTAGTAGAAGGTGCCAGTTTTGGAGTAGAGCAGAGCAGTTGGGTAGTGCGGGAAGTGGAAGCGTGCCCGAAATGCCACCAAAACGGGTTGCAATGGTCTCGACGGGGAGATGAAATCCCCATGTGATGAAGGTGGCCAGTGCAACAGAGCTGATCCCCCAGGGAAGAGCAGGCACAAAATGGCGGATCAGGATGATGAAGAGAAGGGTTCCTGAGGCTACAGCGCATGTGATGAGATCGAATGTAGGCAGCGCAGCGATGATCGCCATCCATTTGGGAATGAAGTCGGCCGGTAGTTTGTCAATGGTGAGACCCAAAAAATCCTTGATCTGAGAGGAAAAGATGACTACCGCGATCCCCGTTGTGAATCCGGTGACAAGGGGATAGGGAATATATTTGATCAGATTGCCTAAGCGGCAGAAGGCTGCTCCAAGCAGGATGATCCCCGCTAGCAGTGTGATCGCGACCAGCCCTGCATACTCATTGCGCTGCATGATGCTGTAGATGATCACCACAAAAGCGCCGGTGGGCCCCCCAATCTGGAAGCGGCTGCCTCCCAATAACGATGTGAGGAAGCCGGCGACGATAGCGGTGTAGAGCCCTCGCTCGGGAGGAAGGCCAGCAGCGATGGCAAAGACCATAGCGAGCGGTAGCGCCACTAGACCAACCGTGAGCCCTGCGGCTAGGTCGCTTTTGAAGAGTCGCCAGCTGTACTTGCCATTCAGGAAATCCCACGATTTGGGAACGAACTCATGCCAAATGGGATGCGGTGCCGATCGATTTCGTTTCATCCTGCGCCTTTTGCTTGGCTATGGAAGCATATCGTCTTATTCACTCTGTATCACAATCGGGAAATTGATCTTGTGCCGATGTTCACCTGCCATGGCCCCTCCTTGAATCGACCAAGAGAATAGCAAAATGGTTTCTTCGCTACCAGACAAGCTGCCACTTGAGAGAATATGGAGCTGAGAAGCGGGTGATGAAAATGATTTCGGTGACGATTCTAACCAAGAACTCAAGTGAGACGCTGGCGGCCACTCTAGATTCGTGCAAGCGGTTTTCCGAGGTGCTGGTCTATGATACCGGCTCGAGCGATGGGACAAAAGAGATCGCGCGCCGCTACCCCAATGTGCGGGTGGTGGAGGGGTCGTTTTCTGGATTTGGACCCACGCACAACAGCGCATCTGAGGCGGCCCTTCACGACTGGATTCTTTCGATCGATAGCGACGAGGTGATTTCGAGCGAGCTAGCGGAGGAGATTCTGGCGCTGACTCTGGATGAGAGGCGGGTCTATTCGCTGAATCGCTGCAACTACTTCCGGGGAAAGTGGATCAGATGCTGTTCGGGCTGGTATCCCGATCCTGTGGTGAGGCTCTATCACCGGAAACAGAGCCGTTTCACCGATGACGCTGTTCATGAAAAGGTGATCGCGAAGGGGATGAAGCTGGTGGCCCTGAAGGGGCCGCTGCTACACACACCCTACAGCTCGATCGACAGCTTTCTCTCCAAGATGCAGACCTACTCGACGCTCTTTGCCGAGCAGCATGCAGGGAAAAGGCGCTCCTCGCTACCCAGGGCGCTTGCGCACAGTGTCTGGGCATTTCTGAAGAACTATCTCTTTAAGAGAGGCTTTCTGGGGGGAAGAGAGGGATTCATCATCTCCCTCTACAACGCCCAAACCACCTACTACAAGTATCTGAAGCTGGCCTGGCGGAATCGATCCTGGTGAAAGAATTTGACGCTTTGCGAGTTCTTGATCTAAGCTGCTTACCCTCAGGTAAGAGGTGTGGGAATGAGTGAGCGCGCAGCAGTAGTGGAAAAGTCTTTGATATGGCCTCTGGAACGGCAGGAGCTGTTTCGAGCGGATACAGCAAAATCACCAGTCCAATATAAGGGCCGACCTTATCTTGTCCAACTCTGGAAGCCTTGCCACCGGGGAGGGAGGAGAGCAGCTCTGTTTAACAGAATCGAAGTGCGTCAAGAGTCCTCTTCTCAGCAAGCAGTTTTCATGCGTCTGCATTTCGGGACGCAAGGCCCCATAGAAGAGATGTTCAAGGGTCGTCCGGTGGTCTACCAAAACTCCCGGTGCAATGGGAGGTCTCTCACAACGACCGACAGCGCAACCATCGCTGCATTCCTGGCAGAGCTCGAAACAAGAATAGCTAAGCCGCCCGGGTGGCTGCAGTCCATCAGCTCGTTTCAAGTCCATGAAGAAGAGGCGGTCAGAGTGGAGGGGCGCCTCTGCTCGAAAGAGGTCCTCACGCCTTGCTACCGCCAAGAGATCGACCCATCATGTACGATCTCTCGAATCGAACTGTATAGACAGTGTCATGTTTTTGGGGTGGTGTGCATGCGTCTCTATTTTGAGGGGAAAGGATCTGAAATCCTGAAACAGGAATTCAGAGGGCGTCTAGTGGAATACTGTTTGGATGCGAAGCAAAAGGAGTTCATCAACATCACCGATCCTGAGACCATCAAGGAGCTGATGAAGCTGCTAGAACCATACAGAGGCATTGGTGCCAAATTGTAAGGGGAAAGAGTTTTTGGTTTTGCCAATGCATGGGTGTTGTTGCATGCATAGGCCTTTGTTTGATGGAGAGCTGACGAACGGAAAGTCTTAAGAATGTTCAGTCCCGATTGGTAAGCTTGTGAAAGACCTGCTGGGGCGAGATCTGAGCGAGGCAGGGGCTGTCGCCCTTGCTGAAGCGGCAGCTTTTTTGCTGACAGGGAGAGCAGGGTAGATTGGAGTGGAGGTGGAGCTGGCGAGGTCCTCTGGTGCCGATGAGACCCGAGTCGGTAGCGCCGTAGAGTGTGATGCAGGGAGTTCCCAGTGCGGCGGCGAGGTGGGCAAGGCCGGTGTCGACCGAGACGCAGGCAAGAGAGTGCTGCAGTAGGTAGCCAAGTTCGGAGAGGGTGAGCCGGGGAAGCAGCTGCGACTGAGGGTGGATGGCGAGACGCTCTGCTCGGGCCCGCTCTGCTGCGCTGCCCCAGGGCAGTAGAATGTGGTAGCCCGCCTCCGTAGCGAGGCGGATCAGCTCGATCCAGTGCTCTTCGGGCCAGAGCTTAGTATTCCAGCTGGCGCTGTGGACAAAGAGTAGGTAGCGGAGAGGCAGTTTCAGCTGGGGAGCTTGGAGTTTCTCTTTCTGGATCTGGAAGTCGGGAGCTGTTGTTGGCAGCGGATAGTCTAGCGCTGCGGCAAAGAGTCTGCGCAGCCTGTCGATGGCATGTGTCTGTTTGGGGACGGGAAAGTGTCTCTGGTAGGCGAGGTGCGCCACCCACTCGCGGACCGAATTTTGATCGAAGCCGGCTCTATCCTCTCCGGCTAGCCAACTGATGAGAGCCGACTTGAAATTCCCCTGTCCATCGATGATGAGGTCGTAGTGGTGCGATCGCAGCGTAGCGACGAGATTGCCTATTTCGCGGTAGGTGGCGTAGGAGGTGAGGGTCTTGCGCCAGGCGCGGTGGTTGGTGGTGAAGATCTCCCCCACGGCGGGATGGAAGCTGGCAATCTCCTGAAAATTCTGGTCGGCCACCCAATCAAACTGAATCTCTGGATCGGCCTCTCTTGCATCGCTCAGCGCAGGGAGCGCATGGATGAGGTCGCCCAGCGAGGTGAGCTTGATGAGAAGAATGCGTCTGGGTCTCTTCTGGTTCACGGAAGCATCTTAGCAGGTTGTGGCAAATAAGAAGGGAATTTAGAATAGACTTTTTGTCTTAAGTAGTTGGTTATGCAGCGTAGTTCTTCCTGGATCAAGTGGGCTCTTTGGAGCCTCGCGGCTCTCTTCTACTTCTATGAATTTTTGCTGAGGGTCTCGCCCAGCGTGATGGTGTCCGAGCTGATGAGCAGCTTTGGTGTGACCGCTTCGGCTGTGGGGGTCTTAAGCGCCTTCTATCTCTATGCCTATGCGCCGATGCAGCTGCCTGTCGGGCTGCTGATGGATCGCTATGGCCTCAAGAGGATTTTAACTCTTGCTTCGCTCGCCTGTGGTGTAGGGGCTCTGCTCTTTGCTATGGCGGGATCGCTCTGGGTCGCTGGGTGCGGTCGCTTCCTGATTGGGGCTAGCTCGGCTTTTGGCTTTGTGGCGATGGTCTATGTCAGCTCGCACTGGTTTCCTGCGGGAAAGCGCGCCTTTCTGATTGGGATCGCCAACTCGATCGCGATGCTGGGAGCTTCGGCGGGAACCGGCCCACTGACCAACAGCGTCCACGACCACGGCTGGCGCAGCACGATGGGGGCGTTCGGCCTTTTTGGAATCCTTCTTGCGGTGGCGATCTATCTGGTTTTGCGCAGCGACCCGCGCGACATGAAGGTAGAAGAGGAGACGACGCATGCAAAGATGCATCTACTTGAGCATCTGAAGCAGGTGGCGATGCGCAGATCCTCGTGGGTGAATGGCATTGTGGCGATGCTCTTTTACATGACCACGACCGCCTTTGCCGGTCTGTGGGGGCTATCGTTTGTTGAGACCGCCTACGATGTCAGCAAAGAGATGGCTGGTTATGCAATGTCGATGGTCTTTGCCGGCTGGCTAGTGGGAGGACCTCTAACCGGTCTTCTCTCTGACTTCATCGGCAAGCGCACCATGGCTCTGCGTCTGGGTGTTTTGGGGGCGCTCGCCTGTCTGGTACCGGTGCTCTACTTCTCCTCTATCCCTATCTACGCTGTCTACATTCTTCTCTTCTTAGTGGGCTTTTTCTCCTCGGCCGAGCTGCTGAATTTTAGCCTGGCGATCGAGCTGAATAGCGCGCGCGCCAAGGCGACTGCCGCCGCCTTCACCAATTGCCTGATTTCTCTGGGCGATGCGGTGGTTCAGCCGCTGGTGGGCTTTCTTCTGGATTACAACTGGAGTGGAGTGGAGAAGCAGGGAATCCGCATCTACGGGATGCGGGACTACCAGATCGCCCTCTCCTGCCTTCCGATCACTCTCATCCTGGCCTTTCTGCTGCTCTTTCTTCTGCGTGAGAAGCCCCAATCGGTTGATTAGATCTAGCTAAAAATTTCATATCGCATGCGAGAGTTGGTTCACGACATCTCTCCAATGAGCTATTCTTTTTCCCATCATTAATGGGGGTAGCATGGAAAGATATGAGCTGGCGATTCAGGGGCTGCAGCTGTGGGTACGCCTGGGCTGTAGCGAGGCGGAAAGAGCCTATCCTCAGCCTGTCGAGATGGAGATTCGTATAGTCTTTGACAAGGAGCCGGTGGGCTGCCGGTCGGACCAGCTGGCCGATGTCTGCTGCTACCAGGCGGTGGTAGAGGGGATTACGGCTCTCACGCAAGAGAGTTCATTCAAGCTGATCGAATTTTTGGCGGCCGAGGTGTTTGACACTGTACAGCAGCAGTTGAAGCGGGGCGAAGTCACGCTAGAGATTGCGGTGACCAAGCTACGCTCGCCTGTGCCCCATGTGCAGAGAGGAATGCGCTTCACCTATTCGAGGAGGGTGTTATAGAAGTTTTTATTAGCATTGGATCCAACTTAGGACAGCGCTTCGAGACGGTTCGTCAGGCTATCAAGCTGCTGAAGAAGCGGCTCTTCACTTCACTGCGCTCGTCGGTGATCTACGAGACGCGCGCCATTCTATCTGAAGGGGCTCCTCAGTCGTGGAATCTGCCCTACCTCAATCTGGTGCTGCTGGGTAGTACCGAGTTGGAGCCCGAGGGGCTGCTGGATGGGCTTCAAGAGATAGAGCGTCAGCTGGGAAGAGACCACACTGCCCCTAGATGGGCACCGCGCACGCTCGATCTCGATATTCTGGCGTGGGGGGATCGCATCATTGAAAGCAGGCGCCTCAAGGTTCCTCATCCCGAGCTCTTGCGTCGCCCCTTCTTGTTGCCGCTGATGGCCTCTTTGGATGCGGGGTGGCGCTATCCAGCTTCTGGCCCACACAGGCAGCAGTCGCTGGCTGAAATGGTGCATCATAGCGCAACGGATCTCGTGGAGAGTGTGCTGCGCTGCTATGCACCAGCGCCTCAGATGATGGGGATTGTCAATGTGACGCCCAACTCCTTTTCGGATGGGGGACAGCATCTCGATGCAGAGTGTGCGATGGAGCGTATTCGGCAGCTTGTAACAGAAGGTGCGGCAGTGATCGACATTGGCGCTCACTCCACCGCCAAAGGCAAGGCTCCCATTTCGATGCAGGAAGAATGGAGTCGTCTGGAGCCGCTGCTTCAGCTGCTGGGGAAAGAGTTGGCCTCGTGGCAGGCAAAACCTCTGATCAGTCTTGATAGCTTCTATCCAGAAGTGGTGGAGCGCGCGCTGATGCTCTGTCCTATCGACTGGATCAACGATGTGACAGGGGGGCGCGACTCAGGATTTCTTCGGCTGCTCGCTAGCACGGAGTGTCGCATAGTTCTGGGTCATTCGCTTTCGGTGCCTCCGTCGCGGAGAGAGATTTTGCCATTTGACTCCTCTCCCATCCGAACGGTCTACAGATGGGCCGAAGAGAAGCTGGAGGAGTATGCCAGGGCTGGTGTGGAAAGAGATCGGGTAATTCTCGATCCGGGTGTGGGGTTTGGCAAGACACCTTTCCAATCGATACAGCTGCTGCGCGAGGTCGAGCAGCTGCACCCTTTAGGATGCGAGATTCTGGCGGGCCACTCGAGAAAGCTGAATCTATTAGCGCCTACCGCCGCCGCGGAGCGCGACCTGCAGACGATGGGGATGTCGCACAGTCTGTTTCGCAAGGGTGTGGACTATCTGCGGGTTCACGATGTGCAGAGACACCAGGAGCTCTTGGCGGCGACGATTCTTCTGGAGGGAGGATGTTCCTAAAGAGAATCTGCGCCATTGCAGCCTGTGATGCGAAGGGGACGATAGGAAAGGAGGGGAAGCTTCCCTGGCACTCTCCGGAGGATCTGCGCCATTTCTCCGACGTGACAAGGGGGCAGGTGATGATCATGGGCCGCAACACCTTTGAGTCGCTGCCTAAGCGGCATCTAGAAGGGGGAGTAGGGATTGTCTTCACGCGGCAAGCTCCTCTTCTCAGGAGCGAGTTCCATCTTCACTTTGTCAGCTCGCTGGAGCAGCTTTTTGGTCTGATGCCTCTATTTGAAGGGAGAAGCTGCTATCTGATTGGTGGCGCTCAGATGTATAAATTTTTCTTAGAACAAGATCTGATCGCAGAATTGCTGCTGACTCAATTCCACGGGGTCTATGAGGGAGATATCTTTTTTCCTCTCGGGCAGATCGCAGGATGGTCTCGCACCCTTCTCAGGGAGGAAAAAGAATTTACGATCTGCCGCTACCTCGGCGATTCCTCTTTTCGGCAAATCGGGGCGCAGGCCACAATTTAGGGCGGAGAGTGTCGATGGCTACCTATTCGCTCAAGAAATCAAAGAAGATTTTACTTAACTCATTTCAGCTCTACCTGCGCAAGGTGCGCGGCGGTGAGGCTGCCGAGGAGCTGCGTATGCAGCTGGAGGAGCTGGAGCAGGCGTTGCTGGCGAAAGATCGCTCCCGCGCTGCCGCCTTGGCTCTTGCTCTGACTGAGCAGGAGCAGACTGCCCCCGTAAAGGGGTGGTTGCGTAAAGGGCTCGATCTTTTTGTCACCTTGGCATTTGCTTTAGGTGTAGCGGTGCTGATTCGGCAGATGTTCTTCGAGCTTTATGAAGTTCCTACCGGTTCAATGCGTCCCACCATCCGCGAGCATGACCGGCTGCTGGTGGCCAAGACTACCTTTGGCCTCAATATGCCGCTCTCTCCCTCGCATCTCTACTTCGATCCCGATCTGGTGCAGCGCGGTGGCATTGTCACCTTCACCGGAGCTGGAATGGATATCCCTGGTGTCGATACGCGCTACTTCTATCTTTTCCCTGGCAAGAAACAGTATGTGAAGCGGCTGATTGGCAAACCAGGCGATCTGCTCTATTTCTATGGGGGCAAGATCTATGGCGTCGATCGCGAGGGGCGCGATCTTTCTCAAGAGTTGCAGAGTGCCACTTTCGACAAGCTGCATCACATTCCTTTCATCGATGTAGAAGGACGCGTGACGCGCGAAGAGGTGGGCGCTGATGGTGTGACAAGCGTCCTTTTATCGCAGATGCATCTTCCGATCGCGCGGCTCTCTTGGGATCCTGCATCGCGCCACTGCGCTGGTAGTCTGCTAGGTACGGATGGAAGAGCGCTCTCTTATGGCGATCTCTGGGGAATAGGCAACTATGCTCAGGCCCGTCTTCTGACCAAGCAGGAGGTGGCGCGCCTTTATGGTCCATCGTCGCTCAAGACGATGGAGGAGGGGCTGCTCTATCTCGAGCTGAAGCATGCGCCCGATCTAAACCATGTAGCGATGCGTGAAGATGGTCCTGGACAGATCAGGCCTGCTCTTCATCTCGAAACCTCTCTATTGCCCCTACAGCAACAGCATCTCGATCGCCTCTTTGAGGCGCTCTACACCGCTCGTTTTGATGTAGTGGGTGGGCGGATGGTTCGTTACGGAGGAGGAGTGCCTTCTCATCTGATCCAAGCTGTCTGTCCCAAGATCGAAGGTGTGCCAGAAGGTCGCTACGAGTGGTATGAAGGTAAGCCGGTCGAGGTGTTGACTCAAGGGTTCACTAAGGAGCTAGCTAGCGACCACCCTCTCAATCGACGGGATGCTGCGCGGCTTCATCTGCTGTTCAATTCGGGCATTGAGTGTCTCAGTCGCTATCTACCTGTTTCGGCTCATCAGAGTGCGCTGCCCTCTCGCTTCGCCTACTTCTACGAGGGCGAGCTCTATGTGATGGGAGCTCCTGTCTGGAAGAGGGGCGATCCTTTACTGAGCAGTTTTGTAAAGAGAGAACAGATCAGAGCCCAGATGCAGGCGGCACCACTTCTTTCGAATCGCTATATTCCCTTTCTGGATGGAGGAGCTCCGCTTAAAAGCGATGGTTCTCTCGATCTAGAGAAGCTAGAGCGCCTGGGGCTGCGGGTGCCCGATCACCATTATCTGGTGCTGGGCGATAACCATGCGATGAGCGCCGACAGCCGCGACTTTGGCTTTGTGCCTGAAGGCAATTTGCGCGGTGCGCCCGAGTGCATCTTCTGGCCCTTTAGCGAGCGCACTGGCCCGCTGAAGCAGCCTGGCTACTCCTGGTGGAGCGGTCCGCGCGGCGCCACTTGGGCGGCTCTTGGCCTGCTACTCATCGGTTCTGCTGTGCGCAGCCGCCGAAAAAAGAGACTGCCTCTTCCTTGGTAGTTATGCAAATCATTTTGGAGTCAACAGCTAGCCAAGAAGGGTGTTGCAAAAAATTATTTATGCTTAAGTGTCTAGATTTTTTAGTTTTTTGTAAATTTATTTTTCTTTTTGAAAATAAATAACTTGCTATTCGGCGCTCCACGCCCATAGGGTTAGCTCAAAGGCTAGGGGTGTCTATGAAAAAGAGATGGCTACGTTGGTTGTCGTTAGGAGCGGTCTGCTGTCCGCAGTTGTGTCATGCTGTGATCAACGGTACATGGGTGCCGACAGCGGCAGGTACCCAGACCTGGACCACTTCGTCCAACTGGAGTCCAGCAACCTTTCCAGGTCAGACTCTAACAGGAGGCGACACTGCACTCTTTGGTAGCGGCCTGTTGGGAAATCAGACTGTCAACCTTGCCAATGGCGCGCCCTTAGTTCTGCAGCAGTTGACGATCAACTGCAGCACTACAGGCAGCAACTACACCATCAATCCCTCTCTTGCGGGTGACTCGCTTACCTTTCTAGCTATCTCCGGTAATCCAAGCATCACCACCCTTACCCCCGGTTCCATACCTGTTAATGCAACCATCTCCGCCCCGATAGCAATGACCTCACCTACTCAAACGTTGCAAATCAACTGCTCGACGGCAACAGGCACCCTATTAACACTCAGCGGGCTCATTAGCGATGCGGGGGGGGGATTAGCGTAACGGGTAGCCCTACCGATGTTCTCGTTCTGAGTGGAGTCAACACCTATAGTGGGGGGACGCAGTTGAATGGTGGCGTCACCGTTCAGATTTCTACCGACCATAATTTAGGGCCCTTTGCTGGGCCGGTCATTTTCAATGCTGCGCCCACCTTTGACACACTGGCATTCACGAATGGAACGGCACTCTCCTCATCGCGCAATATCACCGCTACCACGAATACACATCAATTTAACATCTTAGGCGCTCCTGTCACCTTATCAGGTGTCATCAGCGGTTCGGGAGGGGTGCAGATCAGCGGTGGCGGGTCATTGATCATGACCGGAGTGAACTCCTACCAGGGAGCTACCGTCATCAATGCCAACACGACGTTGCTTATGTCTCTAGGAGGCTCTCTTCCCTCTGGTAACGCTGCGAATGGTCTGACACTCACTACTGGTACTGCCACCTTCAATATCAGCGGTTCGACGGGAACAGTCATTGTACAAAATCTAGTTAGCCAAGCCAGTTCCAACCTGATCGTTTTGGGTGGCAACACCCTTCAGGTGGTGGGCTCCGAGGTTACAAGTTGTGAAGGTGTGATCAGCGGAAGCGGCGGTCTTGCCTATGCAGGCAGCGGCACTCTGACGCTACAGAACGTTAACAGCTACACGGGGCCAACTACCATTGCCTCCGGGACGCTTGCCCTGGGTAACCTTCTTGGTGGCGCATCCATTAGCAGCAGTAGCTCAGTGATTGTCGATGGCACCTTCGATATCAGCGCACTCACCTCTGGTACAACAATCCAGGATTTTACCGATTCTGTTTTGGGTGTCGTGGTGTTGGGCTCTAATGCCTTAACCTTTGGTACCGCCAACAGCACCATCATGCAGGCGACCATCCAGGGGGTGGGTGGAGCTCTTGTTAAGCAGGGAAGTGGTGCCGTGGCTCTGTTAGGTAACAATAGCTATACAGGTGGAACCACAATCAATGCAGGTACCCTGCAAATTGGCAGTGATGCGGGGCTAGGCGCAAGCAGTGGTCTTCTCACCTTCGCAGGAGCCAGCACTCTCGAGCTGACCGGCTCATTCACCTCTCCCTCTCGTCCCACAGTTCTCAATGCTGTCGCTACGTTTCAGGTTGATTCTCTACAGACTGTCATCTGGGGGGGTAACATCAGCGGAGGAAGCGCGTTGACCAAAACTGGCGCCGGAACTCTGCACCTGAGCGGCCTGAATAGCTACGCCAGCACCATCATCAACGCTGGTGTCGTTGAGGCTGCACTCGATAGCGCCCTTGGTAACGTAGCGGGGGCTATCACCTTTAGTGGGGTGGGGACTCTTGATATGCTTGTCGGTTTTTCCACAGCGCGCGCCTTGGTGCTGAATGCCAATGGCACAGTGCAGGTGGATGTGGGGACAGGAACAGTGTCGGGCCTGATTAGTGGGGCGGGCTCGCTGACCAGCAGTGGCGTAGCCACCCTTGCACTCACCAACACCAGTAACAGCTATACCAACACTATAATCAACAGTGGGACTCTTCAGGTTGCGGCAGATAGTATCCTCGGTAATGCAGCCGGAACGATCACCTTCAGTGGAGCGGGCTCACTTGATATGACGACCGGCTTCACTACTGCGCGTGCAGTGGTGTTGAACGCCGCTGGTGCGGTGAAGGTGGACGCGGGAATCGGTACACTGTCGGGTCTAGTGAGTGGACCTGGCTCGTTGGATAAGCAAGGCTCTGCTGTGCTTGTACTCTCCAATAGTAGCAACAGCTACGCGGGCGGCACTTCGATCAACGCTGGTGTTCTTCAGCTCACGGCAGATGGCCAACTTGGCAACATACTGGGAGGGATCACCTTTAATGGGCTGGGTACTCTCGAGATGAGCACCGGTTTTGCTACGGCGCGTCCTGTAGTACTGAATGCTGTGGGGACCGTGCAGGTGGATGCGGGAACCGGCACTTTATCGGGTCTGGTGAGTGGAACCAGTTCGTTCAGCAAAGCTGGCGCTGGTACGCTGCTACTCTCTAACACGGGTAATAGCTATCATGGCGGCACAATCATCTCGAACGGTACCCTGCAGATCACGACCGATGCGAACTTAGGGACGAATAGTGGCACAGTCATCTTCTCTGGTAACGGGATTCTTGAGTTTCTTGGTTCATTCGCCTCTACGTTACGCCCTATCAATCTGAACTCGGGCGCTGCCTTCCTGCTCGATGTCGATCCATCACAAACTGTCATCTGGAATGGTCCGATCAGTGGTGCCAACACGCTCACCAAAGCGGGCACAGGGATTTTGAGCTTAACTGATATCAACAGCTATGCCGGTACGATTATCGATGCCGGTACACTACAAATTGGCAGTGATGCCAATCTCGGAGCGGTCAGCGGCTTTGTCACCTTTGCTGGCGTCAGCACCCTCGAACTGACCGGCTCGTTCACCTCCTCCACGCGTCCCACCACTCTGAATGCTGCCGCTACAATTCAGGTGGATCCATCACAAACGGTTACCTGGGCAGGTGTTATCAGCGGTGGCAGCGGGCTCACTAAAACTGGTACAGGGATCTTGGGCTTAAGCGGTATCAATAGCTATGCAACCACGACCATCAATGCCGGTACCTTACAAATTAGTAGCGATTCGGACCTTGGTGTGAGCGGAGGCACTCTGACCTTCTCCGGTGCAAGTACCCTTGAACTGACCGGCTCGTTTGTCTCTTCAGCGCGACCCACCACCCTGAATGCCGCGGCAACCCTTCAGGTCGATCCGTTGCAAGTTGTCACCTGGGCAGGTGTCATTAGTGGAGGTAGTGGGCTGACCAAAGCGGGGACAGGGGTCTTAGCGTTAAGCGGTGTCAACAGCTATGCGGGCACCACCATCAGCGCCGGTACGCTGCAGGTTGCAGCAGATAACAACCTGGGCACTGCAGGGGATGCGATCACCTTCACCGGAGTGGGCACTCTCGATATGACCACCGGTTTTGCGACAACGCGCGCAGTGATACTGGGTGGTGCCGATACCCTCGAGGTGGATGCAGGTACCGGTACGATCTCTGGTTTAGTGAGTGGCACCGGCCCCTTGACTAAGGGCGGCGCTGCCACGCTTATGCTCTCCAATAGCGGTAATAACTACTCCGGTGGTACCGCCATCAATGCCGGTACTCTTCAGGTTTCGGTAGATAGCAACTTGGGTGCCGCGGGCGGGGGGATCAGCTTCACCGGAGCTGGTACTCTCGATATGACAACCGGTTTTTCAACCGCCCGTTCGGTGACGCTGAATGCAGCCGGCACAGTAGAGGTGGATACAGGAACGGGCATGCTGTCGGGTCTAGTGAGTGGAGCGGGCTCACTCACCAAGAGCGGAGTGGCTACGCTAGCGCTCTCCGATAGTAGCAATAGCTACTTGGGAGGTACCACAATCAGTGGCGGTACCCTTCAGGTTTCGGCAGATGGCAACCTGGGCGCTGCAGCGGGAGGAATCACCTTTTCAGGGGTGGGTACTCTCGAGATGACAACTGGATTTTCGACAGCGCGTGCCGTGGCACTGAATGCTGCGGGCACAGTGCAGGTGGATGCAGGAATGGGCACACTATCTGGTCTAGTGAGTGGAGGGGGTTCGCTTATCAAGAGCGGGGCGGCTACACTGGCACTCTCCAACGGTAACAGTTACTTGGGCGGTACCATCATCAGCGCCGGTACCCTACAAATTGGCAGTGATACGGCTCTTGGTGGGAGTGGTAGTTCTCTCACCTTTTCTGGCGTCAGCACTCTCGAGCTGACCGGCTCGTTCACCTCCTCGGCTCGTTCCACCACTCTGAATGCGGCGGCTACAATCCAGGTGGATCCAGCGCAAACTGTCACCTGGGCAGGTCTTATCGGCGGAGGAAGCTCGCTTACCAAAACAGGCAGCGGGATTTTGGCCTTGAATGGTCTGAACAGCTACGCCAGCACCACCATCAACGCCGGCACTCTGCAAATTGGCAGTGATGCGAACCTCGGTGCAAGCGCTGGTTCTCTCACCTTCTCTGGCGTCAGCACTCTCGAACTGACCGGTTCGTTTACCTCCTCGGCTCGTCCTACCACGCTGAATGCTGCGGCGACCTTTCAGGTCGATCCATCACAAACGGTCACCTGGTCGGGCGCCATCAGCGGAGGTAGTGGGCTGACCAAATCTGGCTCCGGAACCTTAAGTTTAAGTGGTGTCAACAGCTATGCTACCACCACCATCAACGCCGGTATCCTTCAGGTCTCTTTAGACGACAACTTGGGCACTGCGGGAGGGGGAGTCACCTTTTCCGGAGCCAGTACACTTGATATGACCACCGGCTTTTCGACAGCGCGCACCCTGACGTTGAACGCCGCTGCCACAGTGCAGGTGGATGGAGGGACTGGTACGGTATCGGGTCTTGTAAGCGGAGCAGGTTCGCTGACTAAAGCGGGCTTAGGCACCCTTATTTTAACTGCAACAGAGAGCTATAGTGGAGCCACAATCGTTTCTGAAGGCACACTCGATCTTTCGGGCGCGAGCTCGATTGCAGCCAGCACCGGCCTCAGTCTCACCAGTGCGGGCGCTACCTTTAATATTACAGCAGCTACAGGAAATGCACTGATCACTGCATTGAGTGGCGTGAGTGGCAGTATAGTCACCCTGGGTGCGAACAGTCTGAATATCACCGGCTCGTCGACAGAGCTTTTTGCAGGGGGAATAGGCGGCACAGGCGGTCTGATTCTGTCGGGTGGCGTTCTACTAACCCTCAGCGGAACAAATAGCTATACCGGTGCTACTACCGTCTCTTTAGGCACTCTCCAGGGAGGTGCAGTAGGAAGCTTTGCCCCTGCAAGTGCTGTCACTGTGGCGGGTGGAGCTCTAGTCAATCTGAACAGTTTTAGCCAGACCATCGGTAGCTTGGCGGGCGCGGGGAGTGTCACACTGGGAAGCGGCACCCTCACAACAGGTGGCAACAACAGCTCGACTAACTTCTCGGGTTCGATGACCGGCAGCGGCGGCCTCACAAAAATGGGCAGCAGCACCTTCACTCTTAGCGGTAGCGTCGATAACAGTGGCCCCACTCTTGTCAGCGCAGGAACTCTACAGGCTGGAGTGGTTAACGCCTTCTCTAACGCCAGTACGGTGACAGTCTCGGGCGGAGCGGTGCTCGATCTCAACAATTTCAATCAGGTGATCGGCAGCCTGGCGGGCGCGGGTAGCGTCACTCTCGAGACAGCCACTCTCACAGTAGGTGGGAATAACAGCTCGAATCTCTTCTCCGGCATCATCAGTAGCACCGGTGGTGGGGTGACAAAAGCGGGTAGCGGTATTCTGACGCTGAGTGGAGTGAACAGCTACAGCGGCCCCACCGCAATCCAGGGCGGTACGCTGCAGATGGGCGCAGCGAGTGCAGTCCCTGCAACAGCGCTCTCTGTGGCAGTGAATGCCATACTTGATCTGAATAGTTTTAATCTCACTCTCCCCAGTCTGACCGGCTCGGGTGAAGTGGTGCTTGGGTCGGCCACTCTAACTGTGAATAACAGCTCGGCCGATACATTTTCTGGTGTGATCAGTGAGTTTGGTGGTTTAACTAAGGGTGGAGCAGGCACCTTCACACTGACCGGGGTGAATACCTACAGCGGTCCCACCACCATCAATCTGGGTACACTACAGATGGGGGTAGCAGGAGCAGTGCCCTCGTCAGCGGTTTCTGTGGCAGCAGGTGCAACATTCGATCTAAACAATTTTAATGACACGATAGCCTCTCTGACCGGCCTCGGCGATGTGACACTTGGATCGGCCACTCTGACTTTGAATGGCAGCTCCCCCACCACGTTTGATGGGGTGATTAGTGGAAGTGGAAATCTTATCTATTCTGGTAGCAGTATATTCCAACTGGGGGGAACCAACCTCTACACTGGGGCAACCACCATCTCCTCGGGTACGCTGGCGCTGGCCTCTCCAGCGGGAGCGATTGCAACCAGCACCAGCCTAACTGTCAATGGCACTTTCGATGTCAGTCAGGTGGCCAGCGCGACCATCCAAGATCTTTTAGACGGTTTCGGCACCATTTCAGTAGGCTCTTCCACCCTAACACTTGGAACCAGCGCCTCTACCACCTGGAGTGGTGTGATTCAGGATGGCGGGCTGGGCGGTGGTTCGGGGGGCAATGTGATCAAAGAGGGTAGCGGTACACTGACCCTAGAGGGGCTGAACAACTTTACCGGTACTCTTTCGATCCAGGATGGTGTTGTGAATATCGCGAATGGCGCTCAGATGGGAACTGGGCACATCATTCTTCAGAATGGTGGTACCCTGATCCTCAACGAGACCATGACTACAGGACGCTCGTTCGCCATCAATAATCTGGATGGGGGCGTGCTCAATATCGCCTCTGGTTACACAGTCACGTCAACAGGTAATGGAACGGGACTTGGGCATCTGGTGAAGGATGGCGCTGGTAAGCTTGACCTGATGGGAACCTGCCCCTACTCGGGACTCACCACCGTCCTCGATGGGCGTCTGCACGTCAATACCACTCTAACCGGTTCGGACATCGTGGTGGAGACTGGAGCGGTCCTAGCCGGCGCTGGTACAGTCACAAACAGTGTGGTAGTCAACTCGGGCGGTACCCTCTCTCCAGGAAACTCGGTTGGTACCATCACGGTGGGATCTCTCACATTTATGCCTGGCTCGACCTACTATGTGGAGCTCAACCCCAGTACGGCGAGCAATACAATTGTGACAGCTTCGTCGGTCACCATTCCCAATGGCGTTACACTGAGTCTGCAGCCCGATCCCGGTCTCTACTCTCCTCAAAGCACATTTGTTATTATGCAGGATGCACTCGGTGTTTCCGGCACCTTTTCTAATGTAAACAGCCCCTTCCTCCTTCTTGGCTTTGAAGTTGAATACCTACCGGCTGGGGCGCCCACCGAGGTGGTCCTGCTGACACAGGTTGTGCCCTTCTCGACTCTGGGGGGCGATCTAAGCCCCAATGCACAGGCGGTGTCCGTCTGCCTAGACAACGCTTTGCCCCTTGCACCAGGTAGCGATCTTGCAAATATTTTCGGAGTGCTGCTGCTGGCTGAAAATATTGAGGCGCTTAACAGCGAGCTGCTGCAGCTGCAGCCTTCCCACCTGAAGGGGATGTCGATCGTACAAGAGAACAACAGCATGCAGGTGAACCAGGCGTTCAATCTGCGAGCTCAGTCCCTCTACCTTGCTGCCTGCATACGCGATTCGGATAAGAAGAAGAGGCTGACTCTGTGGGGCGATGCCTGGGGCGACTTTATGCACCAAGCGCACTACCAGAGAGAGAGCGGCTTCCATGCTGATACAGGCGGAGCTTTGCTGGGCATGGACTATGCAGTTCATAAAAACCTCTACCTGGGTCTTGGAACTGCCTACACCTACAGTGCGGTGGATTGGAATCAGGACCTTGGCAAGGGAACAGTACAGAGCTTTTACGGTATGCTCTACGCAACCTGGTTTAGTGACCAGTTTTTCGTGAATGGAGCGCTGCTAGGTGCCTACAACCATTACGCAGAGAAGAGGAACATCCGTCTGGGTACGCCCATCCTGGGTGGTATTGTGATCAGTCGTGAGGCGACTGCCGATTTTGGCGGTGGCGAGGTGGGTGGCTATCTCAGCGGCGGCGCTCTCTTCCATGCAGGAGGTGTAGAGATTTCTCCCTTCGCGACGCTTGAGTACTATTACCTGCATCAGGGCAGTTTCGAAGAGGCGGGTGCACAGAGCATCGACCTTCTGGTGAAATCTTCCAACACCGACCTCCTCCGAGCATCGCTGGGTCTAGGGGTTGCGAAGTGCTACGTTTGGGCTAAGACCAAGTGGATTCCTTCAGCACAGGTTGCCGTAATGCGCGAAGAGCGCTTCTTGGGAAGCAGCTTCCAGGCCACGATGAAGGGGCATGAGGCGTGTGAGTTCACCGTGCATGGTCTGAAGCCGAGCCGCACATTAGTGGCTCCGCTGGTGGGGATCACCACCTGGATGTGCAACGATCGCTGTTCTTTCTCGCTTTTCTACGGCGGTGAGTTCAATGCCAACTACCAGGATCAGCAGGTCAACCTACAGATTGGCTACGGCTTCTAGGAGCGCTTCGCCGCTACGAAGGGGAGAAGAGCGACTTCAATTTGTCCAGGAAGGAGCGCTTGCGGGGAGAGTTCTGATCAGTCTCTAGGGAAGAGAAACTCTCTAGCAGCTCTTTTTGCTTGGCAGTGAGATGAACAGGTGTCTCCACGATCACCCGTACCAGCAGGTCGCCGCTAATGCCGCGTCCGTTGACATCGGGGGCTCCCTCACCGCGAATGCGGAAGAGCTTGTGGGTTTGGGTTCCCTCAGGAATGGTGAGGCGGCAAGAGCGGCCTCGCGGAGAAGGTACAGTTTTAGAGCAGCCAAGAGCTGCCTCTGAGAAGCTTAAGGGGAGCTCTAAAGAGATGTCGTCACCTTCACCTCTTTGGAAAAACTCATGGGGTTTCACTTGGATATGGACATAGAGGTCGCCAGGAGGCCCGCCCCCCTCGCCCGCATCGCCATGGCCCGACATGCGGATGCGCATGCCGTCGGCGATGCCGGCGGGAATGCGAATTGATAGTTTTTCTTTTTTCTTGATGCGACCCTGGCCCGAGCATTCTGGGCAGAATTCAGAGATGGTCTTGCCACGGCCATGGCACTCGGGGCAGGGTGCTGTGACCGAAAAGAAGCCCCTTGTCTGATGGATCTGGCCGCTACCGCGGCAGCGCTTGCAGGAGAGAATCTTGTCGGCTGATGCAGCGCCCAGGCCTGAGCAGCGCGAGCAGGTGGCGTAGTTGGAGAGAAGAACCTCCTTCTCTACGCCGCGGATCGCCTCCTCAAATTCCAGAGAGAGCGACATCTTCTTGCTGGCTCCCTGGCGGGCAAAGCTATCACCCCCTTCGCCTCCACCCTCAAAACCAAAGATGGAATCGAACATCGACCCGCCCCCAGATCCTCCGCCCCCAAAAGCGCCCATGAAGGTGCGCAGCGCCTCCTCCATCGAGGCAAAGCCGGTATGACCACCGCCGGCCCCTGCAAAACCGCGGGCAGCCTCTTCGCCATATTGGTCGTAGAGCTGCCGCTTCTGCTCGTCACTTAGCACCTCATAGGCTTCGGAGATCAGTTTAAACCGTTTCTCCGCCTCGGGGTCACCAGGATTGCGATCTGGGTGGTTCTTAAGGGCGCTCTGGCGGTAAGCCTTCTTGATCTCGTCCTGAGTGGCGTTGCGAGAGATTCCTAGGAGCTGGTAGTAGTTGGCCATCTGAATAAATAATATAATTTATTTTGTTAACTCGAAGACCTGGAAGGGCCTCGTACACGTCGGTACTTCAGAGCAGCTTTAGACTTCGCGCGGCTTTTTACAGAGGGTTTGTCGTAGAAGCGGTGAGCTTTAGCAGCCTTCATTACCCCTTCTTTGTCTAATTTTTTCTTCAAAGCGCGGAGCGCCTTATCGATTGGCTCTCCCATGCGAACTTTCACATTGGTCATGTAAGGTTATATCCTTCTAATATTTTTACAAGGGGAGCGGGAGTCGCTGAGAATGCGAACCGGCCTGCCCGTACGGAAGAGAAGAGTATGCGAACGGCCTATAAAGCTCAATGCCGAGAAGAGGGTCGTAGCCATTCGAGGGGTCGTGGTAGGATCTCTGGGCGAGATGGTAGAGGAAATTATGGCAAGTGCATCTGCTGTGGCGGGGGGTGACAGCTGGTACCAGCGGCTCTTAAGTAAAATGGGACAGGAGCGGCAGGACCCCTCTAAGGAGGAGTTTGCCCAGGCCCTAGAGGAGCGGATCAATAGAGTGCAGAAGAGGGTGATTTCGGAGGAAGGGGTGCCCAGCTGGCAGGTACAGGCCTCCGTGGAGGGGGCTACCCGGTTTAAGCTAGTGGGTGGTGCGGTCACGCGTGAACTCGATCTGCTCCCCGTCATCCGCGATGACACTCAGGCAGACTGGGTGCTGGATGAGCTCGACCTCGCTATCTGGCGATCGATTGATCCAGCTGGCTCGGAAGTTCCGGTGGGGGGCGCACCATTTCGGGGGTTTCTCCAGGAGTGCACCGCCTCTGTGCCACCGAGAGTGACCCAGATGGGGGGGCGCCTTATCATCGCCGTAGCAATCCTAGCCACCTTGGTGATCTTGGTGGTGGGGGTGGTGGCGCTGATTCTATCCCCAGCATGGACAGGACCGATTGCGCTCTTTCTGGTGATGGGGGCGACCGCTCCCATGTTGCTGCTCATCACGCTCTCTGCCGCCAATGCAGCACATGCTGGGCTGCGCGAGCTATTTGCCTACCAGAAACAGAGCAAAGAGTGGAACGCTTCGTTGGAGAAGTTCGAGGCTGTTCTGTCAGAAGAGGCAGATGCTCCCGCTGATTCAAAGAGGAAGCGGCTGTTCCTCGCCTTCACTCGGGAGATGATCGGCCAGCTGGAGCTCTTCATACGCGGAAAAGAGCCAGAGAAACAGGATTTGCGGGCTATCTCTCCTCTTTGGAAAAAGAGGGTGGAGTGGCTGTCGCTTTTGGTAGAAAAGAGCGTAGGCCGCGAGCCATCTAACGATGTTCCTCTTAGGACACTGCTCGATTTATCCATACGTCTTCAATTGTGTGAGAAATGGCTACTGAAATCGTTAGGCGTAGTAGATGGGGCTGACCAGGAGGGAGCTTCGGTCAGTGGTAGCGAGCTCCTTCAGGAGGGTGGGCAGAAGAGCGCCGAGATTGGGAATGGCTAGCTTGATTCTGTCCGCGAGAAGAGGAAGAGAGCTTGCCACCGCTTCTGGATCGAGAGAGACAAGAACGCTTTCTGGAGCGAGCTGTAGGGACAGCTCCTCTGCTGCCACTACGCTGCCTTCGTCCTCGTAGTAGTAGATTCTTTGAAGGCACTTGCCGCGCAGCAGGTAGTGGCTGCCCATCTTAGTGGGCCAGATGGCGGCAAATGGACCCTCTTCGATAGGGAGAAACGCCAGCGGCGAACAGAAAGAGATTAGCGGAATCTCTAGGGCAAAGGCGAGCGCCTGTGCAGCGGCAAGGCCGACGCGGGTGCCGGTGTAAGAGCCAGGGCCCTTGCCCACGGCAATCCAACCAAGTTCTCTTTGCGAGATTCCCGCCTCGGCTAGAAGCGCGATCAGTGTAGGCAGCAGCGCAGTGGAGTGACGCTGTGAGGCGCTGATGTTAGAACAAATAATTTTTTCATCCTTACCCACTGCAAGCAGTGATTGAGACGAGCTGGTATCCAGAATTACAAGGTACATGTTCAGATCATTTTATCCGGAAGGGGGCAAAATAGGGCAAAAAATCTCGGAAGTGCGTTACATTTCTCTTGCCCTCTTTCGAGAGGACAGGGGTCCTCTCCCTAAGGGAAGGGGGTATATTTTTTGGAGAGATGGCTTTGGACGATCAGGAGATAGATCCTCAAGTGTTGGAGGCTATGGCTGCGGCGGGCGAAAATCCACCGAAGCAGCAGCGCAAGCGCAGCCCGAAACGGGGAGGCGGTCCTTCGGAACCGCAGATACCAAACGAAGTGTTTGTGATCCCCCTTGTGCGCAGACCCTTCTTTCCGGGGATGGCAGCGCCCATTGTGATCGAGCCGGGGCCTTACTATGAAGCTCTGAAGAGCGTGGCGAAGTCGGACCACAAATGCATGGGTCTTTTCCTCACTCGCCACGAAGATGCCAACATATACAAACTTTCTTTTGACGACCTCTACGAGGTGGGCGTTCTAGCGCGTGTGCTCAGGATCATTCCGATGGAGCAGGGCGGCGCGCAGATTGTGCTGAACATGGAGAAGCGCATCACCATTCGCAAGCGGGGTGGGACGCGCAAACTGCTGAAGGCAAAAATCGATCTACAGGAGGAGGAGAGCTCAGAGCAGATCTCGAAGGCTCTGAAGGCCTATTCCATCAGCATCATCACCACTATCAAAGAGCTTTTGAAGCTCAACCCGCTCTTCAAGGAAGAGCTGCAGATTTTCCTGGGTCACTCCGACTTTACCGAGCCGGGTAAGTTGGCCGATTTTGCCGTGGCGCTCACCACCGCCAGTCGCGAGGAGCTACAGGAGGTGCTGGAGGCGTTTGATCTACAGAAACGGATCGATCTGGCACTTGTGTTGCTGAAAAAGGAGCTGGATGTCAGCCGGCTACAGAACAGCATCAACATGAAGATCGAGCAGACTATCTCGAAGACTCAGCGAGAGTTTTTCCTGCGCGAGCAGCTGAAGACTATCAAGAAAGAGCTGGGTCTCGAGAAAGAGGACCGCACCTGTGATACCGAGAAGTTTGAGCAGCGTCTGAAAAAGAGAGTGGTGCCGCCCTCTGTGATGCAGGTGATCAAAGATGAGATGGAGAAGTGGCAGTCTCTCGAGCCCAGCTCGGCCGAGTATGCGGTGAGCCGCAACTACCTCGATTGGCTGACCATTGTGCCCTGGGGGGTGATGAGTCCCGAGAACGACAATCTGCAGCACGCGGAGAAGGTTCTGGAGAAGGATCATTATGGCCTAGAGGATATCAAAGAGCGCATCCTCGAGTTCATCAGCGTGGGCAAACTCTCTGGTGGCGTGAAAGGAAGCATCGTCTGTCTGGTGGGTCCACCAGGAGTGGGAAAGACCAGTATCGGCAAGAGCATCGCGCGCGCGCTCGGGCGCGAATTTTACCGTTTCTCGGTGGGAGGGATGCGCGATGAAGCGGAGATTAAGGGACATCGCCGTACCTATGTGGGCTCGATGCCTGGAAAAATCGTCCAGGCGCTCAAGGCGACTCAGGTGATGAATCCAGTAGTCATGTTGGATGAAGTGGACAAGATCGGCACCAGCTACCATGGCGACCCCGCATCGGCGCTGCTCGAGGTGCTCGATCCAGAACAGAATCGCGATTTTCTAGATCACTATCTGGATGTCCCCTGCGACCTATCCAATATACTCTTTTTGGTTACGGCGAATTTACTGGATACCATTCCTGAGCCGCTGAAGGACAGGATGGATGTATTGCGCCTCTCGGGCTACATTCTCGAGGAGAAGGTGGAGATCGCGCGCAAATATCTCATCCCTAAAAACAGAAAGAAGATGGGTCTAAAAACAACGCAGATCTCATTTGATAAAGCGGCTCTGGCATTAGCAGTGCATCAATACGCGCGTGAAGCGGGTGTGCGCAATCTCGAGAATAGCATCAAGAAGATCATGCGCAAGGTGGCTCTGAAGCTGGTGCGCTCTCAGGAGAAGAAGGCCGCCTCCAAAGCTAAGTGCAAGGCCTCTGTTAAAGTGTGCAAAATTGGTGTCGACAATCTAGAAGAATATCTGGGCAAGCCGATCTATCTGTCCGATCGCTTTCACGAGGTGACGCCAGTAGGTGTTGCCTTAGGTCTTGCCTGGACATCGATGGGTGGTGCTACCCTCTATGTGGAGGCGATCTCCCTTCCTGCCGAGAAGATCGATATGAAGCTGACCGGTCAGGCGGGCGACGTGATGAAGGAGTCGGCGCAGATTGCCTGGAGCTATGCGCAGCATCTGGTGGCAGAGCTGAGGCTTCCCGGCCCCTTCTTTGAGAAGAGGATGGTGCATCTGCATATTCCCGAGGGCGCTACTCCCAAAGATGGGCCCTCTGCAGGCATCACCATGACCACGGCGCTATTATCGCTTCTGCTAGATCGGCCGGTCGCTCCCGATCTAGCGATGACAGGCGAACTGACTCTCACGGGTAAGGTGCTGCCTATTGGGGGTGTAAAAGAGAAGGTGATTGCAGCGCGCCGTTCGGGTGTAAAGATCGTCTTGATGCCCAAGGAGAATGAAAGAGATTTTGCGGAGCTACCAGACCATGTGAAGAAAGGGATGAGGGTTCGTTTTGTAGCAGATTATAGCGAGGTGTTTGATGAGGCATTTCCAGGATCTCGCTTGGGCGGATAGGCGGCGTAAGTGGATCGACCCGGAGCAGATCGAAGAGAAGGTGGCGGCACTTCGTAAAGAGGGCTACACCATAGCGACGCTGAACGGCTCGTTCGATCTTCTGCATGCAGGCCACCTGGAAATTCTCTACCAGGCAGCTGCGCAGGCTGACCAGCTGGTTGTAGCGCTGAATAGCGACGAGTCGATTCGCCGCTACAAAAGTGAGAAGCGTCCTATCATTCCGCTTGACTATCGCCTCATGATGATGGCCGCGCTGGAGATGGTCGACTGGGTCACCTGGTTTGAAGAGGATGATCCGAGGGCGCTGCTGCGCAAGATTGCTCCCGATGTACATGTGAATGGCGCCGAATATGGTGCTCATTGCATCGAGAGCGAAGTGGTGAAAGAGGGTGGCGGAGTGGTTCATATTGTACAGCTGGTGCCAGGTCTCTCTACCTCACAAATTATTAAAAAGATTGTCCAATGCGTCTGATCGCCCATTTTCCTACCCCACGCGAAGCGCGCGAGCTATCCCAGCTTTTGATGCAAGCTGGTGTCGAATGCCTTTGGGAACAGGATGGGGCTGGCGTTCATGGGGCATCGGTCTGGATTGTGCAGGAGGATGATTGGCTGAAAGCCTCCGATATCAAACGTCTCTATGAGAACGATCCTACTTTGGTGATGAGGGAGCTGGATGCAGAGCAGGTGAAACCTCCCGTCGCTCCCACGAACTCCTCGACTGCTGCTGTGGAGCCGCCGCAGCAGCGAAGGCGCCCTCCCCCTCTGCGCCATTTTCGGTATTATCTCTTCACCGCGTTTCTGCTGCTGCTCTGCACGCTCTTTTTTGGGGTGACCAGCAGTCAGGAGCAGCAGGTGGTGAATTCCGATGGACCTCTTGTCTATCAGAACCATTTTGGTTCACTGATGCGCGCCACACTCTATGACTACCCGCGCACCTTCGAAGAGGTCTCGGAAATTTTGCTGCTCTATCATGTCAAAACTGAGAAGCAACTTGCCACGCTTCCTTCCGATGCAAAGAGGGCGCTTCGGCAGGCAGAGGCGCTGCCCTTTTGGCGCGGTCTCTATGATTTTGCTTTGCTAGAGAAGCAGGGAAAGCGGATTGATCTGGCAAAGGTGCCGATGTTTGAGAAGATCGGCAAGGGGGAGGTGTGGCGGTTTCTGACGCCAGCGCTGCTGCATGGCAGCCTGCTCCATCTGCTCTTCAATCTCGGCCTACTTTGGCTTGTCAGCAGGCAGATCGAGCTCTGTATCGGCGTCTTTAGATTGGCTCTTCTATTTGTTCTCACCGCTCTCTTCTCCAACACCTGCCAATATCTCATGGGCGGCCCCATTTTTGTAGGACTGTCAGGGGTGGTTGCCGGTATGGTGGGCTTCATCTGGATGCGGCAGAAAAGAGCGCCCTGGGAGGGCTATCCACTGCCGCGATCTCTGGTGAGATTTATATTGTTTTTCATCTTCGCTCTCTGTGCCCTCGATTTCATCTCCTTTCTGCTTCGTTTTTTCTCACTGGCCAATCTCTCGACAGAGGTGGCAAACAGTGCCCATGTAGGAGGGCTGCTAGCGGGTATAGTGCTGGCTCGCTGCAAACTTTTTGCAAGACCCAGCTGGCGTAGAATGGTACCGGAGAAAAAATAGATGTCTGTGCGCGATCTGATCATTCTAGGCTCCTCCTCTCAGCAGCCTACGCGCCATCGCAACCATGGAGCCTACCTGCTGCGCTGGAATGGAGAGGGTTTTCTCTTCGATCCCGGCGAGGGAACGCAGAGGCAGTTTATTTTTGCCGATGTGGCACCACCCACGGTGACCCGCATTTTTGTCAGCCATTTCCACGGCGACCACTGTCTTGGGCTGGGATCGATGCTGATGCGCCTCAATCTGGATAAGGTGCCCCATCCAGTTCACTGCTACTATCCCGCTAGCGGTCAGATCTATTTTGATCGCCTTCGCTATGGAACCATCTATCACGAGACCATCCAGGTGGTGCTCCATCCAGTGGAGAAGGAGGGTCTAGTGGAGGATGATGGCAACTTCCGCATCGAGGCCTTCTTCCTCAACCATGGCGTCGATGTGATCGGTTGGCGCATCCAGGAACAGACTACACGCAAATTTGATAAGCAGAAGCTCTCTGCTCTGGGGCTGCGCGGTCCTATCATTCGTCAGCTAGAGAGTGAGGATGAAATCCTCTTTGAGGGAAAAACTGTCCGCTTCACAGATGTGGGCTGGAAGCGAGAAGGGGATGTCTTTGCTATCGCCCTCGATACTCTTTACACGCCTAAACTGCTCGAATTGGCTAAAGATGCTGCCCTCTTTCTCTGCGAGAGCACCTACCTCGACAGGGACAAAAAACTGGCTCGTAGCCACCGCCACATGACCGCTAAGCAGGTGGCCGAAGTGGCGCAGCGCGCTCATGTCAAGCGACTCGTCCTCACCCACTTCTCTGCCCGCTATCAAGATCTCGCTGAATTCATCGAAGAGGCTGGCGCCATCTTTCCTCAGGTCGACGTCGCCGAAGATCTCAAAGTCGTCCCCTTCCTCAAGAGGGAGGAGTGCTAAAGCCGATCTGCTCATAGACCGGCATGCCAATGCGGTTAGAGAGCCAGATCCAGGTGGCTCCAATGCGCTGGCGAGCATCCCACCTCTTCTTCTGTTCCTCGAGATCAAGAGCCCAGTCATAGAGATCTTGCTGCATGCGTATGAGGTCATCCATCCATTCCCTGGCTTCCTCAGGAGTGGCGCGCACAATGCGGAGAATTTGTGCACTCGTTTGCTGAGCATGCAGGGAAATTGCATGAAGAAATAGCTTGATACTTCTTGACGATATACTGAAATTCTACCCTCAATCGCACCCCGAGGGAGAGTTGTTGCACAAATAAGAACTGTTATCAGACTAAGAAGAAAGTTTCATTCGTTCGAGCAA
>DAHXNQ010000069.1 GCA_027365315.1 Rhabdochlamydiaceae bacterium | reverse complement strand
TCCTAGAAAAATCGATGATTTTGGCGTCCGTTGTCAGAGCCAGCTTGCTGGCCCCTTGCTGTTCTGACGAGACCATACCCGAGAGGGTAGGCGAGGAAGAACAGCGACAAGGGACGCCAAAAGGGCGATTTTGCTGGGGGCTGGGGTTTTTGCAACTGCCTCACTACTTAAAAGAGTGCCAAAGCGAAAGATATCAACTCTAGCTGGAGGCAGAGAGGCGGAGGTGGCGGGTCTGCCACAGCTGCTCATAGCGGCAGGCAGCCAGGCGTGCGCCCGCCTTGGCCTCTTCGAGACGGCGATGGGCCTCTTCGCTCACAGCTTGGCGCAAGTGCGCCACCTCTTCGATGTGATAGAGGGAAAGGGTGGGAAGCATTTTCAGCTGAGGATCGATGACGCGAGGAACGCTTAGGTCGATGAGAAGGCGTGTCGTAATGGGATGAGAAGCCGACTCTGTGATGAGATAGCCCTGATCGCGGGTAGCGGCAATAACAGCGTCGTAATGGTGCCAGCGGCTCAGCTCGCCTCGGGATAAGGCTCTGCCCGCGCCGCTCCAGCTGGAGGGCTCCCTGGTGACGAGGGTGATTTCATAGCCCCCTTTGCGTGCGAGGTGGTAGCTGATCAGGCGGTTCATCTCTGAATTGCCCACCAGAAGAAGAGAGCCTCTATCCTCTAGATGGCTCTTCAGCAGAAGAGAGACACTCCCCTCCATAGAAAGATCACCACGGATATCGGGAAACTGACTGCGTACACCCTTGCCCAGCTTCAGAGCCTTCTGAAAGAGGAAGTGGAGTACGGCAGGAAGATTTCGTCTGGAGGCAGCTTTTTCATAGGCCTCCTTCACCTGACGGCGGATCTGCGACTCTCCCACCACTAAACTATCGAGGCCTGCAACCACCTGCACCAGATGAGCTAGGCAATCTTCGGCAAAGAGCGAATAGAGGGCATGCTCAAACCCCTCGCCCAGCAGGCGGCGCAGGGGGGCGAGAAGGGTGGCATGAAGTTCTCCCAGCCCATCTGGAGAGGAGAAATAGATCTCGGCGCGGTTGCAGGTGAGCACAAGTACATGCTGCGGCGGCAGTAGGCTCTCTGCTGAAGAGCAAGCCATTGTAATTCTTTCCCTTAAGGAAAATGGTGCACTGCGGAAATTAACGCCTAGAACGCCGATATGCATGAGCACCCTTATAGACCAGGGAGGAAGATTCCCTCCAGAGATTTCTCATAAAAAACATTTGACAGCACCCCCTGAGGCGGGTTAGGCTCATACATGGGGTCTTTCTCAAATGACCTCCTAAGAGGTGCCCTTATGTCGATTCCAGGCGATGCTCCCCTCAGCGGGAACACCCCTATCCCCCCATTACCTCCTCCTACACTGGCGACCGAAACACCGGTCTTCAAGATGAATGCAATACAGCAACAGACCTTTCATCAACTCTCTCAGTCCTTTGCACAGATCATCGAGGCCTATAAAAAGCTGAGCCAGTTCATTAGCAAGGCAATGGATAGCTAAAAAAATAGTTGACAGCACCCTCTTTTCCAAGGTAGGATGAAGCATGGATTGCGAGGTGTTTATGACTGTTGACCCAACCCCACCTGTTCCAAGTAGCTCTGAGCCCTCTGGTACTGGACTGCCGACGGACAAGCCTTTCATGAGCATGTCAGCTCAGGAACAGAAGATCATTATGGAATTTTTGCAGATGTTCCAGAAGCTCATGCAAAGCCGCCCAGGATGTGGACCTCAAGCTACTACGGGTGGTGACTCCTAGAACTATCAACTATTTTTCTAGGCGAGAGAGGAACCCCTCTCCTCTGGTAAACTGGAGAGCATCATGGCAACAGACCCTACCCTTCCTCCTCCGGGACAAGTTCCCCCCTCTCCTTCTACTGGTCCAGCTCTTTCTGGTCCTGGCGGTACTCCCACAGGCTACCCCTCTACCTCTTCTGATCACAGCACAGAGGCCATGTATGCATTCATGCAGAAAATCATGGGTCCAGACGCCACGCCTGATCAAATTAAGAAAGCGATCAACAACATGCTCAACTCGATGATCGACCAGATGAAGCAGGAGCAGAAGCGCGCGATGGAGGCGATCAAGAAGCTACGCAAAGCCGAGCAGGGAGAGGACGATGACAGCTGAGACGCTGCTCATCGAAACAAGCGAGGCAGGTCTACGCATCGACAAGCTACTCGCGCTACACTTTCCAGAGAGGTCGCGTAGCTACTTCCAGTTTCTGCTAGCAGAGGGAGCTGTACGCATCAATGGCCAGCGACCAAAGAAACGCCAGCTTGTAGAAGCGGGCGACGAGGTGGAGCTCTTCTTTCTTCTCACCCCCGAACTCTCTGCAACTCCCGAGCCCATACCCCTCGATATTCTGTGGGAGGATGACTATCTCCTAGCGGTGAATAAACCTGCTGGAATGGTGGTTCATCCCGCAGTGGGTCATCCAACAGGCACCTTTGTCAATGCGCTGATGCATCACCTAGGTGCAAGAGCCGATCTGCTTGAGACAAGCCAGCTGCGGCCTGGCATTGTCCACCGCCTCGACAAAGAGACCTCGGGTGTTCTGCTTGCAGCCAAGCAGGCTAGCGCCCACGCTAAGCTGATCGAGCTGTTTGCTTCACGATCGATGCAGAAAAGCTATCTCGCCATCACCTACGGAAAACCCAAAGAGGGATGGTTTGAGGCGCCGATCGGGCGCCACCCCAAAGAGCGCACCCAGATGTGCATCGATCATGAGAAGGGCAGGCCTGCCGAAAGTCACATCGAGATCCTGGATGAAGCGACTTCCTACTGCCTGGTGCGAGTGCGGCCAAAAAGCGGGCGTACACACCAGATCCGCGTCCATCTCGCCGCTCTAGGCGCTCCGGTTGTAGGCGATCTTCTCTATGGCAACCTGAAAATCAACCAACGCTTGGGATTCTCCGGACAGCTGCTGCATGCACATGAGCTCTGTTTCACCCACCCCTGCACCGGCATGCAGCTCTCGCTGTTGGCACCTCTGCCTCTATATCTTATCGATGCACTCGCAGCTCTCAAGTTGCAGAAATTGAACTTTTGAGTACTGTAGATAGAGTCCGCAATGACTACAGAATCCCCGTACCACATGAGGCACGCGAGCATGAAAGAATTTATCGAATACATTGTGAAAAATCTGGTCGACCACCCCGAGAAGGTTCAGATCAATGAAATCGGAGGCAGCCACACTCTGATCATTGAACTACGGGCAGAGAAATCGGATATCGGCAAAATCATCGGCAAGAAAGGCAAAACGATCAACGCGATCCGCACCCTTCTGATGTCGGTGGCCAGCCGCAACGGTCTCCGCGTCAACCTAGAGATCCTCGACGAACCTCCTGCACCCTCAGCGGTTGCATCGGCAGAATCACTTGGGTAAATAGGGCGAAACCATCGTCTTACGCGAATTGAGCAGCCCCGGACGGAAGGCCAGCACGGCTACCGCATCTGGGGTTTTCTCTTTGATTACGCTGGTGGGCAGCATAAAGAAGCTTTCACGGAACAGCTCCTCGTAAAGAGCCATCCTCTCTCCGGAAGAGAGTCTCAGCTCTAGAGCTCCGTTGGCAAGGCCAGGGGCTGCGCGGAAAGCGCCTAAGAAGGTCTTCAGGTGGGAGATCGATGTCTCTGTACCGGGGATCCAGATCCAGAGCTCATCTTTGTGCTGGTAAGAGGGTGCTACGCCCGAAAACTGATCCTCGGCGCCTGCAATGGTGCTGACCATCAGCATATGAAGATCGACTTCGGGACGCTCTCTTGCGAAGAGAGCAGCCTCTTCTGCCCAGACATAGCGCAGCTTGCCCACATGCTGCTGAAAGAGAGGAAAGTTGTTGGGGAAGAGCTTGATCTGCCCTCCGCGGCAGCAGCCGTTCTGGATCTTGGTATCGGCAAAGAGAAAGTTTTTCTGCCCTAAAGAGGCCGCCTTCATCTGCGCATCGATGGCAGCTTCTTTGGCCGCGTAGGTTTTGCGGTAGAGGGAGTACATGTCGACATTCTGCAAAATTCTGGCAGCTGCCCTGCAAGCAAACTGCTGATCGCGCGGAAGGTCATCGTAGTGCAGCAGCTCGATCTCCTCTTTCTGAAGAAGCGATTTGAGCCTAGTGAGAAGTCCTGCCACCACCTCTACATCGCGATAGCTCACTTTTGCTAGCAGGTCCGTGTCATCCAAAATTGCATAGAGGAAGTGGAGGTACTCTACAAACTCGCGCACTGGATCGACCCAGTAGTTGCTGGACTCACAGCTGCTTCGCCTCTGAAGAAGACGGGCTGCCACCCTTCTTTCCGAAGCGTTCTTTAAAGCTCGCTTCAGCTGCGCATCGATCTCCTCGATGCTCATCCCAAGCGAGCTGTAGTAGTCGTTGATCAGGAAGCTGAGCTCAGCCAGAGTGGAATTAGAGGATTGCATATCGCTGATCCGCATCAGCGGAGGAATGCTGGTGCCGAGATTCATCTTGTGATGGTCGATCACACTGATCACTTCAAGATAGGGGGGCACCTTCGTCTCTTCGCGGTTGGAAAAATCGCGCAGGGAGACAGTACCCAAAGTAGGTCTGTAAAGATCGGCTGCATGGACCACTCCTAGAGGAAAGAATGCCCCTTTTCCATCTTCTATCGTCACTGTAAGACTGGTCTCGTTACCCATTAGTCCGCGGATCTCTTCGAGATCGGTACGCGGGGTGATGCGCCTTGGCTCACTACCAAATACCTCTCGCTTGATCTGAAGCGACCAGCGCAGACTCTCAAGACCGGCTCTTGTAGTGCGCATCGCCTCGGATGAGCTCTCGAGAACGGTAGTAAGGTAGTGAAAAATGGGCCCTCGCTCCTCTTTGAGTTTACCCTTTTCGTCAAACAGTCCTTTCGGCTCACCACCTTTCAACTGTTCCTGTTTGAGTCCCTCCATCCGATGAACGCCCCGCTGCGCAAGAGCAGTGGCAAGATCAGAGAAGGTGGCGGCTAGCCCCAGCTCGAGACCCAGCACTCTCTTGAGGTAGAGCTCTGCTAGCTCCTTCTGACGGGGGCTCCACTCCTCTGTCGGCTCCGCCTCCGAAAGGGTCAGCGCCCACTGGCCGGCAAAGAAAAGAGGGAGATCTTTCTGTAGAACGGAAGCTCCACCTAGCACCCTGACTAGACCGAGATGCAGACGTTTTTCAAACCACCTGAGCGCATTGCCTAGCAGCAGTGTCACCTGCCTGACCCGCTCCACATCGATAGCGCGCCAGTCGCCCAGATAAAGACCTGCCGTATCCACCACCACAACAGTGCAGCCGCTGGCATCACAATCTTCCACCAGCGGAGAAGCATCCTGCCCTTTCTTGACAAATCCTCTCTGGCTGATGAGATCGACTCCCGATAGGGTGAGCTGACTGCGGGTTTTGGCCACTTGCACAATTGAGCGCGGGCCAAAGATCTCGCGGAACAGCTGATCGATCTCGACATGTGTGAGCTCGTCCCCTCCCGGAAGATTCCAGACATGCAGCCCATCGGCTACGCGCGCTGCAAAAGCATCGAGCCATCCCCAAAAGGAGGCGATGGTGGTATCAAGGTCGGGCGAAGAGTGTGCTGTGACAAAGTGCGTACCGGGATAGCTTTTGCCCATCCCGATGGGAAAATAGATCTGGTAGCTGTCGCGCGGCACCCTCTTACCGGCGATTTTGCTGCGCACATCAAGATTTTCTTCGGGCGACAGACCAGAGAATTGATTGAGGTAGAGTTCGAAGTGGATGAAGGGAAGATGAGCAACTAGCTCTTCTTGCAGAGCTCTATCAAGAAACTCTAAAACAGCAGGAAGAAGAAAACAGGGACTTTTTGTCTCTTGGATCAGCTGCAATAATCTTCTTGAGACAAGCTCCTGCCGATCCCATTCATGCAGCGATCCACCCAAGCTACGCCTGAGCTTTGCAATCTCCCCTTCTAGATCGGGGAAACTATAGGTACGAATTTCATAATCACCGATATGAGGGCCCTGTGCAAAGAGGCCGTAGCTAGAAGAAGCCATCTTAAACCAAATCAATAATAACGGATTGAGCAGGACTCGAACCTGCGACCGCCCGCTTAGAAGGCGGGTGCTCTATCCGCTGAGCTATCAATCCACAATCTGGAAATACACGTGCGGAGGGATTCTACGCAAAAGGAGTCGCCTAAGCAAGCCCCACCATCGCAAATAATAATTATTGCTGCGGGAGGGCCGCCTCCATCTTTTGAGAGAGGTCGCGGTATTCATCCATCGAGCGGACGATGTGAGGGCGTACAAAGATGATGACACTGCGCTTCTCGCTCGATCGCTTGGTTTTGCCAAAGAGGCTGCCGAGATAGGGAATGCCACCCAAGCAGGGCAGTCCTGCCTTCTGGACAGATGTAGCGTTGCGCATCATGCCGCTGAGAACGAGGAAGTGGCGGTCGGGCACATGAGCATCTGTCACCATATGGGTCTTGGTGGTGTGGATGCCATGTGCATTCTGGGTAGAGAGATCGCCCAGACTTTCGCTGATCTCCTCCTCGATGTGCAGAGTGATCACATCCTGATCGCCTAGGATGGGAGTGATGCTGAGGCTGACCCCCACATCGCGGTAGTTCACATGGGCAGTGGTCTGCTGGCCCACGCCCACAGTCTGCACCACCGAATCGGTGTAGGGGATGTTGTCGCCGCAGAAGATTTTGGAGTTTTTATTGTCTTGGGTGATGATCTTCTGGTTGAGGACAATGCTGGCGTCGCCATCGCTTTGCAACGCCGAGACCAGTGCACCAAGCGTGAGATAGGCGTTACCTTTGTGGCGGATCAGATCGCCGATAACTCCCAGCTCGAAGGGACCGCGCATCGGTAGCTGCGATAGTCCTCGCGAAGCGCCCTTCTGCAGCGCTTCGGGCCAGGTTCCCGGTTGCAGTAGCTGCCCCAGTCCAGCGCCCACTTTGCCTAGAAGCTCGCCCCCCGCCGCCCAGTCGAGACCAAAGTCGCTGGTTTTGCGGGCGTCGGTCTCGACCACCAAAATTTCGATGAAGACCTGCTTGAGGGGCTGATCAAGGTCGGAGATGAGCTGCTGCAGGGAGGCGAGCGCCTCGGCGGTGCCCGAGAAGACAAGCGAGTTGGTCGGTTTGACCCAGTGGAGCGACTGGATCGCCTCGATGAGCGGTTTAGCGAGCCTGGTGGGCCCCTTCAGTTCGCTGGCCAGCTTCTTCAGCGCTGCCTCGATCTCGGCACCTTCGTGATACTGCAGCTTGTGCACATAAAACTGATGAGAGGCCTCTTCGGGCAATTCTTCGACAAAAACGGCTCGAGAGATCACCCAGTAGTCATCTTCGCACTTGACTGATAGCCCATTGACTTTTAGGATTTTGATCATCGCTTGCAGCAATTTCTCGCTGCTGATTGGCTCGGCTGTATCAAACCGGACTAAAAACTGCAGCTCTGCGGCATCGTAGATGAACTGCTTACCGGTGAGGCGGCCCACATGGCGCACAAACTGGTCAGCTGAAACTTCGGGAAAATGCAGCTCATGCAGCTGCTGCGCCTCCCCCCTCAGGGGAAAAGAGAGAAGCGAGAGAGCAAGTAGAATATATGATAGGCTTTTCAAGAACATGATGACGGGCAAACGGCAGCGCGCTCATTCTAACTCGCAACCCTAATTACTAGCCAACTACGATTGCCATAGCGCTAATATCATCGGTGGAGTAGGTCTCTGCCGAGGCGACCAGCACTTCAGCTAGCGAGCGCCCCTCTGGATCGCCCTCTTTCTGGTAGCGAGCGATCTGCTCGGCGATATGCTGCTCGGGACAGATCTTGAGTCGTTTAAAAGCATTCTCTCGCAGACCATCGCAAGCTGCCAAAATGATTTGCCCCTTCTTGACGCGGCATTGTGTGATTTTGGGCTTGTGGGAGATTCCTTTGTAGCTACAATCTCCAAGAGCTCGGCTAACCGCCAAACAACCGCCAAGACGACCCCACAAGATGGCCAGCCCTTTCTCTTTCTTCGCCCTATCGATCTCTTTTTGATCTTTCCAGCTCAGTAGAGGACTAAGAGGAAGGAGCTTTGCAGCAGCAGGCTCGCGTTCATCAACTGTATAGCGGCTCACCTCGGCATCGGCTAATGTAGCTACAGTGGCAATACCAGTGTGGGAATCGATGAAACCCAGCACCACAGTGCTACCAGAGCTCCATTTAGAACCACCTGCGCTGTCAAATTTCTTTTTAATCTCTTTCTCTACCCATTCCAAAAGCAGCTCCAAAGCCTGATGAGTGTTGCTACCAGCTGCTGCGAGGAATGTTTCAAAATTGTTCATGCAAAGAGAGGCGGCAAACTGCGCCACAGCAGTGCCTCCATGGCCATCGAAAAGACCAAAGTAGCAACCACGCGGCTGATCGCCATTTCCGTTCAGCATCTTGGCAAAATGTGCATCCTCGATATTGGGAGTACGTGGAGCATCGCTCGCGCGTTGCCCAGCTCCTGCCCAGAGCTCGGCATGGGAAATCGAGAAGGAAAGCGGCTCTACGAGCTTCTGCGCGCTAGCCAATTCCTCAACTTCAGGAAGAGGGCCGACGTCAAAATAATTTGGTATTTGCACCAAATCTCGGGTGCTTCTTGGCTGACTCAGATCATCAAGAATGTGGTGGCGCCTAGCTTTCTCTAGGTTTTTGATCGCTTTGCGCGCGCACTCATCGATCGTGAGCGCTCGCTTGCGCCAACTAGCATGTGGAGGAATGGCGTCCGGTTTGGGTAATTCGGCGATATCCGAGATCCAGTCTGCAGCGGGTAGGATGGGTTTGAAATCGGGCTCTACCGGCGTTTTCTTCTCGGACTGTTTTGGATCTATCGGTTTCTCTTCAGATTTCTCTGCTGCATCCTCTTCTTCCAAGATGGACTTTACGCGAGATGTTAGAGGCTTCGCCTCTTGCTTGGAATCTGATGCGGCGCCTGATGCTGTATTGGAATAGCAATGGACCAAGATGCGCTCCACAAGGCCCACCAGAAAACCGACGCCCAGAGGGATGCTCTCCAAAATGGCGATGATCCGGTGTCCCCACTTGCCCTCTTCGGTGGTCAGGCTCTTCTGTAGATGACGCCAAGCATAAGGTGCGGCAGTTCCCAATGTGCCTGCACAGGCCAGAAGATCGGTAGTGGTTAACTCGTAGGACTCTAAGCGACTCATTATAGCTAAAAAATTAATTCTTGATCTCACATATTATAAAGCACAGGCCATATAATTGCATATTTAAAAACATAACCTGCTGACTATCAGTCATGTTATAATATATATTTCTTACACTTGCACTGTAGAGGCTAAATAGTCAGAATGTTTGGCGTGAGCGCCAGACCCTCTTCTCCCACCACCATTTCCAATCTGGACATCCAGTTCCACGAGCGATTTGCCCACGACCAGGCAACTGTCGACTCGCGCTATGTGACCGACTCTTCAAATGTTTCGCACCATTTCGATGCAGTGGGGATGTCGGCTATCTACCGCTCGGAGTGGACGCAGCTGTTTGGTCTGCACGAAACTGTACTCTCCTGGGCTAGCTTCTCCTCCCCACCAGGCTATGCCATGCAGCGCCGCCGCTTCTTCGCACACCAGATTCTGACCCGCTTTGTCTGGATCGAGGATGAGGAGGAGTCTCAGCAAGAATCGGAAGCGGAGCTCTCAGAGAAGATCGAGCAGCTGAAAGAGGCGGAACGGCAGATGCGGGTGCGTTGCAAGGATCTGCTATCGCGGCTGCTGGCGCGGCAACACTCTTCGCGCACGCAGGGTATTCACTTCGAAAAGGAGCGGACGCAGCTGCTCGAACTGATCCGCATCGTCCGCTCACTCAATTCTATGCTAGCATTTGTGCGAGGTCGCCGGTTACAGTATCAAAAGGGCTAAGAGGTGGTTGCAAAACTCCAGCTCCTAGAAAAATCGATGATTTTGGCGTCCGTTGTCAGAGCCAGCTTGCTGGCCCCTTGCTGTTCTGACGAGACCATACCCGAGAGGGTAGGCGAGGAAGAACAGCGACAAGG